>JBDHHK010000005.1:0-48905 GCA_039589395.1 Gemmatimonadota bacterium
AATCGTCGGTGCGTCTGGTGCGGTATTCGGCGTGTTGATGGGTTTCGCCCTGTATTGGCCAAGGGAGCGGATCTATATCTGGGGTGTGTTGCCCGTTGAAGCGCGTGTACTGGTAGCTGTCCTTACGGCTGTTTCGCTCTACCTGGGTTGGCAGGGTGGCGGAAACGTGGCGCACTTCGCCCACCTTGGCGGGTTCCTCGGTGGTTTCCTTTATCTGAAATGGTGGGAGCGAAGCTCGCCGGCTGCCAAGTTCAAGGCCAAAGCCAAGCCCAGGCCGAAGAAGGTTTCGAACAGTGCTGCCGACATTGTGAAGTGGCAGAGAATCCCGCGCGATGATCTGCACCCGGTTAATCGTGAAGAGCTGGACCGCATCCTCGACAAGATAGGTGCAAGCGGAGTGTCGAGTCTCAAGGCCGACGAGAAAGATTTCCTCGAGCGTTTCAGCTCCAGATGATCCCCGCATGGCAGGGGTTATCAATGTCCGATAGGTGTGCGTGACCGTTTTGACAGTGGCAGTACAGATTGCTATCTTGGGCCAGCGACAGGTAACACAATGAAGGGACCTGGGTTGCGAACAGGTCTCTTTTTTTTCTCGGGCAGCTAGCGAGATGTTGATGCCGCTGATTGGCTGTTGAGGTGGTAGGTGAGATTCAACCAGATCAAGCGAAGAGGATACGCTGAAGATGCGCACGAAGGGCAAGGTCAAGTGGTTCAACGATTCGAAGGGTTTCGGCTTCATTACTCCTGATGGAGGTGAACAAGATTGTTTTGTACACCACTCGGCAATCCAGGCTGAGGGGTTCCGATCTCTGGCAGAGGGTGAAAGCGTCGAGTTTGACGTGGTGCAGGGCGAAAAAGGACCGGCGGCCGAAAACGTAGTAAAGGTCTCGGACTGAGCCGAATATGGTAAAACACGAGGCGATAGAACTTCAAGGTACGGTTTCTGAGGTACTCCCGAACGCTACCTTTAGGGTTCTCCTCGAAAACGGGCACACAGTGCTCTGTACGATCGCAGGAAAGATGCGCCGCTTTCGGATCCGTGTGCTGGCTGGAGATAGGGTGACTGTGGAGTTGTCCCCTTACGATTTGAGCCGCGGGCGAATCACGTTCCGGCACAAGAACTAATCCGCGCTCAGGCATATCATGAATCGCTGGACGCATACGGCCCAAGGGTTGGTCGGTCTTTTTTTGACTGTGGGTCTCGTCGCGTGCGAATCTCGCTCTCCAAACGACGACCCGGGTGCTTTCACCACCGTTCTCCTAGTTCGACACGCAGAAAAGGAACTCTCTGGAGACGATCCCGGACTGACGGAGCAAGGCACGGAGCGCGCGGCTGAATTGGCGCACGTTGCGGCTGAATTGGGAGTAGATGCCGTTTACTCCACTCAGTTCCAGCGTACTAGAGCTACTGCCTTACCGCTTGCCAACCTCCTGGATCTCGAATTAAACGTCGTAACCGGCGGTAGTGCATATCCTGCCGAGATGGCCGAGATCGTGCGCACGCAACACAGCGGCGGGACGGTGGTGATTGTGAGTCACTCGAACACGGTACCCGCAATAATCGGTGAGTTAGGTGTCTTGCACGTACCTGTGATTGAAGACGACGAATACGACGATCTGTATGTCGTGGTGATTGCACCGGGTGGTAACGCTCATTTGGTATCGCTGCGTTACGGTCGCCAGACTCCTTAGCTTTCCTGCACAGATTCAGATTCAGCTCCACGATCGGCCAACAGGCCGGGCATGGCAGCTAACCACATTTCTCCTAGCGCCTCGAGCGTATTTGTCCACCGCCACTTCTTTTTTTCTTCTGGATCTGAGCCTTGGACCCACGCTGGAATCACGCCTTTTTCGCCGGCCTTCTCCGCTGCGAGCAGCGGCTGGAACAAGAATGTCGCGAGTCTGAAGAGCAGCGCGTCGCCAGACGCCTCAGCAACTATCGGTCGGTCGGCGGTTGCCTTCATGGTACTCAATCGTGCAGCCAAAGATGAGAACACCTCATACATGGGCCATGCGACGAACGGGATCTGCACTTGTCTTAGGGCCCGTCGCTTCAGATCTGCGTTTGGATCCGGTGGCAAGAACACCATCATTCCGGTGCGAGGCGTTTCTTGCGGCTCGGCAGGCGAGATCAGCCAGGTAATGTCGATATCATAGGGTGCTCGCAGAGCTTCAAGGGTCGCTAGGTTGGGATTCAAGCTGCGGCCTGTGTAGAGGTCGTTGACGGTAGGATAGGGAATCCCTGTTAGCCGACTCGCGTCCCGCACCTTTCCTTCGTGGGCGATATCGATCAATCGCCGGATACGAACCGTAAGCGTATGGCTAGGCTCTTGCAGGACTCCTCTAGGCCTTCCTGGTTGCTTCTGGCCAGACAGGCGCTGCGCTTTTGGCCATTTTATCATTATCACTGTGTAACATTAAATATTATTATGGTCAAGGCCATTTCGCACAAATTTTCGCCGGATCTTCCTCTCCTCCGTAATACACATTCGTTCAGCATTCAGAACATAGCCCTGCAACGTATTGATAAACAATCGTTTACAGATTGTACTGTACAGAGTGGGCAGCTTCACGATTGGGATGGTTTTTCCGCATTTACGATTCGTCGTAAGCGGGTCGCCAGGTGAGTGCGGTTGAAGTGGAGGTGTGTTGAGAGTTGACATATCAAAAGAATTTGATATGTTGTTCTACATGAATATCGCAGTTGAGACTGATTTCAAACTTCTTGCGCAAGCATTTCAAGCTCTCTCGGATCCCAAGAGGATGGAGATCATTGCGCTTCTCACCGGTGGGGAGCGTTGCGTTTGCGAATTAACCGACGTTGTCGGCGCCAAACAGCCGTTGCTCTCGTTTCACCTGAAGATCCTGCGGGAGGCCGGCTTGGTAAGGAATCGACGTCGCGGAAAGTGGATGTACTACTCACTCAACTACGAGACTGTGAAGGAAATGCAGGTGATTATCGGCTCGTTAGCGCAAGGAACGGAACACCCTGAGTCATGCTGCTGTGAGTCGGTCTGCAGCCCAACTGAAGAGCTTCCTGAGGCGAATAGAGGAAAAGAAAATGAGTGACAAAGGAATCAAGGAGATCGTTCGTGAGAAGTATGGGCAGATCGCTTCTGACGTCGCTACGAACGCAGGTAGTTCATGTTGCGGAGGGGGAGGATCGTCATCGAGTTGTAGCGATCCGATCACGTCCAACCTGTACGACTTGAACCAGAAATCAGATTTGCCGGCCGATGCCGTTGCTGCCTCTCTAGGTTGCGGAAACCCAACGGCACTGGCGGAATTGAAGGAAGGCCAGGTTGTGCTGGATTTGGGATCGGGCGGAGGAATCGACGTACTGCTGTCGGCCAAAAGGGTGGGCAAGTCCGGCAAGGCCTACGGCCTCGACATGACCGACGAAATGCTCAGTTTGGCGCGAAAGAACGCCGCCGAGGCAGGGGTAACCAACGTGGAGTTTCTGAAGGGCGAGATGGAGGACATCCCGCTTCCAGATAACTCCGTCGATGTAATCATCTCGAATTGCGTGATCAATCTCTCGGCTGATAAACGGATAACCCTCGCAGAGGCATTTCGGGTACTCAAGCCCGGTGGTCGCTTTGCGGTATCAGACATCGTCGTACGCGGGGAAGTCGATCCGGAGATCCGGCGCAGCGTGGAGCTTTGGGTCGGATGTGTTGCGGGTGCTCTCGAGGAGACCGAATTCAAGCAGATACTCGAAGACGTCGGATTTGAGGAAGTCGACATTGAGCCAACGCGGATCTATAGAGCCGAAGATGCGCAGACATTTCTGGGTGACGCCTGCTGCAGCTCGACATTGGACTCTGTCGCGCCGGAGATGGACGGCAAGTTCATGAGTGCGTTTGTAAGAGGGCAAAAGCCGGAATCCTAATGCATAAATCGAGAAGACCCCGAGGCTTCTGGCCTCGGAGTCTTCTGTCGCCTTTACCCTTCCTTAGCAACCCATCGACTTCTTTTTCTTCTTTGGCCCTGATGACATAGCCGGAGGCGGAGCCTGCACCGACGACTGTACGGCCGCCCCTGAGAAGAACCCTGCTATCTGGTTCTGACGCTCAATGAACTCTCGCTCGGCAAGCGCATAGCTAGTCGGCTCGGCCGGCGTGAGCACCTCATTCTTCCATCCAGTGAAGCCGCCACGAACCACCACGTACTCGAGCGTACGCGGCCATGCATCCGGAACAATGCGCATCGAGCCGTTCTGATCGTACACAACCACTTTCGTCGTCGGTGCCGCGGCACTCAACATGCCCAACGCGACACTATCTGCAGTCACGGCATACGAACCGGGAATGCGACCCTCACCGTCAGGCACCTCCGTGCGCACATCAAGGATCATCAGGTTCGGATCACCTTGAATGATCTCCTCCGCAAGCTCAAGAGGACTCATTTCTTCCATTTCGATCGGCGGACCGGAAAAGCTCGGTGCGGAAGCACCGATAGCAACCAATGCGATAACACCAAGCGAACCGGCAACGGCGAATTTGAGGCGTGGCGTGCGTTTCGTTGGTGTCGGCGTCAACTCCACCGGCTTCGCGCGCTGCTGGAAGAGTCTCTCGACCTTCTCTGCACCAATAAACGCGCCACCCGCCATTACCACGATGGCCAGAACGACAACCGGAGTAGGAGCGCCGATTAGATCAGGCAGAATCGAATCGCCCATCGACCCGGCGGATTTGTACAACCACTCCAGACCCGGTACCCAATCGATGAGCAGTGCGAATAGGAACGAACCCACGAAGATCCCACCGAACGTAACAAGACCGTCGATACGACCGGAGGCTGCCGATACGACAGACGTTCCCGGACAGAGCCCGCTCATGATGAACCCCGCGCCCAGCGTGAATCCGCCGATAACCTGCGCCCACATGAAGGTCGGGTTGATCCACATACGGGACATGTCGAGCCAGCCGATGGCCGCAAATGTGCGGAGACCAACCATCGCCACCAAAATCGCGGTGAACATGACCTTGAAGACGGTCATGTCGTTCAGATAAAACTGCCCGGCGAGCTTCCGAGCATTGCCGAAACCGGCGCGTTCGAGGGTGAAGCCGAACATGAAGCCGAGGCCGATAGCCGTCACCAGACGAAACTCATCGACTTCGAAGACGAGTGGAAATAGGCCGGTCATGTCCACTGCCTCCTCACCGCGTACGCCAGCGTATAGCCTCCGGCGAACACCATCATCATGAATGCCCAGCTACCGGTGGCCAAGAGCGCTCCACCGCTCAATGCCTGGCCCGAGGTGCATCCACGAGCGAGTGCGGCCCCAAGTCCCATGATCACACCGCCACCCGCGGCGAACATCAGTCTGCCCCGCGTCGAGATCCGAGGGCCCTTCTCGACCTTTGTTTGGAAGCGTCCCGCCGACATGGCCCCGATGAGACCGCCAAGCAGTACGCCGACGACTTCAATCACCAGCCAGTTCTTCAGAGGGTTGGCGTCGTCGGCCAGGTAGATTCCCAGCGACGCGTTGTTGGCTGTCCACTCGGGCGCAACCTCGCTCCCAGCCAGCGCTAGCGTGCGCTTGGGCAACGCGGATGCACCGAGTCCCTGACCCGCGATCAAAAACGTAGCGAGGAGCGTCAGGCCGAGCACGACTCCTGCGATGTACGGGTTCCAATATGGTTTCGCTTTCATCGTTCAAATTCTCCGTGAATCACGATTATCGCAGCGCGATGTCGCTGACCCAACCTGCATGCTGCCCCGCGTACACCACTATCCAGCGCAGCGCGAAGCCGCCAACCAAAACGAGTACTGCGGTCATGCGGCCGGGCACGATCTTGTGTCGAAGTTCGATCAACTCTCCTACGAACGGCGTCACCAAACCCAACGCCACTACCAGCGTCCAAAACGCGGCCGTGTACGGCCCGCCGAAGAAGAGGGCCACCGCCTCGCGTGCTGCCGCTCCGCCGCTCGCCAATCCGATGAGCCATATCGCGATCAGCGCGATCTCGACCAGGATCAAGCCCATGTCGATTCGGCTCAACAGCGCCCGCTCACTGTCGGCGAGTTTGTACAGCAGTATGAATGCCGCACCGGTCGACATACCCGACACGAGAAAGAGGGGACCGAGAATCGCCGAGTTCCAGAGTGGGCGTGCCGCCATCGTTCCAAGCAACACCCCTGTATAGATGCCTAGCAACGCCCCGAAGGTGACATTCGATACCGCAAGCATGCGAGTATTCTCAGAAGCCCACTTCCCCAATGCTGCGACTTGCGTACCACGCGGCATCCGAGAGAGCCACTTCTCCCGGAGTTCCGCGGGTGTGCCTGCCCAAGCCAGGAGTATTGATGCCGGGTAGATCGCCAACAGAATCCACGAGCCCCACGACATAGGCGACGTTGGCTTCAGCACCATATAGAAGCGCCACGCATTCAGCCGGTCTTCCAGGTCGAGCCACAGGAACAGCATTCCTAGAGACAACAGGATCGGACTCGCCCACGGTGCCAGGGCAAATCCGCGAGACCGGTGCTCATTTGGTTTCCACAACATCCACAGGCCAGTGAGAATCATCACTCCGGCAACCACACCGCCGAGGAACAGATAGGCCGGCACCTCGAAGTGCCACGCGTGCAGACTCGGGTCGATTAGTGGATTGCCGCGGTTGTTTGTGATCTCTTGCATGATATCCATCTCACTTCAAGTAGAAGTGTTTGGGTCGTGTGCCCGCGTCTGGAGCCAACGTGTAGTGCTCGCGGGTCTCGAGCAGTCTGGAAATCTCGCTATTGGGTTCGTTGAGATCGCCGAACACGATGCTTCCCGTTGGACATATCTCCTGACAGGACGTCGTCGGTACTCCGTTTTCGATCCGGTGCATACAGAACGTGCACTTGTCCACGGCACCCTTATTGGGATCGATGAACCGAGCATCGTACGGACAGGCCGCTATACACACCTTGCAGCCGCTGCATCTGTTTGGGTTCACCTGGACCGTATGGCCCGGACCGTAGTGTGATGCACCTGTTGGACAAACCGAAACACACGGGGCATCATCGCAATGGTTGCAGCGCTCGGATCGCACCGTCATCTGAAGGTTCGGGAAGCCACCCGTCGTCTCCGTGAATACCCAGTCCCGCACGTGCCCGTCGGCAACGTCATTCTCGGTCTTACATCCAATAACGCAGGCGTTACATCCCACACATGTTCTGGTGTCGACGACCATGCCGTAGCGTTTATCAGCCATGATCCACCTCCGCACCCGTGCCCGCCAGCTCTAGCTCGGCTTCAACGTCCTCCGCGCGCAGGAATGTCACGAAGTTCACGTTCATGCCGGTTCCGCCCATGATCGGATCTGTCTTGTAGCGGGTGATCAGTTCGTTGTCGTCAATTCCCTTACCGTGCACGAAGCGCAGCTTTTCCGCTTTGCGGCCGTATCCGTGCACCATATAGACTGAGTCAGCGCGAATGCGGCCCGTGACTTTCAAGGGTGCGGAATAGGTCGATCGCACACCGTCTTGATTCTGCAGGTATACTCTCTCGCCGTCGGCCAGGCCCCATGTGGCAGCTACGTCAGGGTTTACCCAAACTGCGTTCTCGTCGTAGACCTCTGAGAGAAGCCGGTTGTTCGTGGTTCTACCGAAGGTGTGAGTTGGCGCTCGCCCGAAAAGCAGTCGGTAATAACCGCGCGGTGGCTCTTCCACTTCCTCTTCGTGATACGTCGGCATGGGGTCGAAGCCGTGGCTCGCCAAACGCTGCGAGTAGAGCTCTATCCGGCCCGAATCGGTGTAAAAGGTTGGTACTGCACCTTCCTCGTAATACAGCGGGCCGGGCTCGCCCAGAATGACTCCGTCCCGCTGAAGCACTTCGCACTCGTGGTCAGTCTCATGCAACCGGGCTCTCGCGTACTCCATGGAGTTTTCCCAAGGGAAGAAGTCGTTGAGCCCCAACCGATGCGCCAGTTCGCGCGCCATCCACCAACCGGGTTTGCTCTCATACATCGGCGGCACCACCTCTTGGCGCACCGCTATGTATGGCTGCTTGTAGCTCGGCGTGAGCAATTCGTCGCAGCGTTCCAAATACGTCGCTTCAGGAAGCACCACATCCGACCACCCGACGATTTCGGCAGGAAGAACATCCACCGTGACCAGAAACTCCAGTTCCTGGATTGCCCTGTACGTCTGCTCCGGGTTCGGGAGTGTAGTGGGGAGATTGGATCCGTAGACCATCCAGCCCTTGATCTCGGAGTCTCCACGTACTCCCGGTATGGTCGCCTCGCATACGCCCTGGGCGAGCACCTGGTCGCCGAGCGGGTAGTCGCTTGGTTGCGGCCGGTCTGGCACTGTTTCCGCAAGGTCGCTGTATCCGGGATACGGATAAGAGGGCAACTCAACCTCGGACGGGATATAGAATCCGCCCTTTCGACCCCACGATCCCATCAGAGCATTGAGCATCGCGATTGCCCGGGAGCGCTGCGTGTCATTTCCGTACCAGTTCACGTGCCGCCCCGGATGTACCAGCGTGGCAGGCCGCGCGGCGGCCATCATACGGGCTGTGCGGCGGATCAGATCCGGCTCAATGCCGGTGCGTGGGTAGGCCCATTCGGGTGTGTAGCGCTCGACGTGAGCCTGGAGTTGCTCGAAACCATACGCATAAGTTTCGATGTATTCGCGATCAAACATCCCCTCGCGAATGATCACGTTCATCCAGGCGAGCAAAAGCGCCAAGTCGGTGCCCGGCTTGATTGGCAGCCAATGGTTCGCCTTTGAGGCAGCCACGGAAAACCGGGGGTCGACCGCAATTATGTCTGCTCCGTTGCGAATGGCGGCGGCGAAATCTTGCACCTGGGTGTTGTGCATGTTCTCACCCAGATGGCTGCCGATCAGCACTACGCAGCGGCTGTTCGCCATATCGGTGACTTCCGGCGAGCCAACACCGGACCCGAACGTAAGGTCAAACCCAACCTCTCTAGGTCCCCGGCACTGCGCGTACGACGGTGCTGCGATACTCTGCGACCCGTATGCCTTGAACAGATGCTTCATCCAGTTGCCGCCATACCCGTGCGAGAACAGCGCCAGCGCGGAAGCGCCGTACCGGCTCTTGATTCGCTCAAAGTTCTCGGCCACTTCGTTTAACGCCGCATCCCAAGACACTTCCTCGAACTGCTGGCTAGCGCGGGAATCCGTCCTTATCAGTGGCTTCTTCAACCGATCCGGATCGTACAACAGGCCGGTTCCTCCAGCTCCTCGGGGGCACAGGTGCCCGTTGGACAAGGGATCTTTAGGGTTGCCTTTGATCTTGGTGACCCGCCCGTTCTTCACATGGGCCAGTATCCCACATTTCCAGAAACAGAGTTCACAGAAAGAGGGGACAATTCGGTCACCGTTCGTATCCGGGTCGGGAAGCGGGTTCGGATAGAGGCCAAACCAATCAGTAGTAAGCCCTCCGAACGCGGCTACTCCTGCAACGCCGCCACCGATCCTCAAGAATTCACGTCGTTTCATGCGTTTTCGGCCTCCGCCGCCTGCCGATAATCCGGCGTGAACTGGTCACCGGTTTCCGGATGAACCCAGTCGCACATGGCGGACATCAGGTTTTGCGTAACATCGCCGGCCAGTTCGAGATGAATCTCGGTTCCGTGCCTAGTCGCCTCGATAAGTCCGCGATCGCGCAATTGCCCGATGTGGCGGGCCATCGTGGACTGCGGCCAGCCAAGTTCTTCAATGAGTTCCTTTTGAGTTATCCCCTTATTTCCAAAGAGCTTACAGACGATAATCAGTCTGTCGGGATGGGAGAGAACCTTGAAGATGCTCGCAGCTCGGCGAATGTCTTTGGGATCTGATATCAACAGCGCTTCTTGAGCAAACGACATGTGATATCTCGCATATCCAAATAAGTGGATATATGAATATATCTTTTTGTTACTATCTGTGCAAGATGTCACGATTTCCCCTTTTGCCTCGATATCCCATCAGGTTTCGCAGCCACTATGCTGGCCACGCTGGCGCCACTGAATCGGATTCAACGTTTTCCCCCGCTTAGCTGTAGAGGTGTGCAAAGGCAGGGTGCTGTGGGCACCCGTCGCGTGATTGTTGAACGGAACCCAATGGGAGGGAATGATGAGGAATCGAAACCAGGCCATCGTCGGCGTCTTTGCTGGCGGGCTGCTTTCACTAGGAACGTTGGGGTTCGCGGTTGCTCAGACAGACAGTGTTCCACGTCTGGACATCGGCGTGGTAACGCAAGAACTCGAATTGACCGAAGAGACCAGCCGGGAGTTGTCACCGCTGCTCGACAAGCTCAACGCAGCATTCGAGCGTCGCGAGGAACATAGGCGCCAGGCCGACGCACTCCACGACGAGTTCGCGGAAACCTACGACGAGATAGCCGAGACGCTCTCAGCATCCGAACTCAGAGACTTTCACTGGCTTCTGCGTGAAACGAATGTCGGTGCTAGGGCTGGCCGTCCGATGGGCCGGTACTACAATGACGGCAGGGGGAGAGGTGGAGCGTACAGAGGACGCGCAATGCGGGGCGGCCGAGGGGGCTTTAGCCGTGGTGCGCCGATGAGGGGAATGAGCGGAGGTGGATGGGACAGACGCCCTCGCTGGCGTCCCAATGACATAGACCCCAAAGACTGAGGTGTGAGGCGTCATGAGAACTGGACCCGCTATTTTGAGGGTACGGTTGAATGAACGATGCCTCTGTGGAACTCACAGTGTCTCGAAGGCAATAGATGAACGCTCGCCATCCAGACAACCAACCCAACGCCAACTCGCTCTCCGAATTGTCGGACAGCGAATTGGCAGTCAGGGTACGGGGTGGCGACGATGAGGCGTTCGAAATTCTCGCTAGGCGGTACCTGCGACCGGTTTACGCTGTGGTTTCGTCGTTCCTCAGCAGTCAGGAGGACATCGACGACTCAGCTCAAGACACATTCCTCAGGGCTTTGGAGAAGATCCACTCATACAACCCCAATCGTCCCTTCGCACCGTGGTTGTATCAGGTGGCCCGCAATGTCGCCAGAAACCGGTGGAAGTACCTAAAGAAGAGGCAACATGAAGAACTCGAGGAGGTGCGGAAAAAGGTCGATGGCAATGACCCGTCGAAGCTCTCGGAGTTATCCGAGCTACGGTCGCAAATTGCGGAAGCCATCGAATCACTGCCTGAACGCCAGAGAACCGCATTTCGACTCCACGATGTCGAGGGCTTCAAGGCAACTGAAATCGCAGAAATGCTGGGGGTCAGCGACGGTACGGTGCGCGCGAATTTGCACCATGCTCGAAGGGAACTCAGGAAACGTCTGAAATCGTACCAGATAGACCGGGATTGATCATGAATCAGAAGTCGAACGATCCACTACCCGAAGAACTGCTGCCGAAATCGGCCGTCGACGGCGACCCGCCGCTTTGGGAGAATAGAGTTCAAAAGCTGATGGCGGCGGCAGCTCCACTACTTGCCGAGTACCGAAGAGAACCGACCCCGTGGTGGATTGCCTTGGCTGAACGGTGGCGGCCCCGCCTTGCGGTTGCGGTTGCGGCCGCGGCAGTGCTGACGATTGCGGTCCATCTCGCACTCCCGGCGCCGGCGACCCGTATGGAATCGAGTCTGCCGTTAGCCACCGTGGCGGGTGAGGGAGATGATGCATCGGCACTATGGTCCATTGTGAACAATGAGGTCGACCCGGTGCTCGCACTGGTGATTTTAGAGGGCGAAACACAATGACAGCCACAAGACAGACCACGCTTCAATGGCGTGCAGCATTTGCCGCCGCACTCTTGATCGCCATGGGTGCCTTCCTCGGCGTTTGTGTGGACCGTCTCTGGCTGGTCGCGTTCTCGGAGGATGCCCAACAGCCGCAGGTTTCAGTAGAGACACTCTCGACCGCGTTGAATCTCAACATGCGGCAACGCGACGAGATCAGGGCACTCGTGGACAGCATCGGCTTTGCAATCAGCGACGCTCTCGAACAGCATCCTGAATCCCTGGCGATAGTGGCGCGTGATGCGCGGGCACGACTTGAATCGGCTGTACCACCTGACCAGCGTCCTCGCTTTCGCAATTGGATGAACGGTCGCCGTGCCGAAATGCTAGACCGAATGAGACGACACGGCAGAATGCGGGGAGGACGCGGCAGGGGGCGCGGGGGGCCACCGCCACCGCCGCGTTGATCCAGCCACAGGGCAGCTGCACGCTGCCCCTTGCGTAACCTACGACCTACCATTTTATCTCTTTTTTACGCCGCTGCAGTTGTCGGCAACCATGGATTTCCGAGCAAACTGGCAATTCTCACGCATAGGGAGGACCGCCGGTGCAGGATTCCGCCCCAGAGATAAAGCTCAGGTACACAACCGACTCGACTCGTGGTATACGACGACGACGGAGCGGCAGGGGCTTCGTTTACTCTTCCGCCGACGGAAAGCGGATCAAAAAAGTCGAGACACTGGCACGCATCAAGAGCCTGGCGATTCCGCCAGCATGGACCGATGTCTGGATTTGCCCTCGAAAGGACGGGCATATTCAAGCCACCGGCCGGGACGCCAAAGGGCGCAAGCAGTATCGGTACCACCCAGACTACCGCGCCTTGCGAGACGAGACAAAGTTCCACCGCATGCTGGAGTTCAGCACCTTGCTCCCCAAACTACGGCACCGAGTCGAGCGAGATTTGTCACTTCCAGGATTGCCGCGAGAAAAGGTGCTTGCAACAGTCGTGCGACTACTCGAAAAGACGTTGATCAGAGTAGGAAACGAGGTATACGCGCGCAAGAACAGATCGTACGGCCTCACGACAATGCGCGATCGTCATGTCGAGGTTTCGGGTGACGAGATCAGATTTAAGTTCCGCGGCAAAAGTGGAGTTGTTCATTCTGTTGCCGTCAATGACAGCCGATTGGCAAGAATTGTCCAGCAATGCCAGTCTCTTCCGGGACAAGACCTGTTTCAGTTCATCGATGACAACGGTAAGCGGCAAGACATCAGTTCCAGCGATGTAAACGAGTACCTGCACGAAATCACAGGGCGCGCTGTATCAGCAAAGGACTTTCGCACATGGGCTGGAACGATAAGGGCGGCAATTGCGTTCCGCGAACTCGGGCCGACCGGATCCGAGCAAGAGGCCAATAAGAATGTAGTCCAAGTGATCGATCAGGTAGCTGAGAACTTGGGCAACACGCGAGATGTGTGTCGCAAGTACTACGTCCATCCGCGAGTGATCGCTCGATACCTGAACGGCGAAGTGATCCCTGAGACGCCACCTTTGAGCAAGAAGAAACGTAGGCGGAAGTCAGCGATGCTCCGGCGAGACGAGTCTGCAGTATTGCAGTTTTTGGATCTGGAGGAGCAGGTCGACTGATTGGATGAGTCGAATGAGAATGTCTTTCGAGCGAACAACTGCGCCTCTGATCGCGGCAGCGATGCTTCTCGCAGCGTGCAACGACACTGGCCAGCACAATCCTGTTTTGCTGTACCAAGAAAGTGGCACGTCGGTACGCCTGCAAGCGATAAGCGTGGTCAATGAAAACGTCGCGTGGGCGAGTGGGCTTCGAGGAACCGTGACGAGGACAACCGATGGAGGTCGGAGCTGGACTACCTCCACCGTGCCAGAAGCAGACTCAATGCAGTTCAGGGACATCGACGCCATCGATGCCAACACCGCGTATCTGCTGAGCTCTGGGAGCGGTGAGAATTCGCGCATCTACAAAACCACCGATGCCGGTGCGTCCTGGAATCTCCAGTACATCAATCCCGACTCCGCCGGCTTCTTCGACTGCATGGCATTCTGGGATGCAAACCACGGTGCCGTGTACGGTGACGCCGTGGATGGCTCTCTGGTTTTGCTCACCACAACAGATGGCAACGAATGGAGTAGAGTGCCCACCGCGACCCTGCCAGCTGCGCTTCCAGGTGAGGGTGGTTTCGCCGCAAGCGGTACTTGCCTCATAACGCACGGCGACAGCATAGGCTGGATTGGAACCGGAGCGGCGAGCACTGCTCGCGTGCTCAAGACAGCTGACCGCGGATCTACGTGGACCGCGTTCTCCACTCCGATAGTGAGTGGCACCGGCAGTTCGGGAATTATGACCCTGGGGTTCTTTGATGACATGCATGGAATCGTTGCGGGAGGGGTGATATCGAGCCAGAACACTCACAGCGCCAACGTGGCGGTATCAGCCGACGGTGGCGCGACCTGGTCGTTGGCTGGTCATCCAGTGATGCCCGGAGCAATCTACGGAATAGCCGTTGTGCCGGCTGCAGATGCGCCGACGGTCGTGGCCGTCGGTCCTGGCGGGGCAGATTTCTCGATTGACAACGGAGCCACGTGGAAACAGCTCGATTCCCTCGAATACTGGAGTATAGGATTCTCCGCCACGGGCGTTGGGTGGGCAGTCGGTCCAGAAGGAAGAATCACAAAGATCACATTCGAGTGAACGATTTCTTCACGTGTCTACTTGCAGTGCCGCGTCGATGAGGTTAACTGAGAAGAGAGAATTTTCGTAACCAGGAGGCTCCAATGGGCGAAGGACACGAATACCTAAAACAGATACAGGATGCATTGCGGAAATTCGAGGAGAAGGTCGTTGAGCGCGAAAAGCACAAACTCCTCGAGAGCAAGGTTACCCGCCAACAGTCCGTTGACCACGCACGCCAACATGTTGTCGACGTTGTTGTGAAACTGGTTACCGCTGAAAAGATGAAGAAGTTGTAGTGCGCGGAGCGCTCTTCGGCGAAAGGGCATCGGATTGCGGCGACAGGCGAGAATTGTTTGAGACAGCTGAGTTTCTGAACTCGACATAGCTCATGGGAGTCTTTTTACCTCGGTACTTCCTGCTTCTCTTTCTGGGAATTGTCTCAGCCTTGCTGGTAGTACGATCTCTGGGATTGTCGCGACCTACCCTGCCGTCATACCTCCGTTACCTGTGGGCCTTCATTCTGATCTTGTGTGTGTCCGAGTGGTTTTCTTTTACCGCCGCCATCTGGATGTTGGCATTCTTCTCTTTCCTGGCGCTGCGGGAGTACTTCTCTCTGGTAGACATTCGCTTGCACGATCGCTGGGGCATTCTTGGCGCCTACGTCTCAATTCCGTTCATGACGTACCTGATTCAAATCCACTGGTACGGCATGTTCATCATCTCGATTCCCGTTTACACCTTTCTCGTAATACCATTGCTGGTTGCTCTGGGTGGAGTGGACTCAAAGGGCACAGTGTTCTCGATCGGTGTTATTGACCTTGGCTTATTCCTATTCGTCTACTGCATCGGGCACATCGCTTACCTGGCGATGTTTTCCACGTGGATGGCGGCTCTTTTGATCGCCGGCGTTGCCTGGTGCGATCTCGTCGATCGCGTATTGGTGCGGAGGGCAAGCAGCGGAATCAGGCTTTTTCTCCTCAGATATCTGATTGCGGCTCCGATAACGGTGGCAGTATCTGTGGGTATGGCTGGGTGGATGACGTTGCCGATCAAGCATTCGTTGGCGCTGGGCCTGCTGATACCGTTGCTGGTGTTGGCGGGCAGCTTCGCGACGGCCGCAATTGAGTCCGACCTCGGTATTTCCAAAGACCGTCTACTGCCCGGCACCGGACAGATTATCCACGGTGCCAAGTCGTTCCTCTTCACCGCACCGGTGACGTTTCATTACATCCGCTATTTCTGGGAGGAGCCTGTATTCGGGTGATTCCGCCGCTTCGAGTCCTGATTCACGCTCTCTTCGTGCGACCGATGCTGCGCGTAGTATTTGGAATCACAGTCACAGGACGAGAGAACCTAAAAGGTTTGGATCAGTTCTTGATCGTGGCAAACCACAACAGTCATCTGGATACGTTTTTGCTCTATTCGATCCTCCCGACACGACAGATCGAAAACACCCACCCCGTCGCAGCCCGAGATTATTTCACAAAGTCCTCATGGTTATTCACCGTGGTCGACTACCTACTCCGTCCGATCTGGGTTGATCGAGATCACAAGACCGGTGACCCGCTGGAGGAGATGGTTAGTCGGATCGACGAAGGGCGAAACATCATCATATTCCCGGAAGGAACTCGAGGCGAGCCCGGGCAGATACAGCGGTTCAGGAGTGGGATTTCCCGCCTCATAGCAGATCGGCCGCTGATTCCAGTGGTACCGGTGTTCTTGCATGGCCCTGAAAGGTCGCTTCCCAAGAGTGCTCCCCTACCCATCCCCTTATGGAATCACGTTGCCGTTGGCCCACCTCAGTTGTTCAAGGGTGATACCGATAACGTGGCGCAGCTGCTGAAAGAGTCGATCGAGGCCCTATCCGAAACACATTCCAAGGGACGGCACAGCAGAGCACCAGAGCGCTCATCCGCTTTCACCGTTGCGGTCTTGGGCATAGACGGATCAGGAAAGAGCACACTGTCTCGGCGACTCGCAGGACAACTCTCGGGATTGGGCACTACGTGCCTGATAAGTGATACCCTGGAACTCTTCGAAGATCGCGCGCCGAAGGCAATGCAGCCGCTGTTGGCAGAGCGAGCGAGAGAGTGGATCGGACGTCAGGCGAAGCAAGCAAAGTCACTTTCGCGTTACAAGATCCCGAAACTCACCGAGCTGTTACTAAGAGATCGGCTGCGTTCTCTGAGCAACCGCTGGTATCGCCCCGATGTCATAGTCATGGATGGGTGCCCACTGTTCAACATGACGGCCTGGGCGGCACTCTACCGCGAGGAGCACTTCAATGAGGAGTTTTGTGGCAAGGCTGTAGCACTGATGTCATCAGGCGGTGAAGGAATCGATAGGAGCGACCCACTGCTAGAGCAATTCCCCGAAATCTCCTACCTGCGACGACTTGGCTTTGATCGCCTCAACATACCGGAGGTAGTCCTCTTTCTCGATGTGGCGCCCTCAGTAGCCATGAAGCGGATCGACTCGAGGGGTGAGCACAAACAAGTCCACGAGACCGAGGCAAAACTGGCGAGGCTCAGAGAAGCGTATCTGCTCGTATGCAATGTGGTGGAGCGCACAGGCAGAGCCGCCGTTTTCCGCGTAGACGGCGCCAAACAACTCACCGAGGTCACATCGGACGCACTCGAGTTCGTAAAGAAGACAAGGGGTGGCAATGGATCCCAATAGCCGGGTGGATGTAATCGCCACCACGATCTCCGGGTCGATGCATGACTGGGGCAAAGTCAAACGGATATTGCCGCTCTTTCTGGAGCATGGATTCGAAAACGTTGAACTGCACACCACCGACAGTCACCTCGAGGCCCGAGAAAGGGCGCGTACCGTGTTGGCAGATGGAGGCCGGATAGTCATCTCCGCCGGCGGATCGGGAACTTTCAACAGCGTTCTCGAGGGATGCTGTGACTCTGGTTTGCCTTTAGGCGAAGTATTGCTCGGTTTCCTGAGAAAGGGCTCGGCCGATTTGCTGGGTAAGGTTCTCGGGATGCCAGACGAGATCGAGGCCGCAATTCAGACCTTCGTGGACTCGATCAAGAACGATCGTACCATGCCGTGCGATGTGATACTTGCCAGTGACGGGGTCGGCGACACCAAGCCGCGGCACTTCGTGGGGTATGGTGGTGCAGAGATCTTTGGGAGGATCCCTTATTTCACTGAGAACAGGTTCGTCAAGTACTACAAGGGCATTCTCAGTCAGCTGTTCGGCGACCTCGGCCCTTTCACAACCGGGATGTCTCTTGCTCTGCTGGAGAAACTCTTCAAGACTCCGTTTCGTCGGAAACGGAGCTGGAGGATTCACGTCGACGGGGAGCTCGTTTCCGAAGAACTGTACCAAGCGCTGATCATCGTCAACGGATACCTCGGCAAGGACCTGCCTTACTCCGCGGAACCGCTCGGTTCCGGCAGCATCTACTTGTTTGCCCTGAGAGATATCGGCATGCGGAAACTGCTCGGCCAGGCCAAACATGCCCGGGGCGGATCGATCATGGACAATCCAGAAGAGTGGGGTATGGAGGCGTTCACAAGCAGCGAGCTGCTTGAGCTCGCGCCCAGCGGCGTTGCGCCGTTCCCTATCAACGTGGACGGCGCGACGGAACTATGCTCAGAACGGGCACAGTTCAGGATCGTCGACCAGATCCACTTGATCTCACGCGATTGATCGTCATTTGGCCGCTGAACGACGCGGACAAACGCGGAAAACAGCTGGATCAGGTTACCGCGCCCAACCCATCAGAACATCCGCGTTCATCAGCGTTCTTCCGCGGCCAACTCAAGCTCCGAAGATTCGGCGATCAGCGGCCCTGCGCACCCTCCCGCAACTCCGTGACAATGCGCTCAGCGCGATAGATGTGCTCTAGCGCTTCCATGATTCCCACCGCGTCCACCGTGACGGCACGGTTTGCCTCAGGCAGGTAGATGTAGTCACCCGGTAGACTCTCGATGTTGCCGTCGAACACAACGCCCACTAGCTCGAGATCGGTGTTGGTGACAGGGGATCCCGAGTTGCCACCGATGATGTCAGCGGTAGATACGAAGTTGAGCGGCGTGGATAGATCAAAGTCCGCGGGCGGATTCCGCCACCGTTCTGGCAGATCCCAATCAGTGTCGGGGCCATATGAGTAGAAATGGTCGTACAAACCCCAGTACGTGGTGTGAACCGGCGCTATCGTGCCGTTGTACTCGTACGGCAACAAACGGCCGTCCGCTATTCTAAGCGAAAAGGTCGCATCTGGCGGATCAGTGGTACCGTAGATCTCAAACCGAGCGCGTCCCAGCTGGCGGCTCATCGACTCCTCTTCTTCGGTGAGCCTCTGGAAGTTGCCCTGAAAGGGCCCGATACGCGGCACGATAGCAACGATCATCTGAATGGCTGGATCATTTCCCGTGAGAGTTCCCCCTTCCATAGCCGAGACTGCGCCTGCCGAGTCAGTCAACACGGACTGTTCGAGAATCGCTCGGGCTGCCGCCTCCGGGGTTCTTCCAGCGAGAATCTGCCTCGCCACCTCACTGTTCACACCAAAGTAGTGCTCAAACTCCGCAAAACGAGCGGCAAGCAGCCTGCGCTGCAGCTCGAGCGGTTGTTGGCCAACAGCTCTGAGGTCCGATTTCAAGTTGGCTAGCGCATCCGCAGGTGCTCCGCCAGCCTGCATGTTCACATACTGAAATGCGAGAATTCCGCGGTTTATGATCGCCGCGTCGTAATCTGGATTCCCCAAACCGAAGAATGCACCCAACTCAGCCGCATACGCGAGCTTCTGTTCCTGAAGCCCAGCTAGTTCAGCTATCAATCCGCCGTACGATTCCGACAAGCCAGGGTCGGCATCGATAGCCATACTGAACTTGGTTTCATTGTCTTGGCGCCGAGCCAAAATCACCGGGTCGTGCAAACCGGTCACAATACCTGTGTACGCCTTCTGCGAATTGCGCAGACTGAACACTTCATTCCGCAGATCCCGCTCCTCTGCCTCCTCGGGAAAGTCGTCCACGAAACTCTGGAGCACATCCGCGCGATTTGTAATGAACGCCAACGTCGCCTTGTCGCTTACGTCGCGGCGGAACTCGAGTTCGGCGACGGTCTGCAGGCGGCTGGTGGATCCTGGATTGCCGATCATGAACACAGCGTCACCCTCGCCGACACTTTCCATACTCCATGGGAAGTAGAAGTCCGGTCGATAGGGCTCGCCGTCTTCGTAGATGCGGAAAAACGACATGTCGAGTGAATAACGCGGATATGTGAAGTTGTCCGGATCCCCGCCGAACTGCCCCAGCATCAACTCGGGTGCCAAAACCAAGCGCAAGTCAGTGAAGCGCTTGAAAACGTACGCAGATGTTTTCGCACCGTTCCACAGCGAGATGATCTCTACGACCACACTGTCCGACCCTCTGAATTCCGCAGCCAGCCTCTCGCTTATTTGCTCAGTGACCGAATCGCGTACAGCATCTGGCGCTGCATCAACTTCCTCCGTGACGTCCACTATCGTCATCAGCTGATCGATGAAGAGATCCTCCACCGGGCGTTCGTCGCCGAGAGTAGGCGCGTAGAAACCGTCGTCGAGGAGCGTTTCCCCCTCTTTACTCACCTGCGAGACGCTCTCACGAGCGCAGTGGTGGTTGGTGAGAACCAGGCCAGCCGGAGATACGAACGACGCGGTACAGTTGGGAAGCCGCAACGATCCCAAACGTGCGTTTACGAACCACGCCGAATCGGGCGAGAATCCGTAGGTTTCTGCAAAGTACTCAAGTGGCGGATACTCAAACGTCCACATCTTACCGTTGTCAAACCGCCCGGCTTCGAGGTCTTCGCCGACTGCCATCGGCGCAGATGCTACCGTATCTACGATGAGGACTGTATCAACGCGCACGATTGCCGGCGCAGGAGTTTGCGCAGGTTCGCTTGCCGAGGGTGCGCAGGAGGCGGAAATCACCGCAAGGCACACGGCGGAGGTCAGCTGAGTTACAGTCTTGGCATTCATGATCTCATCTCGAAAAGGTTGTAGCACAAGAATCGCGATTGGGATGGAGAGCCACCCACTCCAGCATCGGTCAGGTCAAATGTGATCGCCGTCTATAGCTTCGAACTGGCCTGATACCCCGGGGTCGACCGCCAGGATCCGAATTTGCGAGTGGGGAGATACGATTTCGGTAGGAACCACCCATAGGCGGACATCCTCGAAAACGCCTATGAGCTCGAAGGCCTGCAGCGCTTCCTCCGAGAAGTCGACATGTACCTCCAAGATTGCGTCACCCGGCGGCCCCTCGCCAACGCTCAATGGCCGGTCGGTGAGCCAAACCCCGAAGGCCTTCACCGTTTCTCCCGTTAGCGCATCTCTTAACCCGAAGCTCCATTTTTCGTCTTCGAAGCCTTTCTTTATTATCTCGCGTGCCCCTGCGATCGTCGATCGGTGGTATAGGACCATCCGAGTGCAGCCTCCGTTGTGTGGTGCATCGACAAACGCGATGCGCTCTCCCCGATTGCAGCATAACCCAGGGGGAGCCTTGGCTCAACGGTGGTGGTGGGTTGTGAGTAGGCAGATGAGGCCGCGTATCGCAAACCGTGGTACATCGAGGCATATTCTTTCCAACAGAACCCGAACCCTCCAACCGGGAGATCTACTATGAAAAAGCTCCGTCCACTGGTATTTGGAGTTTGTCTATTTGGACTTCTATCGGCGCCTTCTGCATCGCAAGGACAATCTGTGGAAGATCTGCGCGAAGAGGTGCGCGAAGAGGTTATGTCACTAACCAAGCTCTCGCAGGAAATCGTGGACATGGTCTACAGCTTCAGCGAGCTGGGGTTCCAGGAGATATGGACCTCGGATTACCTGGCGGGTGTGCTGCGTCAGGAAGGATTTCAGGTCGAGCGAGGTACCGCTGGTATGCCCACCAACTACGTAGCCACATGGGGCAGCGGAAGTCCCGTGGTTGGTTTCATGGGCGACTTCGACGGCCTGCCCGAGACGAGCCAGAAGCCCGGAGTACCTTGGCGAGAAGCAATGATTCCAGGCGGACCTGGCCATGGAGAGGGTCACAACACCACACCTTCAGTTGACATCGTAGCGGCCATTGCGGTTAAGCGCGTAATGGAACGGCACGGCCTAGAAGGCACCCTCAAAGTCATTCCGGGTGTCGCCGAGGAGTTGGTGGCGTCCCGCACTTACATGGTCATGGCTGGGTTGTTTGAAGACATGGACGTCATGCTGTCGACACATGTTGGTTCTGGTCTGGCGACCGGATGGGGCATATCTGGGTCCGGCCTCGTTTCCACCCAGTTCACATTCCACGGCAAGACGGCGCACGGTGCAGGATCACCGTGGTCCGGTCGTAGTGCACTTGACGCTGTTGAACTCATGAACGTGGGCTGGAACTTCCGGCGCGAACATCTGCGGCTGCATCAACGGTCACACTACGTCGTTACCAACGGCGGCAATCAGCCCAACGTCGTTCCAGGTGAGGCCACCGTTTGGTACTACTTCCGTGAACTCGACTACGATCGTATCAGGGGCCTCCACGAACTCGGCCAAACCATGGCAGAGGCCGCTGCAATGATGACGTCGACGGAGATGGAAGAGCGCATGATCGGGTCTGCGTGGCCTTCCACAATGAGCAAACCACTCGCCGA
Organism: Gemmatimonadota bacterium; assembly: GCA_039589395.1. Taxonomy (GTDB): domain Bacteria; phylum Gemmatimonadota; class Gemmatimonadetes; order Gemmatimonadales; family GWC2-71-9; genus JBDGYW01. Next base: position 21,995 of record JBDHHK010000005.1, read on the forward strand.
ACGGATGCACGCAAACGTCGAGCGCGTCGGTATGCCAGAGTGGGACGAGGCAGATTTTGCGCTAGCAAAAGCCGTGCAACGTATGCGGGGCGTGGACGAGGACAGCCTGACAACAGAAATCGATACGTTGCGTGAGGCAAGTCAAGGAATGGGCGGAGGAAGTGATGATATCGCCGAAGTGTCTTGGAACGTCCCAACAGTTCGCCTCCGATACCCGTCAAATATTCCCGGCATGACATACCATCACTGGTCAGCTGGGATAGCGGAGGCAACTCCGATTGCGCACAAGGGGGCCAACGTAGGTTCTCGAGTAATCGCCATGACCGCCATCGATGTGCTCATGGATCCCGATCTGGTGGCGGAAGCATGGCGCTACCATCGGGAAGTCCAAACCAAGGATCGCCAGTGGGTGTCGCTCATTCCAGAAGGCACCCCACCGCCGACTCACCTCAATGCCGAGAAGATGGAGCGGTACAGACCGCTGATCGAGCCCAATATCTACGATCCCAGCCGGTTCGACACTTATCTCGAGCAGCTCGGGGTGGCATACCCGACTATGGAAACGGATTCTACGAGATTGCGGGGAAGCAGCCGATAGCAAATTCCCGCTGCTGACGGAAGGAAGCAGCACGGAAGGAAGCGGCACGAAGGGCAACCCCGGGGTATATCCCCGGGGTTGTCGTCAGCCAGTGGCAGTCAAAGTCGTAGTAGCAAAGGAGAAAGATGCAATGAGCAAGACGGAAGAAAACCTGAAGGCCGCGTTCGCCGGAGAGTCACAGGCACGCAACAAGTACACATATTTCGCCAACGTTGCCCGCAAGGAGGGGTACCACTACATCGCAAAGATCTTCGAGGAGACGGCTGACAACGAGAAGCGGCACGCAAAAGATGAGTTTGCACTGCTAGGCGGCATAGGCAACACCTCCACGAATCTGCAGGAGGCCGCAGACGGCGAGCACTACGAGACAACTGAGATGTATCCGACTTTCGCCAAAGAGGCGGAAGAAGAAGGCAACACGAAGGCGGCAACGCTTTTCAAAGAGATCGCAAAGGTCGAAGCACATCATCGCGACCGCTACAAGAAACTGAAAGAGATGGTCGACAACGGAACGGTGTTCAAACGTGAAAAGCCCATCACCTGGAAGTGCTCGGTGTGTGGCTACATTCACGACGGCACCGAGCCACCTGAAGTGTGTCCTTGCTGCAACCACCCGCAGAACCACTACGAGCCAGCGAATATGGAAATCTGAAGTAACGCCTTTCCTTTCATAACGAGCGGGTACATACGTTCCGCTCGAAAAGGCCGGTCCTGAAGGGGGGCGGCCTTTTCATTCACCCTGATTGTCGACTCCCCTGTGTTCGGTCACATCGCGAATGGCAGCAACCACCAACAAACCCTCGGGCGACTGGAAGGGGGCCAAGCTTATCTCCACTTGAAACTCGTGGCCCTCCTCGTGGCGAGCAAAGAGCTTCTTGCCCGCTCCCATTGCGCGGACCCGAGGCCTCTGCACATAGCTGTTACGCTCCCCGACATGACCGTCACGCACTTTCTCGGGAACCAATACCTCCACCTGCTCGCCAAGCAACTCGGCCCGCGAGTATCCAAACATGCCAATAGCCTGCACGTTCAAATCGACGATCTTACCAACGGTGTCGATAACGACAATCGCGTCAGGCATCGCATCGAGCAGCGATGAGAACGCGAAGCGAGTCTCCTCGCTGTGACGGGTTTCGTTGCCAGCCATGTCTAATCTCATTTCTGAATTCACGCAGGAGAATCCGCACTCACAAAGATACAACCGCTCGACGGAATCGACCTCGATTGACACCGGATGGCTAGGCGGACTACCTGGTGAAGTCCCTTAGCTCGAGATCGACGTAGTGACACATCCGCGTATCCTCTTGTCCCTTCTCCCGCAGATGGAATGCTCCACCACGGCAGAGTGACCACTCCCTACAATCTGCGCATCTGCCGGTTCGCATCCAGTCGCGCTCGCGGAAGGCCTGATAGCGATTCTCCCATACATCTACAAAGCTGTCTTCGTGTATCGATCCCTGACGAAAACGGCGATCAATATTGGGACAAGCTAGAATGGACCCATCGACCAAAATCCCAGCGATGTTGATTCCAGCTCGACAGAAATGGTCTTGTGGCCTTACTCGTCGTTCCAGGCACAGGCCGAGGTAACCCGACTCGGACAACGCTACGTCGATTCCCGATTGCTCTCGCCAGGAGAGAATTTTCCGCATCAGATGATGATACTGTTTCGGTTCGAGCATCAACTCCGGACGCTGCTTCGCCCGACCTATGGGGGAGATTGTGAACAGTCTCCATGCCTTCACATTGAGTGAGATGAGCAAGTCACGTACATCATCCAGCCGTGTCAGGTTTCGCTGGTTGACGCAAGTGATGACGTCCATGGCCTTGAGGTATTTTTCGCTAGCAAGGCGACTGATCGTACGCAGCGCACGTTCATAAGAGCCGGTACGTCCCCGGAGCCAATCGTGGTCATCCGCCAGGCCGTCCAAGCTCACCGTCACCGACGCCATGTGGGCTCGACGCGCCAGCTCAAATGCTCGATCGTTCCAGGCGTAGCCGTTTGTAACCATACCCCACGGGAATTCCAGTTCGGTGAGCTTGGAACCGAGTTCAAACACCTTGGGGTGGCACAGCGGCTCTCCCCCAGACAGGACTACGGCTATGTCGTGCTGATCGTACGCACCTCGTATGTCCTCGAGCACGCCGACCACATCTTCGATGCGAAGGTCGGCTGTGTTGGTGTCGCGGGTGCAGTCTGAGCCACAGTGTAGGCACGAAAGATTGCAGCGATGAGTCAGTTCAATGAACAGGTATGAAAGATCGTGAACTCTGCGAACCGTAGATTGGTGAAGAGGTAACAGGCGGCGTCTGATGCGACCGCCAACGCTCATTAGTTGCTACTGCCTTCTGTAGGTTCCATCTCAACGTTGATGTCGTGGGCTTCCCATTCACCGTCGTACCAGGTCCCGCTGCCGTCTGTCACCTGTGTGGCGGAAAACTCAACCGACTTGTCTTCGTAAGAACCGTTAGCGTCGCCATCCAAATCGCGCGCCGTCAATTGGCAGTCGGAGGCACAGGTAAACACACCGTCGACAGAGATCGCCCAATCACCACTGGCATCTGCAATAGCCGTCGCTCCTGCAAACGAGACTTCGATGCCCGGGATCCCAGTCGTGGTGCCAGCTCTCATCACCTTGCCGTCCAGGTCGAAGTCGGCATGTGGCATGCCGTATTCGGGGGCAGCCAAAGTGCGGCATCCCACAATCCCGAGTGCCCAGCCAAAGAGCATAGATAATCTTCGCAGCAAACGACGACGCATCCACTCCTCCCTGCAAACAAGTTCGCACGCGTTTACGAAACCGCAACCGAACCGGCCATCTACGCAGGTATACCCAGTCCTGCCGATTCCGGTCACATGAGGATCGCGTTTTGCGGTCTATATCGGATGTTACGGGATGAGCGGGATTCGCCGGCCGGCAAATCCTGAGGGGCTACACTGCCACTAGCGAGACGGTCCTTTCTTCAGAGCCCCATCAGCGTGCGAACGCGAGGATCGATCCGATCAGACGTCCAGTAAGGCTCCCACACTAATATGATCTCCGCATGTACCACACCTTCGATCGCCTCAGCCGTGGCCTTTGATTCGCTCATGATGTACGGGCCCATCGGGCATGAGGGAGATGTGAGCGTCATCTGAACCTCTACATCGCCATCATTCACTTCAATGTCGTAAACCAAGCCGAGATCGACGATGTTGAGCCCCATCTCGGGGTCGATGACATGGCGAAGCGCCGACCTTACCTCGTCCACACCAAGCGGAACAGTGGGATGTTCACCGCTGGCATTCTGGATATGCGATTCGCCTATTACTGATGTCGTCACTATGACCTCAAATGTTCAATTGATTATCAAAGTGGTACCATAATACAAAATAACTTCACGAGAACCAATTTGGTAGGGTGTAGACCGCCGGGAAACCGCGCAGATGACCAAGGCGAGTCAACGTAAACCATTGACTCGCCTTGAGTTGCCCCGCCAGGGCTCGAACCTGGACTCTTCTGATCCAGAGTCAGACGTGTTGCCAGTTACACCACGGGGCAAAGGCCGCTGTGGGCTACAGCCCACACGCGGAATGGAGCTGAGGGGGATCGAACCCCTGACCTCTGCATTGCGAACGCAGCGCTCTCCCAGCTGAGCTACAGCCCCAAGATAACGCGCCCCGCCTGATCCACCCAGCGGGGAATGAACAGCATAAAAAGCTAGCCGGGCTCGTCCGGAAACGGAACCTCGATTTCCATGCCGTCCTTTGCGACAATTGTGTCGGCAAAAACGGACCGCGCTTCTTCAACCAGAGCGTTGGCGTTGGCTGAATACCTGGCCGATACATGGGTCAAGACGAGGCGCTTTACTCGCGCTGCCAATGCCACCTTCGCGGCCTCTACAGCGGTGGAGTGCGCGGTTTCCTTCGCCCTTTCCTTGTCTTCCTCACCAAAGGTTGCCTCGTGCACCAGGACATCAGCTCCATCAGCGGCAGCAACCACGGTTTCACATCCGCTCGTATCACCGGTAAACACAACTATTCGGCCTGGGCGAGACGGGCCTACCAGTTCTGACGGATCGACTTTCACTCCATTTGGTAGTTCGATCGCCTCTCCGGCGTGAATACGGCCCCAGAGAGGTCCTTCCGGGATACCTAGTGCTCTTGCCCTTCCGGGATCGAATCTGCCCAATCGCTCATGCTCGCGAAGCGCGAAACCCACCGCTCCGCGCCCGTGCTCGACGTCAAACACCTCTATGTCATAGTCGTCCCTCTCCAACCGATCGCCAGCGCGAATCTCACGGATATCAACGGCAAATGGAGTCCGTTCGACACCTATGTTGATGGCGTCGCTCAGCAACTGTTCTGCCCCCGGCGGGCCGTACAGGCACATGGGCTCGGTGCGTTCCTGTAGCGACAGCGTACGCAGCAATCCGATTACTCCCAGATAATGATCTGCATGGAAGTGCGTAATGAATATCTCGGATAGCGCGAAGCTCACGCCGTACCGCATCATCTGCCGTTGGGTACCCTCCCCGCAATCAAACATGAGGGTTTCTCCCTCGCGTTTGATCACTAAGGAAGTAACACCCCGCTCTACCGTGGGGCGGGCTGCGGAAGTGCCGAGGAAAGTGATGGAAAGCATGGTGCGAATAAGATGGGCGGTAGGGCGGTAGGGCGGTAGGGCGGTAAGCAACTGCGGCAGAGCTGCAGGCGTTGCAGAGCGGCAGCCCTTAGCCCTGCACCTCTGCCCCCCCTGCACTCTCTGCAGCGGTGAGCGGCGAGGACAAGGCTAAAACACGCTGACGAAAGTATATCTACCTGGGTTTTCCCTTATGTCATCAAGCAACTGCCGCAGAGAAACAAGCAGTTCGTGTAGATCCCCGTGGATCGTGGTGTCAGCTAGGAGCTTCCCTATCGATCCCGTTGTGTCGCTCATCCGTTGCAGCATGGTGTTCAGAGCCATCGCGGCGCCGGCGAATCCCTGGGCCATTTCGGTAACGTTTTCAGTGAGTTCGTCGAGCTGCGATATTGACTCAGTAATTGCCGGATTGGCCAGAGTAGTGTCCAACCTGCTTGCCACTGCTTCCAGAGCTTGAAACGAGCGCCGAGCCTCGGCCACCAGTGGTCCGTCACCGACGCGCGATACAACGCTCAAAGCGTCTCGGACCGCGGCCAGCGTGGCATGTACATCCTCAGTCATGCGCTCAGAGAGGATTCGCTGTGCCCCTATCAGAACTTCCACCGCATCGTCCGTGAGCCCCGTCGCAACCTCAGCGAGATCTACGCTGCTGGTCCCGATGATGGCCTGCCCTTCGCCGAGGAAGCTCGACGCGGTGCCGGGGCTGTACTCGATGTACTTGGCACCCAGAAAATCAAGAGCCCTGATCGCCACTTCTGCATCGGCTTTGGGCTGAAATCGTCTGTCTATCTCCAGCCTCACACTAACCCGGCCCTCGCCTTCCAATTCGATAGCGCCCACGGTACCTACCATGAACCCGGAGATCTGAATCGGATCGCCCTCGGTTAGAGTACCGATCTCTTCGAACACGACGTTCACGTCCGTGCGCCCGGTGGTGAAAGTGCGTCCGGTAAGCCACATGAGTCCGCCGAAGAACCCTGCGACCGCAACGATGACCAATAGGCCTACCGTGATCTCCTGCTTGTAGTACAGATCCATCTCTGTCTACCTCTCAAGTGTTCGACAGGGCCCCACTGAGATCGCGCTCTAGAAATTCTCGCACGGCCCCATCAGTGCTCTCGATCATTTCGTCAGGGGTTCCCATTGCGTGAATTCTTCCGCCAGACAAAAGAGCCACGCGGTCCGCTACACGAAACGCCCCTCGCACGTCGTGTGTTACCATCACGCTCGTGGCTGAGAGCTCATCCTGCAGTTTCTCCACCAGTGCGTCGATTATGTTCGCATTCACCGGATCGAGCCCGGATGTGGGCTCGTCGTACAGCAGATATGTTGGACGGCCCGCGATCGCCCTTGCGAGTCCCACTCTTTTCTTCATTCCACCAGATAGATCCGCCGGGTATTTCTGCGCAGTGCTCTGCGGAAGATTGACCATGTCGAGGCACTCCGACACCCGATCCCAGCAGTAGTTCTGATCCGATGCACATTCTTCGTCGGTGATGCCGAGTTTCACATTTTCGAACACATCCATGGAGTCAAACAAGGCACCGAACTGGAACACATACCCTATGCGACTCCGAAGCTCGGATAGTTCTCTGCCCTTTAGACGTCGCACATCCAAGCCGTCGACGGACACCTCGCCGGCATCGGGGTGCATTAGACCGTTGATGTGTTTGAGCAACACGCTCTTCCCAACACCAGAGGGGCCAAGCAGGGCAACCGTCTCGCCACGGTGCACCGTGAAGTCCACACCATCGAGCACAACGAAATTGCCGAAACGCTTCTCTACGCCGCGGAGCTGGATCAATGCTCGCCTCCCTTCCGGGCCCAAGATGCCGGAGAAGCGGGAGTGGCGGGAGCGCACAAGACGCAGATGCTTCCTCTCCCGCTCCTCCACGGATAATGAAATCCCGACCTATGCACTGAACCCACCTCCTACCCTCACTGCCGCAGCAGTAGCTTTGCCAAAGCCACATCCAAGAACAATATCAGCACTGACGAGCTGACCACTGCAGCTGTCGTCGCGCGACCTACGCCCTCTGCCCCCTGCTTGGTGCTGAAGCCCATGTAGCACGGAATGATCGTGATCGCGAGTCCGAACGCGAACGACTTGATCATCGAGTACCAGAGATCGAACGGTTTGAAGAAATAGCGGGCACCATAGATGAAGTCGGCGTTGGACATGTCGAGCGAGCTCTTCGCGGCGATCCAACCCGCTCCTACACCAACCGCGTCGGCAACCACAGCCAAGACCGGTAGCATGATCGTTCCGGCCACGACTCGAGGCAGAATCAGATGTGAGACGGACGAGCGCCCGAGACTCTCGAGCGCATCTATCTGTTCGGTGACGCGCATCGTGCCCAATTCAGCGGCGTAACGGGCGCCAATCCGGCCGGCCAGGATCAACGCAGTCAGCACCGGCCCCAACTCCAATATGATCGACTGTACGATGACACCTGCAGCGAAGTAGACAGGAATGCCTGCGGTGAATTGATACCCCGCCTGCAGCGATGTCACGCCGCCCGCAAAAGCGGCAGTCAGCATGATGATGAACAGCGAGCCGTAGCCGACGTGAACACCTTGCTCGAATGCGCGAGGAACCCATACGCGCCACTCGGACAGCCCTCGAATCAACTGCCAAACGAGAAAAGCGACCCGACCTACGTGACTCGCTGCACGCAGTGTCGCTCTCCCGACGATCTGACGAAGGTCGGGATAGCGGCTGGTTGTTATTGTGGTGTACGAGCCAGTCAGTCGCCAGCGCTGAGCCATCACATAGTCCCAACATTCATGGACCACGTGCCGTGGTCCGACAAGACGTTAATTACAGCAGAAAAGAAAGGCGATGGTGACAAGAATCCGTCAAGAGCTGTTCTGAACCGAATTGAGAACTTCACGGAGCCAACACAGCAGCGAACAGTGATGCCAATGCACACAGACCTGCAACGGCAGACACGATCTCCAAGCGCCTCTTTTGTTTTTCGAACGCCGGGAGCACTTGTCCGTCAGCCCGTGTGACGGCGACGGATTTGAGCTTGAGCGCCGTTGGGAGGGCCACGAAAGCAACGAGTAGTCCACCTAGTACTCCCAAAACGGTCATGATCCATGCGCCGATCGGAGCAATGCGGCTTTCCACACCCCCCCCTCCCGCAATTGCCATGCTCCACAGAATGCCGGACCCAACCGTTAGAAGTGCACCCGGCGCGATGATCATAGCATGTACTCGTGTCAGCAACGCCGTTACGCGCACGCTCACTTGTTGGGAATCGCCACGGGAACCGCTCGCCACAACTGCTGCAGTCAGCCAGCCTCCAAGCCACATCGCGATCCCCAGATAGTGGAAGAACCGAACTAACAGCACTCTAACGAGAATCTCCGCTCACGAACTCGGGAGCAAGTAGTTGTCGGCCAGCAAACCCCGCATCCAATTCGTGCCAGTGAGAGATTTCCGGTTCTCCGAGCTTCCAACAGAGGAACACGTCTCTTCCGTCCTGGACCGATAGAAAGTCGACGAGGCCGTCATCGAGACCCTTGAATGTGCATCCGACTTCTTCCAGCTCACTGAGGTATCCGCCGATACGTTTTGCGATCTGGTCGACTTGCGTCCGTAACTCGACCTGAGTCTCTGTCTCGCCGAGATCTGAGCGACTGTTTGCAGCCATCACTTCGTACTGCGCAACATGCTCCCGCCACTCCGCATAAGCACTCACTACGTCCGTCACTATCGAACGGACATACGGAAGTGTTGCGTTCGCTTCCACGAGCGTGAAATATCGCAGTGCCGAGTCTGACATACTCACCTTCCAACGCACCGCCGCAAAAAAGCCAACTCAATTCGTTGAGCGAAAGCTCGAGTGCATGCGTGGGCTGCGGCGGCCAAACGTTTCTGGTTGAGTGAAAAGTAACCTGCCCCTCAACTCCTAGGTCAGTAGTCCTTGGGTCTAAGGTAGGATTCGCCGATCGCGGTGTCGCTGACCATTGCGACCGTCGGCAAGTGACGTTTCCAGTGAGTTCTGTTCAACATGGTGCGTACCAACTCTACTTCAGCTACTTCGCAGCCAAAGTCCACTATCTGGGATGGTCGATAGCCACTCAAGAGCCAATGGAGAATTCGGTCTGCCTTGGGGTAGGGAATCCCCAAATCAGCCTCATCTGTCTGACCCCGGATCAAATCTGCCGAGGGTGGTTTGGTCACTATTCCCTCGGGTACGCCGACGTAACGCGCCAACGCCCAAATCTGGCTCTTGAATAGGTCCCCCAGTGGATTGATTGGCGGGGAATCATCTCCGTGCCATGTGAAGTAACCGAATAGTCTCTCAGTCTTGTTGCCTGAGCCTAGTGGCAAAGCTTGATGTTTGGCGGAAAGATCAAAGAGGGTGATCATCCGCATGCGCGCCATCACATTGCCTCTGCGTGTCTCGTCGGCTTGGTCGTCCGCCGCCTTGAGAAATGCGTCAACTGCCGCTGATATGTCCACTGTCACGAGCTCAATGCCCAACTTCTCCGCAAGCATTGATGCATGCTCCAAGCTGTCTTCGCTCGAAGTCCGGTACGGCATGCGCACGCCGATCACGTTTTCGGGACCCAGCGCTCGTGCTGCAAGGGCCGCCGTCAGCGAGCTGTCGACACCACCCGACAGACCGACAACGACTTTTTCGAAACCGCGCCGCCGCACCACCTCGTCTTCGATGAACGCCTCGAGCCACCGCGCCGTCAATTCTGGATCGATCGCCAGCGGATCGGTGACCTCCGGACTCTCCACGACGGGGTAGGTGCCAGGGGTGGGCGCCTGGGAAACGTCGTAGCTTGGTCCCTCAACATCGAATTGCACGACGCCGGATTCGCTGCCGGACAACTCCAACAAGCCCGCGAATTGGTTCTCCAGGTCCGCCAACATTGGCTCTTCCGTACGGGTCCTCGATATCGCGTCGAAGTCCACGTCGGCGACAATCAAAGCCTCGTCGAAGGCCGGCGCACGCACGATCAAGTCGCCGTTTGGCGCCACAATCGCCGACCCACCTTGGAAGGCCTTTCCTGCTTCGAACCCCACCGGCTGGGACAATACGACAAACACCCCGTTCTCGTCCGCAACACGCCGTATCATCCGCTCCCACGTCCTCACGCTTGCTGGACGCGGAATACCATCCTCGGTCGACTCTGGGGAGGGCCCTATTCCTCTAGCGGGCGCCGCACTTGGTACGAGGACGATCTGTGCGCCATCGAGCGCTGCCAATGCCCCAGTGACCGAATGCCACACGTCTTCGCAAATCAGGATCGAGGCGCGCCCCCAACCGGTGTCGAACGCACTCACTGAACGCCCATGATTCACAAACCGTTTCTCGTCAAACATGCCATAGGTTGGCAAGAACACCTTGCGGTGCACGTGGCGTATTAGCGGCTCCCCCCTGTCGAGAGTGACGTACACTGCGGAATTGAAATAACGGTTTCCAAACTCCTCGTAGAAACCGACCACCACGTCGAGTGGTGGCGCACCGACTGCCGAGTGCATCGCCGCCAGGTCGTTACAGAGGCCCCCGGCAGTAACTGCACATTCCCGCACGCCCGCTTCCACGAAGAGACCCGACATAATGGTTTCGGGAAACAGAACCAGATCGGGGGGGCTATCCCACAAAGATACCGCACCTAGCACACCGCCGATCGTCCGAAGATTCTCTGCATAATCGGCTTTTGCGGGTTTGATCTGAGCGGCTGCAACGCGTAGCTTCATGACAATCCCGACAACTCAGTTGCGGTTGGGATTCGACGGCGAGTTGCTTCCATTGTCCGAAGTTCCACCTGTATCGAATGGTACCGGAATCACTGCGCGTGGATCCTCTCTTTCAGTCGCGCCACCTATCATCTTTCCAACAATGGCCGAGACCACCACGAGTAGTACCAACAAAGCTATGCGGACTATTTGCCGCTTCATACTCGGGCGAAGTCGCTGTTTGAGTTCGACGTTTTCGCGCCTGAGAACGGCCTTCTCCGCAGCCTTTTCGATGGTCGCCGTCAAATGATCCATGTCGACCGGCTTTGTGAGGAAATTTTCGGCGCCGAGCTGCATCGCCTGCACCGCAATCTCAATCTCACCCTGACCGGTCAACATGATGACCGTCGCATCACGCTCCCGGAGAACTTCCAGCACCTCCATGCCCGACATCTCCGGCATGAAGACATCGAGGATCGTAACGTCGGGTCGTACGCGCTCGTGAACGGCGATTCCTTCCTTGCCGGATTCCGCCCGGTACACTTCATAGCCCAGTTTCTCAAAATATCCGCCCAGAGCATTGAGAATGCTTTCGTCATCATCGACAAACAGAATCTTGCACTTCGCCATGCGGTCCACCCTCCTAACGCGATTCTTGGTCTGCGGAGACCGACGTTTTGAGCCGAAGTTCGTCGATAGAGTATTGCAGGTCCTTGGCACTGCGCAAGCCATCTCCTAAAGCCCTGACGTGGAAATACCCGTAAACTGAACTGACGAGTTCACAGAGTCGCGCCAGTGGCTCTTTCCAGACCGCTGTGACAGTCTCGGCGCTTTCAGGTTGTCCTGACTGCGGTTTCACTTCAATCGGGCCGTTCCAGCGGAGGAACGCGAAGTCAGCGCTTGGCTGCTCCAAAAGTTTCAACATTGACGTCCGTCGAATCCAACGGCTTTCTCCCGTCACTGTTGCCACATTCCTTTTCGCAAGCACGTCTTGAATTTCGTGGGTGTACCAGGCCTCATGTTTGAGTTCCAACGCCCAGCGGAAATCAGCCGGCAATTGCTCCACGAATCTGCATAGTATCGCTCTGTTTTCGGCCTCTGGTTGGAAGCCAAGCGGTGCCACCAGCAAGATGGGACCGAGATTCTCGCCGAGGAGCGAGATGCGATCGAGAAATCGCCCGAGCAGTGCTCCGCCTGTTGCGAAACGCTGTTCGTGGGTGATTTGCTGCGGCAGCTTCGGTGCAAACGAGAACCCTGGCTGCACGCTGTCTCGCCAACGTCGCACCACCGGCTCCGCCGGCAACCCATAGAAGGTGTCGTCGAGTTCCACTGTGGAAAAGCGCCTCGAGTACTGAACGAGCCATTCAGACGACGAGATGTTGGTGGGATACGCACGCCCTACCCATTCGGGGTGGTGCCAGCCTTGAATTCCCAGTTTGACGTTAGCGATCACGTGCCTTTGGTCAAGCTGCCGTCCGATGCCAGTACATGCGCATCTCGGAGATCTTGCCCTCTTGTGTCTCACAGAACAGCGCACCGCGGACATCAATCATCTGACCGGTCCTGCGGCGGCGAAAGGTGCACTTGTACTCAGTAGAGAACCACGGACCTGCGGCGTAGATTTCGCCAAATCGAAATGAGACCTCGGCTTGCTCGAGAGGAATGTCCTTCCAATACTCGGCGATCGCAGCCTTTCCCCTCAACGGTTGGTCGAAGGGAGATGCAAGAAATACTGCGTCGTCGCAGAAAACCTCAGTGATCCCATCTGGCAAGCCCTGCTCCCATGCCTGGCCGAACTGTTCCATCATCCCACTGTAAGCGACCCTCAACTCATTCCAGTCCGCCGGCGGCGTGGCACTCACGATCACATACACCTCTCGTTGGAGTTGCCCTCAAGGTTAGGCCCAAACTCCTCAGCCCGCCAGTGTGTACACCGCATCACACCTCGCATATTGGCGCCCTCGACCCACTTCTCGTAACAGCCAATTGGGCCAACAGTTGCGCACGTGCGAAAATACGCGCATGGTAGGACCGGAGATGGACACGACGCCTTGCACGGACGTAGGTTGTCCTGGCGCTGTTTGAAGGGTGAACTGGCTCATCGCATCTAGCCGTGTATCGGTGAATGGGCAAAACTCCGGAGGCATTCAATGACGGCTGGACACGTAAAGGTCGCGGTCGTTGGAATGGGCGAAGCGGGTCGAGGATGGGCGGCGCTGTGCGTGGCTGCTGGATGGCCAGTGGCCCTGTACGACAACGAGGCCAACTCTCTGCATGAAGCACCTTTGGAAGTCCAGGCGCGCGCGCGAGCACTCATTGCGTTGCAGCGCGCGTCCGCGAACGATGTCGAAAGGGGAATTGAGTCACTGGAAGTTGGGCGCAGCTTGCTCCAGGCATGCGGCGACGCCACTTGGGTCATTGAAGCTGTTCGCGAGGACTTGCTTGCTAAGCAGAAGCTCTTCGAGAGTGTCGAGTCGGTAGCAAGCCAGGCACGAATCGTCAGTAGCTCTTCCTCCAGCCTCGCATCCAAAGACATTGCCGCACGTTGCCTCCGCCAGGAGCGATGTCTTGTGGCGCACCCCATCCACCCCGTCGAGCTAATGCCGCTGGTGGAATTGGCACCGAGCACCCATACCGATCCGACGCTAGTGGAGCTGCTGAAGGGGTGGTTGAGAGCGCTAGGGCGAATACCTGTGACAATCAACAAACAGGTGCCTGGAAACGTGGCAGACAGAATATCCGCCGCCGTCTGGCGGGAGGCGATCGACCTGGTCCTCAAAGGTGTGATCGACGTCGACGACCTCGATCGTGCAGTATCTCTTGGCCCCGCTCTTGGATGGGCGGCGGCGGGTCCTCACCTTTCTTATTGCTTGGCTTCCGGTAAACGTGAGTTAGAGGGGTTCCTACAAGGAGTACTACACACACATCAGGCCACTTGGTCAGATATGGCTAGCTGGTCCCACCTCGAACCGGACCAACAACATAAGCTTGTTCAGGCAATCAACAGAGCCTACCGAGACGTGATCCTGAAGATCCGCCCAGCGCGAGACCGGAGGCTGGCTGGCATACTGCGGGGCCTGGAGCAATCCAAGCATTCGCAGAGCGAGAGGCCAATCGGATTGCCGAATGAAGGAGAGGTGCCCGAAGAACCCTGAGAAGGCTCAGCCGGCCGCGTTACCCAGAACGTCGCAGAATAGAGAACGCGCCAATTCGTATCCGATGACATGCTCCTGGCCGGCCGAGCCGACAAAACGAATGTTGATCGGCCCCCGAAACGGCTGACGACTCATGACCTCGAATGATATCCCTGGTTTGAGTTCCAGTGACGACAGATACCGGAGTCTTTCGGGGTTCTTGTCACTGACCATCCTGAGTTCGACGAGTTCACCAACAGCTATGTCGGTTAGCGGCACACACTCTGGGGTCTCCATCCTGCCGTCTTTAGTAGGAATGGGCGCACCATGCGGATGGTACTGCGGATTCCCCAACGCCATCACCATGCGCTCAATCAGCTCGTCGGACGCCGCGTGTTCGAGACGCTCGGCTTCTTCGTGGACAGAATCCCAATCGTACCCCAACTTGGTCGCGAGGTATGTCTCGAGCACTCTATGGCGACGAATAACGTGGATAGCGGCATGGTGCCCAACCCTAGTGAGCGTAACTCCATGGTAGGGAACATGCTCCACCAAGCCCGTTTCCGAGAGGCGTTTCAACATCCCGCTCACTGATGGCGGCGCAATTGACAGAGATTCCGCAATGGCGCTCGTTTGAGCTGGGCTTCCGTCCAACCCCAACCGATAGATCGTTTTCAGATAATCTTCTGTTGACGGGGTCAGGCCGGAGGGTTGTGCCGTTAGACTCAAGTTAGGTCTCCGAAAGTTATGCTTACCTAAATTTCAGTTTTCATATCGAAATCGGCAAGAGTCGTTGGTGCGGTCAGCGACATAAATCAATGAACGAGTTGAGGATACGCTCCGTTAGCCCCCACACGATGTGAGGCCCTACCAGGAATGCAGGCACCTCGATCGTCGTATTATCCACCGTCACTCGTGAAAAACTCGACAACGCCGGTAAGTCTGCAAATCTCACCCACAGATGCAGGTCCACTTCGTGGCTCGCGACAACATCTGGCAGAGACGAAAGCAAGAAAACGTACGGGCGTACAACCAACCGCGGCAGGCCGGGTCCGAGCGGTCGAATATCGTCCAGCAGTCCAATCACATTCTCGTC
Source organism: Gemmatimonadota bacterium (assembly GCA_039589395.1). GTDB lineage: Bacteria > Gemmatimonadota > Gemmatimonadetes > Gemmatimonadales > GWC2-71-9 > JBDGYW01. Next base: position 37,149 of record JBDHHK010000005.1, read on the forward strand.
TTTCAAGACGATCCCGGTTTCCTCCAGCGTTTCTCTACGTGCGGTCTCGATGAGATCACGATCTTCCGATTCCCGCCTGCCTCCTGGGAAAGCCATCTGACCAGACCACGGGTCATCGTCTCGTTTCGCTCGCTTTATCAACAGAATGTCTGGATCATCCGTACCCGCATCGACCAAAATGGCTGCCACGGCAGCCTCTCCGGCTCCCACATCCGCTAGCTGCCGCGGCACGTGCGAGGAAAGGCACTGCTTGATGGTTTTCAGACGGATCAAAAGACACCTCAGGCTACGTTTCGTTGTGGAACTTCTTTTCAGGACCGCGAGTAATCAATACTGCGCACGGTGTTGTGTGCAAAGGACTTGCGTGCATCAATATATTAGTGACGCAGCTGGGCAGCATCTCAGAACTGTGAATACGGTAGAACGGAGGTTCCCATTCGAAATCTTGGCGTCGGACTCTTTGCTTTGGTAACGGTCGCGGCCGCCGGGTTGTTGTTACGGCGCAGTCGATCTGAGTCCCACAAACGGAAAAATCGAGGCCGAAAACTCGATGTGAGCCGGCTTTACGCGGCCGGAATGTGAAATTCTGTCCGGAGGGCCCTGGTTGGGCCCTCCGCTAGCGTTGGGGTGCGATCAGAAGAGGTGCCTGGAGAACCAGTCAATGGTCTGATCGACCGCATAATCCAGCTGCCCCACCGCTCCGAATGTGTGATTGCCTCCCTCTATCACTCTCAATGTAGTATTCGTCCTGGCTGCGGCCCCATGTAGTGTTTTAGCTTCGGCCACCGGCACGAACTCGTCTGCCGCCCCATGGATAATCAGCCAAGGTGCAACGATTTTGCCCGCTGCGCTTGTGATGTCGAGGGTGCGTTGGTTCTTCTGTATGTCATCAAGCATATCGGTATAGAAGAACAGGTCTTCTCCGTTTTCGCCCCCCGGCGGTACTCGTTTTCCTTCCACGCGCCAAGCCGTCACCGAATCGGCATCCCATCGATTCGTATGCGAAATCGCTGCCCACGTGGCCAGAGATCTGACCGCTGGATTTGCCGCCGCATGGAGCACCGCAGTTCCACCACCCCTGCTGTACCCGAGAAGCCCGTAGCTGCTCGAACCCACCAGTCCATCGACGATATTTCGCGCCTCCAGAGCCCTACATATAGTTCCGAGGTCCGCCACGTCGTTGGAAAAGGTGCTGCGCGCGAAACGTTCGCGCTCCGGATACCCAACTCCGTCGGCACCGACACCACTTCCGGAGAAGTTGAACGAGATGACGGTCATTCCGGCCCGCGCGAGTCTATCGGCTAGCATAGGCAAAAAACCCCAGTCCTTGTTTCCCTTGAAGCCGTGGCAGAGCACAATCGGCGGACGACCTCCGCCGCCTCCGGCAGTCCTCACATCCCCCCAGAGCGGCCCGCCATCGGCTCCGGTCAACTCGAACCTAGTGATCCTCGCTGTAGACATCGGGCGTTTTGACCTCTCGCAGGAGCCGGGGTTAGCTTTCTGATCCACATACTCTGGACAACGAACTTAGATGGGTTTAACCGCACAGCCAACCAAACCAGCTCTGGCGGCCATCGGCCGATCGCTGGAAGAAAAACGAGATGAGTTGATTGTACAGTGGGCCGACTGGCTAATGCGACGCATGAGCCAGGACCCGATCGTAGACCGACCGACGATCGAACGTCAACTCACACTGCTCCTCGACATAGTCATCGAAATGGCCGGGCCGCTAAGGCGGCAAATCGAGGAACTCTGGTTTGATTCCTGCGACGCTTACGGCCGGACTGCTGCCGCACGGGGTCTGGCAGCAGGAGAAGTCGTCGAGGAGATCCAACACCTCAGGGAACTCCTGATACACAATCTGTCCGACGTGATCGCGGCGCTGCCCGCTCGGCAGCTTTTGGCGGCGGTTTTACGCCTCAATCGCTCATTGGACAGAGGCATCGCACACGCCGTAGTAGGCTACACTGACGTTCTAGTAGAAACATTGCTGGAACAACGTGGCGTGGTGCTAGACGCCTCAGGACCCGGGTCCAATCCCGTCAACAAACGTTTGGACCTGTTGGAGGAAGAGCTGGCGACCTTCAAACAGATGAGCCGATAGCAGGATCCGCGGAACAAGATCCAACTTCCGCCGTATCGCCAATTCTTCTAGCAGTCGTATATTGGACCGATGTTTCCTCCCAAGTGCACGCATGGCGTCGGCATCGCTACTGCGTCGAGTTTCCGTAACGACATCACGAGATGCAATGGGGCCGTTTCATGGATTATTTGCTGACTGACGAACAACAGATGATCAAGGACCTTTGCGACCAGATAGCAGAGGAACAGATCAAACCGGTTGCTGCCGAGTATGACGAGTCTGGCGAGTTCCCATGGGAAATCGTCAAGCTGTTGGCCGAGGCAGACGTATTTGGAGTCTTCATACCGGAAGAATATGGCGGAATGGGGGGCGGGGTTTTGGACATGGCTCTCGTAACAGAAGCGCTTTCCTGGGGCTGTGGCGGTATCGCGCTCGCTTTTGGCGGTACCGGTCTCGGTACCGAACCGATACTGCTGTACGGCAATGAAGACCAAAAAGCCCGCTTCCTCCCGGATATCGCTGCCGGCAGGAAGCTGGCGGCATTTGCGATCACCGAGGCGGACGCCGGCTCGGATGCAGGGAATATCCGTACTTCCGCAGACCTGGACGGTGACGACTACGTCTTGAACGGAACCAAACAATGGATAACCAACGGTGGTGAGGCCGAGGTTTACACCGTTATTGCGATGACGGACAAGGAAAAGGGGGCACGAGGTGCAAGCGCCTTCATCGTAGAGAAGAGCATGGCGGGTGTGAGTTTCGGCAAGAAAGAAGACAAGCTAGGGATTCGCGGATCGACAACTCGGGAGGTAATCCTGAACGACGTGCGAGTGCCGAAACAAAACCTCTTGGGGCGTGAGGGACTCGGATTTATGGTCGCGATGAGGACTTTCGACCAATCGAGGCCCGGGGTTGCAGCACAGGCCGTCGGGATTGCGCAGAGGGCTCTCGACGAAGCAGCTCACTACGCGCGCATCAGAAGGCAGTTTCGACGTCCGATCTCATCGTTCCAGGGGCTACAGTTCAAACTTGCCGACATGGCAATCCAAGTAGAAGCCGCCCGTGCACTGATCTACTCCGCTGCGCGCGCCATCGACGCCGGAGTAAAAGACATCTCAAAGGCGTCTGCCATATGTAAGACGTTCGCTTCCGACGCGGCCATGAACGTAACGATCGAGGCGGTGCAGATCTTTGGTGGATACGGATATATGAAGGAGTACCCGGTCGAGAAGCTGATGAGAGACGCGAAAATTACCCAGATCTATGAGGGCACCAACGAAGTGCAACGAGGCGTGATAGCCTCGAGACTTCTGAAAGAGAGCAGGGCGAAGTTCGGGGATTAACGGTGAAACTCCACATTGCGATAGCGTTGGGCCTGGTCGGCGGCTTGCTGCTGGGTTTGGCAGCAGCTGCCACCGAGTCTCCATTCTTGATGTCGCTCGCGAATGCGGTCGAGCCGTTGGGTACGGCTTTCATAAACGTTCTCAAGATGGTGGTTATCCCGCTCGTTGCCGCAGTGATATTCGTGGGTGTCTCGTCGCTTGGCGATTTGCGGAAGCTGGGCCGAATGGGCGCTGTAACGATGTCATTCTTCGGGGTGACGGCCGTGATTGCCGTCTTGCTAGGCATGGGGACGATGAAAGTGCTTCTCCCCTTGGCAAGCGAAAGCGCCGCACTAGCCATTTCCGCCAGTTCTGTGGATACACCAGCACTGCCCGGCCTGGTGGACTTCTTACTGGGTTTGATACCAACGAATCCTTTTCAAGCGGCCGCACAAGGTACACTGCTGCCACTAATTGTCTTCATCGTTCTGTTTGCAGCTGCAGCCGGAACACTTCCGGAACAAGACCGCGACCGACTGCTCACGCTTGCGAGCGCCGTGGCTGCCGCACTCATCAAGCTCGTGAACTGGATACTGTGGGTAGCCCCGATCGGAGTGTTTGCGCTCGCCGCACCGGTCACAGCACGAGCTGGTTGGGCCATGCTTCAGAGCCTGTTGGCGTTCGTCTTGGCTGTGGTTGTCGGGCTCACCGTTTACATGTCTCTCGTCTACGTTCCTGCAGTGAAGTTCATCGCCGGCATGTCCCTGCGCAGGTTCCTGAGAGGCTGCTTGACTCCCCAGGCCATCGCGGCCGCGACAACGTCTTCGCCGGCGACCGTGCCAGCAATGCTGGAGGCTGCAGACACCGAGTTGGGGATCTCTCCTCCGGTATCGAGTTTCGTCATCCCACTAGGAGCAGCCTTGGGACGTGGCGGCACTGCGCTGTTTCAGGGTGCCGGAATTGTCTTCCTCGCATGGCTTTATAGTGTGTCCTTAGCTGCGTCCGGAATCAGCGGCGCCGTCATCGCCACCTTCATTGTGTCATTCACTGTACCAAGCATACCTGGCGGAAGCGTGCTAGGCATGGCGCCAGCACTTGGGACGGTTGGGATACCAATTGACGGTCTTGCAGTCCTACTCGGTGTAGATCGCGTGCCCGACATGGCACGCACCGCAATGAACGTGACCGGTACTCTGACAGCCACCGTCGTCATCGATCGGATGGAACAGCGTCTGGAGAGCAAACAGACATGAAGCTCTATGCTTGGGTTGCGATAGGTCTTGTTGGTGGCCTCTTGCTGGGTTTAGTGGCGGCTTTGAGCGGATCGGACTTGCTGCTGGCGATTGCGGTGGGTATCGAACCGATTGGGACGGCATTCGTCAATCTGCTGAAGATGGTGGTCATACCGCTGATCGTCGTGATCATCTTCGTAGGTGTCGGAACGCTCGGCGACCTGCGTCGACTCGGGCAGCTCGGCTTGCTCACTTTACTCTTCTTCGCCGCAACGAGCGCCATAGGAATCCTGATCGGCATGGGTGTGATGCAGGCATTCCTTCCGCTGGCGAATGAGGCGGCAGCTCAAGCGATCACGCCGGCATCGGCAGAAGCGCCTGTCCTGCCCGGAATCGTGGAATTCCTGCTAAGTCTGATTCCCACAAACCCGTTTCAGGCAGCCGCTGAAGGAGCGTTACTGCCATTGATCGTATTCACGATTTTCGTCGCCGCCGCTACCGGTGCTCTACCAGAAGAGGAACGCGGCCGCCTTCTGGCACTGGCAAACGCGATCACTGCGGCTCTCGTAAAGCTGGTGCACTGGATTCTGTGGCTCGCACCGATCGGTGTGTTTGCACTCGCCGCACCGGTCACGGCTCGCACAGGCTGGGCCATGCTGCAGAGCCTTGGCGCATTCATTCTCGCTGTGTTCGTCGGTCTAACACTCTTCATAGCGCTCGTATACATTCCGCTCGTGAGACTTCTTGGCGGCATGCGTGTTGGACTCTTTCTCAAGTCATGCGTCAACCCCCTCATAATTGCAGCTACTACATCCAGCACTGCCGCTACAGTTCCGGCGATGCTCGAAGCGGCGGAGCAAGAACTCAGGCTGTCGCGCGCAGTAACGAGTTTTGTGATTCCATTGGGAGCCGGTATCGGACGCAGCGGCACCGCGCTGTTTCAGGGTGCTGGGATCGTGTTTCTGGCATGGCTGTTCGGGGTACCGCTTGCAGCGGCGGGTATTGGAGGTGCAGTCCTCGCGACCTTCATAGTGTCATTCACGGTGGCTGGAATACCAGCTGGAGGCGTATTCAGTCTCGCCCCCGCGCTCGGAAGTGTTGGCGTTCCGCTGGACGGGCTGGGAATTCTCCTCGGTGTCGACCGCATACCAGACATGGCCCGTACCACTACAAACGTTGCAGGCATCCTGGCTGCAGCGGTCTTAATGGACAAAGTCGTTGGATCGAAGGATGCTGTTTCGCCTAGCGGCTGACGCGGTCGTATTAGCTCACCTGGTGTTCATCATCTTCGTGTTATGCGGCGGCTTCTTGGCGTGGCGTTGGCGCAAGTTGGCTTTGGTGCACATCCCCACAGCCGTATGGGGTGCCCTCATTGAATTCGCCGGATGGATCTGCCCGCTAACACCTCTGGAGAACAAGCTTCGGGTGCTTGCGGGTGACGTGGGGTACGGTGGCGGATTCATCGATCACTACCTGATCCCGATCATATACCCAACCGGGTTGACCGTTGGAGCGCAGCTCACCATAGGTACCTTTGTGCTTCTGCTTAACGCCTTCGTTTACACGGTATACTTCAGACGGCGGCGCCACACATAGTCCACCGACTCAAACCCAGACCACGACTGCCGAGCACTACCATGATGACAAACTCATCCAGAGTTCCGCTCATTCCGCGTGACGTTCTGTTTGGAAACCCTGACAGAGCGACGCCTCTCATATCTCCAGACGGAAAGCGGATGGCATACCTTGCGCCGGTCGACGACGTGCTGAACGTATGGGTCGGGACCGTCGGCGAAGAAAACTACCAACCAGTTACCCACGATACCGACCGAGGCATTCGCGTTCACTTCTGGGCTCACGACGGACGGCACCTTCTGTACCTTCAAGACACCGGCGGTGACGAGAACTGGCGTCTGTTCAGCGTGGATCTCGATTCGGGTGAGGAGGATGACCTAACGCCGTACGACGGCGTGCAGGTTCAGATCATTCACCACGACAAACGGCATCCCGATGAGATCCTCATTGCGATGAACAAAGAAGACGAGCGTCTCCACGACGTATATCGACTCGATCTATCCACAAAACATCTCGAATTGGTTGCTAAGAACCCCGGAAACGTTGCGGGGTGGGTGGTAGATGCCGATATGCAAGTACGTGGTGCATTGGCCTCAACACAGGAGGGCGGGTTTGACCTGTTGGTTCGCGACGCGCCCGATGACGAGTGGCGCACATTGGTTGCGTGGGATGCCGACGACGCGCTAACGAGCGGCCCCGTCAGCTTTTCGCTCGATGGCAAGTCGATATACCTACTCGATTCACGCGGGGCAAATGCGGCGCCCCTGGTCGAGATGGACATCGCGTCAGGCAACACGAATGTCATCGCTCAGGACCCTCAGTACGACGTTGCAGATGTCACAATCCATCCCGACACCTACGAGATCCAGATGGTGTCCTTCGTTAAGGCGCGGATCGAACATCAAGTGCTCGACTCATCGATCGCAGCTGACGTAAAAGAGATCGCAAAGCTGAGTTCTGGTGATTTTGGGATATACAACAGGACCGACAGCGACGATACGTGGCTGGTTGGATTCACAGAAGACGACCAACCGTTCTCATATTACGCGTATGATCGCAACAACAAGAAGGGGACCTTCCTGTTCCACAATCGTGCCGACCTTGTCGAGTACTCACTGGCAACTATGAAGCCCATTTCCTTCACTGCCAGGGACGGATTGACCGTTCACGGTTATCTCCACCTGCCGAAAGGATCGAATGGCAAAGACCTCCCAACAGTGCTCAACGTGCACGGCGGACCGTGGCACCGCGATACGTGGGGTTATGAGCCAGAAGGACAGTGGTTGGCGAACCGTGGATACGCGGTTTTGCAGGTCAATTTTAGGGGATCTACTGGGTATGGAAAGGAGTTTTTGAATGCGGGCAACCGGGAGTGGGGTGGGAAAATGCACAACGACCTTGTGGATGCAGTACAATGGGCTATCGACGAAGGGATAACAGATCCTGAGCGTGTGGCCATCTATGGCGGTTCGTACGGCGGTTACGCTGCTCTCGTTGGAGCAACATTTACGCCCGATCTCTTCAAGTGTGCCGTCGATATAGTCGGTCCCAGCAATCTCATCACATTCATCGAGACGATACCACCCTACTGGTCCACCTACCTCGCACTGCTGCAGAAGCGAGTAGGAAACCCTGAAACTGAATCAGATTTCCTCAAGTCCAGATCTCCACTGTTCAACGTGGACGAGATCAAGATTCCGATGCTCATAGCACAGGGAGCTAACGATCCACGCGTAAAACAATCCGAATCCGAGCAGATAGTTGCGGCGATGAAAGCAAAGGGCCTCGACTACGAGTACATGCTCTTCCCGGACGAAGGTCACGGTTTTGCAAAACCAGAAAACCGCCTCCGGTTCTACGCCGAAGCTGAGCGGTTTTTGGCGAGACATTTAGGAGGCCGAGCAGAGTAGGAGCGGTCTGCCATTTTGGCTTTGTGACTTGCCTCACTGGCGCCGTTCGACGGCCAAGTTATACGTTAGGCGAGACATGTCCTATTGTGCTGAATGCTCCGCGTCCGTTCCAGATGATGCCACTCACTGCCCGACGTGTGGAGCCATTCTGGAGGTGACGGCGCAGGCAGAGCTCGAAGCGCCGAAACCGCCGGAGTTGGATCTAGATCGTCTCCAAGCCACGTTGAGTGCATCTCTCTCACCGACCTATGAGGTATTGAAGCCCCTTGGTCGGGGTGGAATGGGTGCGATCTTCCTCGCTAAAGAACCAGCGCTGAAGCGTTTAGTGGCCGTAAAGGTGCTTGCTCCACAGCTTGCCGCAGACAACAACTCCCGAGTGCGGTTCGAGAGGGAAGCTCGAGCGGCGGCGGCAATTTCCCATCCAAATGTCGTACGGGTGTTCGCAGTCGGCGAGACGAAGCGAACTAAGCTTCCCTACATCATAATGCAGTACGTCGAGGGACCGAATCTGGAGGAATGGCGGCTGCGGCGCGGGAGGCTCAGTGAACGCGAGGCCAGGCGCATCATTGGCGAGGTTGCCGCCGCTTTGGCAGCCGCACACGAGCGAGAACTCGTGCATCGCGATGTCAAACCCAGCAACGTCCTTCTAGAAACCGAAACTGGTCGCGCATTCGTCGCGGATTTCGGCGTGAGTGCTGCCCTTTCGGATGCCGGTGATGAGACGAGACTCACTCAAACCGGGGTGATAGTCGGAACGCCTACCTACATGAGTCCGGAGCAGTCTGCAAACGTACCCATTACCCCTACGAGCGATGTATACAGCCTTGGAATCGTGGCGTACGAGCTCTTGACTGGCGACTTACCGTTCAGCGCCAATTCACCAATGGGATGGGCCGCTGCACATCTTCGCGACACTCCAACTCCGACCGCAGAATGCCGTCCAGAGATTTCGCCTGCGCTCGCCCAGATCGTAGACAGCTGCCTCGCCAAATCGCCTGAGGAACGACCCACATCGGACGAGATAGCACGTGGATTGTTGCCGTCTCCGGAGACCGAGATTGAATGGCCACCGCCAGGATTGCAGTGGCTGCTCGGCCGTGCACGCTTCGTAAACCGGCTGGCGTTGGTCGCCGCCGCCGGCGCCGGAGTAGCAACTCTTGCTTGGACATTCGTACCCGAAATCTTGATAGCCGGTGCGGAATGGTTACGACGCTTCGAGATTGCGCCGGATATTTTGGCTCCGTCCGGCCAAACTCAGACCGGTTTTTCGAATACCGCGGTTCTAGCAATGTTCCTTTGGCAAGTGGCGCTCACAGTTGGTTTGGTGATGTACGGTGCCGCTGGACTTGCGTTCTTGAGCTCTGCCTCACGAACTGCAGAACGCGTTTTCAGGCAGCGCTCATTGGGCTGGAGAATCAGTACCCTCATTGACATCGCCGTGGACCACGACGGCCGCTCCGGTTTGGTGATTGCCGGTACGGCTGACTTTGCGTCATTTAAACACTCGCGACGCAGAAACGTGCTGTGGGCGCGGCGTTGGGCAACCGCGGCCGTTGCTGCGGGTGCATCCTGGATCATTGTGGCTTTTGCGCTGCATACCGTGCTGTTGGTTCTAGGTCTCACAGATTCCGAAGCAACAACCACTCTGCTGAGCACTCTCGATACCGTGTTGATTCTGGCACCTGGCGGCCTGTTAGTCTCGTGCGGGCTCGGATTCCGGCTCTGGGAGCGCCAAATCCTGGGTAAGCTGGGCCGTCGACACTCGTTCGACGCAGAGCCGGACGATGTGTCTAGGTGGTACGAGAGCATTCGAGCGGAGGAAGTCCAGCCAGCTACTTCGATGAGTTACCTTCAGCATCGAATTGGAGTGTGGAGCGTGCGCCTTGCGCGACTCGGGTTGTTCCTGATCATACCGATAGTCGTGTTCGCACTTGCATTAGGTACCGTTGCCACGCTCACCGCGGGCCGGTTCTCGGAGCGGTTTAGCGGCGGTGCGGCGGAGCTTCTGGCAACGCAGGATCAGATTGATACAGAAGACCCCATAGGGACATCTCGCGCGGCTTGGGCGCCGTACCTGCCGCCGTCTGCGTCGGTTCCCGTAAGCTTCGCAACCGAGGGTATGAGACGCCTCCGCTTGAACTTGCGTGATTCTGAAGCGATTCCCGCATACGGCGTGGCCCTTGCTGAGTTCTTTGAATGGAATTCAGCGGAACGACGCACAGTCACAGATGAGGCGTTTGAACGCGCGCTACGAAACGACATCCCTCCGGATACCCTCGAACTGCTGGGATTCCTAGCGAATCATCCGCGCACCATGCTTTTCAGACGCCTGGCTATAGCACCGGACATAGACGTGCTGCACCGCTCGAGCCAAGAAGACTCGAGTACCTCGGCACCATTGCGGTCCCTGGCAATGACTGTGACAGAAGCGGCACGCGCCAACGTACTGGCTGCAGTATTCGAGGCTTCTCAGGGCAACGTGGAGTTCGCCGTCAGGCGCCTCGGAGAGAACGCGGCAATCGGCGAGCATCTGCTACGGACACCTCGTGTGACAGCCAATCGTCTGGCGCTGCGCATTTTGAGAAATCAGGCACTGTACCCACTTGCATCGTTAGAACGTGCTAGAGGCAACGTAGATCGTGCTGCGTTACTTGATAGAGCCGCAGAGCGAGCGAAACTCGGCCAGCGGTTTGGGAATGCGGCCGCTTTGGCTCCCATCCCCGAAGACTTTGGCGAATTTGTGGCAGCAGCAACGAATCGGCGGATACCCATCGGATTCCGTGTGTCGTGGCTCCGTCAGGGGTGGGCTGGCATGTGCGCTCATCCACGTGAAATAATCCTCGGTCCGTCGATCGATCGGCTAGATGCTATGCACGAGGTGGTCATCGCCATGTCTGACGTGCCGCGCGTTAGGCAAGACGCAGAGGTGTTCGAAGCGTCGTGGCGCTGGCCAGCTACCACTCTAACAAGCGGGGTTCCGAGCTCGACGGCAGAGGTACGCCTTGAGGACAGATTGCTTTTGGGTGCTGTTTTCCGTGTCTTTTCGTGCGTCATTCCCGATAACCCTATATGAGCTTGGAATAGTCTTCACCACCTACAACAGTCAGAACGTTATGTCCCAGCTGATCCATTTTGAATACCACCGACCCGGTATCGGGAAAACCGTCTACGACGAATGGCTGGTATTGGACCGGCCCGATGTAAAGGTTCTGCTTCAGAAGGACTATTCAGGCCCCGACGTGGATGTAGCAGGTTCACGCATTCTAGATAGCGGAGCTCCAATGGTCTGGTTCGTATTCCCAGATTCATGGCATGACATCGGAAGATTTCACCTGAGCGACGGCACATTCACCGGTTGGTACACAAACCTCTGCAAGCCAGTGCAGTTCGAAGACGACACGTGGATCGCACACGATTTGTTTCTCGACCTATGGCAGTTCGCAGCCGGAGACGTTTCGTGGCTCGATGAGAACGAGTTCGCTGAAGCCGCGAAGACGGGTCTGGTAGATCGACAGCTCAAGAAACAGATTCTCAATCAGCGTGCGTTGATAGATCTGCAGGTCAAGCTGGATGCCTGGCCACCTCCGATAGCCAAGGATATTGATCTCGTTCAGGCTGAGGCGTTGCTCGGCACC
>JBDHHK010000006.1:0-50588 GCA_039589395.1 Gemmatimonadota bacterium
TAGAGTGATATCTAGGAAACGCCCGGGTGCACCGCACGAGAGCCTGCTCGTTCTCGATGGCACGGTCGGGCAGAATGCATTGCAGCAGGGGCGGACTTTTGCCGACGCAGTCCCCGTTTCCGGACTGGTGATCACGAAGCTCGACGGGACGGCCAAGGGAGGGTCCGTGTTGACGTTGCGCAGGGAACTCGACATTCCGATTCGTTTCCTCGGCGTCGGCGAGGGGTTGGAAGACTTGGAGGAATTCGACTCTGACACGTTTGTGGAACGTCTGCTCTCTGATTGATGTCCATCACGATAGACACCCCCGTCCAATTCTTGAAAGGCGTCGGACCACGCAGAGCTGAAGCGTTTCAACGGGTAGGGGTGGAGACGATCGAGGACCTGCTGTACCACGCTCCTTTCCGCTATCTGGACGCTACCACAGTGACCCCGATTGGACGCGCAAAGGTCGATCACGACGTCACATTGGTGGGCCGGGTGTTATCGAAGGCGGTTGTGCCCACTCGCAAACGGCTGCGAGTTTTTCGTGCGGTCATCGAAGATTCGTCAGGTGTCATTGAGTGCGCATGGCCGGGTCAGGCTTACCTCGATCGCGTTATCAAGCAGGGCCAGCTGTTGCTGGTATCCGGGCCTGTAAAGCACTACCACGGCCGCCAGGTCACTCCGCGCGAACAGGTTGTGTTGGCTGAACCCGGAGATGCAGACACTGACGACGACATGAGTCTAGGAATGGTGCTACCCGTCTACCCTGCAACAGAGGGATTGAGCCACCGACTGATTCGAAAAATCGTTGCGACTCATCTCGATGAGATGGTGGGCTGCATCGACGATACGCTACCTCGCCACGTCCGTGGCGGTTCGAAAGTTCCAGGACTGCGCGATGCGTTTTTCTTCATCCATCGGCCGTCTTCACTGAACGATGTGGAAGGAGGCCGCCGCCGGCTTGCATTTGACGAACTGTTCGATTTACAGCTCGTGGTAACCCGCGCTCGGTACCTCGCGAAGCGAGCAGTCACAGGCACGCAGTTCGAGATCAAAAAGGAATTGACAACGGCACTGAAAAATGCATTGCCGTATGAACTGACTGCGGGGCAGAAACGCTCGGTGCGCGAGATAACCAGTGACATGACGTCCACCGAGCGTATGCACCGGCTCTTGATGGGTGATGTCGGCACGGGAAAAACGGTTGTGGCGCTGTTTGCGATGTTGCTGGCGCTCGAGAATCGACATCAAGCGGTGTTCATGGCTCCAACAGAACTCCTCGCCGAGCAGCACCACGCCACACTCATCCAGCTCCTCCAACCTCTCGAGATAACGCCGGAGCTTCTGCTGGGCCGTCTCTCTGCCGGAGACAAGCAGGCGGTCAGAGAGCGCCTCTCGTCCGGTGAAGCGGGTATCGTAGTGGGCACACACGCTTTGATCCAGGATACAACCGCGTTCTCCAAACTCGGCCTGGTGGTGATCGACGAACAACACCGCTTCGGCGTCGAACAGCGAGCTGCACTGATAGAGAAGGGTGAAGCCCCCGACGTATTGCTGCTTTCTGCGACACCTATCCCGAGGACGCTGGCGCTCACGCTATATGGCGACTTGGATATGTCGATCCTCAAGGAAAAACCTGTCAGCCAGACTCCGGTGAAAACAGCGGTTCGGTCTAGTCGCGACCGCGTCGTGATTTCCACCTTTCTCACCGAACAATGCAAGGCGGGTCGGCAGGTATACGTCGTCTACCCGGTGATCGAGGAATCCGAACGAGTTGACCTGAAGGCCGCTACCACGATGGCTGAGGAACTCGAAAAGCAGCTCGCACCGCTGAGGGTCGGGCTGGTACATGGCAAGATGAAGAGCGACGATAGAAACGACGTGATGCGTCTGTTTCGAGATGGCGGCATCGACGTGTTGGTTGCGACTACCGTGATCGAGGTTGGTATCGACGTTCCGAACGCCACAGTCATGGTGATTGAACACCCTGAACGATTCGGTCTCGCACAACTGCACCAGCTCCGCGGTCGAGTTGGAAGAGGAAGTGATGAGAGCCATTGTTTACTAATTTGTGACGATTACCCGGCCATGAACCGCCTGAAGAGATTCGCGAAGACTTCGGACGGCTTCCGAATCTCAGAGATGGATCTGAAGGAGCGAGGATTGGGAGACCTGGCCGGCGTGCGTCAGTCCGGTGGTTTTTCTCTGCGATTCGCGGATCTGTCCGTTGACGGAGATCTGGTGAACACGGCGCGAACCGCGGCACTCAAGATCATCGAGTTGGATCCTGCCCTGGCGGAAAAGAAACACGCAGCGCTCAGGGCGCGAATAGAACGCCGGTACGAGAGAGGGATGGAGTTGTTTAGGGTGGGATGATGGTGAGCAGTGAGTCGTGAGTAGGTCGTGCGGCCGCCGCAATCACTTGGTAATGTACACCTTTAGGCGTCCGACGACTGGTCTTCAGCGAATTCGGGGCTGTCGGCGTCCTTGTCTACTCAACACTCACCTCTCACCACTCACTGAAAGTTGACAACTATCGCATGACTCAACTACGATACCGACCTTATGGCTGAATTTTCGCTCATCAAAGAACTCCCTGGCTTCGTTGGCCAGGCGGTGACCGTACGTGGCTGGGTGACGACGACACGGTCGAGTGGCAAGATCTTTTTCGCAGAGCTACGTGATGGTACGGGTCGCTTGCAGTGCGTGTTTGCCAAGAACGATTTGGATGAACAGGCATGGGAGTCTCTAGGCGGCCTGACTCTCGAGGCATCGGTTGCCGTTAGAGGTGAGGTACGAGAGGATGCCCGCTCTCCAGGTGGCGTAGAGTTAAGCGCTGAGGCTGTGGAAGTTCTCGGTGCGAGCGTCGACTATCCGATCTCGAAGAAGGAACATGGCACAGCCTTCCTGCACGACCACCGCCATCTTTGGTTGAGGTCGAAGCGACAGGTCGCGATCATGCGTGTTCGTCATGAGATCATTCAGTCTATTCACGATTTCTTCTACGAACGCGATTTCATTCATCTCGATACTCCGCTGCTTACGGCCGCCATCGGCGAGGAGGCGGGCAGCCTGTTCGAGACCGAATACTTCGATCTCGGAACGGCGTATCTCGCGCAGACGGGGCAGTTGTATGCGGAGGCAGGTGCGGCAGCTCTTGGGAGGGTTTATACATTTGGTCCCACGTTCCGGGCCGAAAAGTCCAAGACGAGACGTCACCTCACGGAGTTTTGGATGATCGAGCCGGAAATGGCGTGGTACGATTCCGAAGACAATATGCGTCTGCAGGAAGAGATGGTGTCATACATCGTCGAGCGCTCACTGGAGCGTCGCAAAGACGAATTGTCGGTCCTCGAGCGAGACACCGCAGCATTGGAGTCGGTCGCTCCCCCGTTCCACAGGCTCGACTACGGCGATGCGGTGAAGAAGCTACAGGCTCTGGGCTCCGATGTTCAGTGGGGCGATGACCTTGGTGCCGATGACGAGACAAAGCTCGCCGAAGACTTGGACCGGCCGGTATTCGTTTTCAACTACCCGAAAGCCGCCAAGGCATTCTATATGAAGGAGAATCCCGACGACCCGCGTACGGTGCTTTGCAATGATTGCCTTGCTCCAGAGGGATACGGTGAGATTATTGGCGGCAGCCAGCGCGAGGACGATCTAGACAAACTGCTCAACCGCATCCATGAGGAAGATCTCCCGGAAGCGGCATACGAGTGGTATTTGGATTTGCGGCGGTACGGGACCTTCATCCATTCTGGTTACGGTCTAGGATTGGAAAGGACAGTGGCTTGGGTGTGCGGCATCCCGCATATTCGGGAGGCTATAGCATTTCCGAGGCTAATGACGAGGCTCTATCCGTAGCTGCTCCGGTCTTTCGCTTCATCCCAGAGTTTGTCTAGGTCCTCGAGATCGGCGTTTCCCATTTCTATGCCGCGTTCTCGTGCCAGTGTCTCCACCACTCGAAACCTCTCGACGAAACGCTGATTCGCCTTCTCGAGCGCCGCGCGAGGATCACAGCCGAGCTTCCGAGACAGGTTGACCACAGCGAACAGAATGTCACCTAGCTCGTCTTCGATTCGATTCTCGTTCTTTTCTTGGGTCAACTCCGCATCGAGTTCGTCGAGTTCCTCCTGCACTTTTTCGCGCGGCCCTTCGGCATCGGGCCAGTCAAAGCCCACCCCAGCTGCTCGTTCCTGTAGTCGCATGGCAGACACCAAAGCGGGCAGGGTTTCGGGTAGACCGTCGAGAATGCTCCTTTTGTCTGGTTGGCCCTCGGCGAGCTTCGATCGTTCCCATGTGGCTGGGGCGTCTCCCATCTCGTAGAGATGTGGATGTCGTCGCCACATCTTCTTCTCGATGCTGGACGTCACGTCTTCTGCGCCGAACCGGTCCATCTCCTCAGCCAACACAATCTGAAATGCCAAGTGCAGCAGCATGTCACCGAGCTCGGCCTTTAGGCGAACGGGGTTTTCGGAGGCAATGGCCTGGTCTAATTCCATTGCTTCCTCTACCAGGTAAGGTCGCAGACTCTGGGGGGTCTGCGCGGCATCCCAGGGACACCTGTTCCGCAGATCCCTCACCAGTTCGACTATTCGCCCAAGCGCTGACGGTTCTTGCATTTGTATTCTCGCGCCGATACAATACGCCGTCGGTAACGAAAGTGTCAACGCAACAGTGTCGGGAGCGGGCCTGGGTCGAAGTTAACCTGGTCAGTCTGCAGGCAAATGCACGTACGGTGCAGGCAGCTGCGGGGGGCGCAGCCCTGCTACCGATGATCAAGGCAAACGCATACGGACTCGGTGCGGTGAAGGTGGGGGATGCTCTCGAGGAACTCGAGCCGTGGGGTTACGGAGTGGCGACCCCATATGAAGCTGTCGAGTTGAGGGAGGCTGGCATTCGCCGGCCCCTTGTCGTTTTTACACCCGCAACCTCAGGCGCATTGGAGTTTTACCGACAGCACGATCTCCGCGCCGTGATTGACGATACGGACCTGGCCGGAAAATGGGACCTACCGTATCACTTGGAGATCGACACAGGTATGGGGCGCTGTGGCGTGCGCCACGACGATTTTCGGTTGGTCGCGGTGTCGTCCCCGCATCTCGAAGGTGTGTTTACGCATCTGTTTGCCGCCGATGATGCACCGGACACTGTGCCTCGGCAGCTAGGGCGCTTTGAGAATGCGATCGGTTTGCTCGGAGCGAGACCGAAAGTTGTGCATGTGCAGAATAGCGCGGGGTCGTGGAGATTGAATCAGGACTTCGATGTGGCGCGACCGGGCATTTTTCTTTACGGCGGTAGATGCGGAATTGACTTGCCGGTTCCTGAAGTCGTTGCTCAGGTCCGGGCGCGGGTCGTGAGCATCCGAGCGCTACCGGCCGGAGAATCGGTCAGCTATGGGGGCGAGTGGCGTGCACCTCGCGAGACAGTTGTCGCCACGGTGGGTATAGGGTATGCGGATGGTTTGCTCCGGTCGGTGAAGGGGCAAGCGAAGGTGCTGATCGGAGGTAGACGGTATCCGGTAGTCGGTAGGGTTACAATGGACTTTATCATGGTTGATCTAGGCCCCGCACCAACGTCGGTCGGAATCGGTGACGTGGCGACCATCATTGGCAAAGACGGTGGTGACGAGATTACCGTAGACGAATTCGCAGGGTGGGCGGGGACCATATCGTATGAGGTGCTGACCGGGCTCGGTTCCCGTCTGCACCGTGAGTACTTAGACTGAAGCGGCAAAAGGGCACTGATTCGGTGTTCTGGTGTTCTAGAGTGTGACCGGCACCAGCGCTCAATCGGAAAGATTGGGTGTAGGTCCGCAACTCGAAGGCGGTCAGTAATGAAATTGGGGCGAGTAATCGGCACCGTGGTCGCGACGCGCAAGGATCCATCTCTGGAGGGCGTCAAGTTCCTAGTCGTGGAGAACCTTGGCGTAAACCTCGAGCCCGACGGCGGGTATGTCGTCGCGGTCGACTCGGTTGGTGCGGGCGCGAACGAGGTTGTGCTCTATGCGTCGGGCTCATCGGCTCGCCAAACCGAAAAGACACGTGACCGGCCGGTGGATGCGGTCATTATGGCGATTCTGGATTCTTTCGAGGTCAACGGTGAGACTACCCGCCTCGCTTAGTCTTTTGCTGTTGGCGACAGCATGTGTAGAGAATGTGACTTCACCGGGCATCTGCCCGGATTACTGTCCCCCAACACGCATCCAGATCGTCGACACGGTCATAATGGCCGGCGTTGAACGGGATAGCTCCTACCGTGGGTATTTGCCCACTCATCGAGCAGCATCTATGCAAATCACGACCGGTGGCACGGTTGAGAGCTACGGAGTTATTCGGTTCATCCGGTTTTCCGAAGAAGTCGCCATCGATTCGGCTGCCTCGACCCTGGGGCCTGTGGTGGCGGTAGATTCTTTCGGCGTGAACCTAATCGTGGAGGCCCGCTCGCCTGGGACGGGAGACTTTGAACTGGCGGTATTCCGGCTGCCAGTCTCTGTTGATTCCACGACTACCTACGCCGACCTCCAATCCACCTTTGTCGACAGTACCGAGATTGCAGCGGCATCGTTCTCGGGTTTAGAAGCCGCGGATACCATCGCGATCATCATTCCCGGAGATGCCTTTCCAACTCTCGAGGAGGACAGTGCCGTCGCGGTTGGAATCTCGATGCGATCGGTCGAGCCGGCATACGTGGATTTCCAAACATCAAACCTAGCGACGAACACTCTCTCAATCACCAGGTTTGTGCAGGTTGACTCAGCCGATGGCCAGCTAGCAGCACGCACTGACAACACGCCTGTGGGCTACGACAGCTTCGTCTTTCCCGACGTGCCGGCTGCTGGGCCCGCGGCGCTAGGCGTCGGTGGCTCACCTTCGGCACGAGCGTTCCTGAAGATCGCGCTCCCGCCGCGCGTTGTCGATTCATCGAGCGTGATCCGCGCCACGCTGCTCCTCGTGCCAGCTGAGCCGGTTCTGGGGGCGCCGGGAGACTCGATCCGTATAGTGGCGGAAGGTATAGCAGCAGACATCGGCCCGAAGTCGCCCATAAAGCAAGTGCCGGATGATTCGATTGCGGTATACAGCGGGTTGACCATGACCGGCAGCACTGACACGCTGCGAATTGACGTCACACACGTGATTGCACCATGGAAGAACGATTCCAACTTGGTTAGAGGATTGATGCTCAGAGCGGTGAGGGAAGGGGGAACGCTCGGCGAGTTTCGATTCAACTCGAGCGTGAGTGCTGTCGGTGCTCCGGCGTTGCACGTCACATTCGTTCCTCCAGTCGTGAACGGAAACTGACCATGCGCCTATTGCTTGTCGTTTTGTTGACATTGGTTGGTTCCACCCCCGCACTGGCGCAGAACTCGGTCTTCGGAGTTCACGGAATCGGATTCCCCGGTCGCCCGATCAGCGCAAGAGCGCGTGCGCTTGGCGGGGGCACTGCTTTGTTTGATGCCCGCTCCGCGGTCAATCCGGCCACCGTTGCGTCCATAGGCCCGCTCTTGGTCACTGCAAGCTCGGGCACATCGCTGAGGAACTTCACGGCCTTGGATACTGTGGTAACAGGTCTCTCCGAGACCAGATTCCCGTACGCCTTTGCTGGTACGATGGTTAGATCGACGCCTCTCTCATTTGCTCTGAGTTATTCAAGCTATGCGGAAAAGTCGTTCGATCAAACCACTACTGACTCGGTGACGATACGAGGCGAGCGGCTCGGTGTGGTCGACCAACTCATCTCGAGCGGTGCTGTGACCGATTTGAGAGCCGCTATTGGCTGGCGGCTGATACCACGTGTGAACGTGGGTGGGGCGGTACATCTGCTGAGTGGGTCTGTGCGACGTGTTGCGAACCGGTTCTTTCCGGGCAGCGAAAGCTACTACGACATGGAAGAGACCAACAAGATTCGAATGTCTGGGCTCGGAATATCCGCCGGCGTGTTGTTCGCTCCAATTCAACAGATGAGTATCGCCGCTTCGATTCGTTCAGACACCGAGTTGAAATCGAGCGTGGATGCGTTGGATCTCGGACGCGTGGATTTGCCGATTTCTTTTGCAGGTGGGCTTTTCATTCAGGTGCATCCGTCGATCAGGCTAGCTACCACCGCAGAGCGTCACCTGTGGTCGTCTGCCGAAGCAGATCTGAAGGCCGCCGGCGGTGCATACGCGTTCGATACCTGGGCCATCGGCTCGGGCGTTGAGTTGGGTGGCGAATCAGGCATTCCGCTGCGGCTTGGTACTCGATACGCTGAGTTACCGTTCAGTCCTTCATTAGAACAGGCTACGGAGTTTTTGGTTTCGGCCGGCACCGCAATGGAGTTCGCTGGCGGTCGTGCTACGTTAGAAGCTTCCGTCGAACGAATCATGCGTGACGGCGCTGGGGCGGAGGAGCGTGCATGGTTCCTCATGTTCGCGCTCACCGTCATTCCGTGACGCGAGTTTACATCCACACATTTGGTTGCAAGGCAAACCAGTACGACTCGGAGGTCCTGAGACAGGCCCTCGAATCTGCTGGCGCCGTTATTGTGACGGATCCAGCCTCCGCGAACACCGCGATTGTGAACTCCTGCACCGTCACGCAAAAGAGCGAAGCAAAGATGAGGGGACTGGTTCGACGGATCTCTCGAGAGAACCCTGACCTCAGCTCGATTGTTGTTTTCGGGTGCGCCGCAACGACGGACGACGGCACGATTCAGTCCCTTCCCGGCGTCAGCTCCGTTGTTGGCGGTACGGATCTCGCCGCGGTCCTCGAAACGATGGGGCTCTCGGCGGAAGGGCTCGACCCGATACTTCGCAGCTTCGAGCGCGGTTCACGAGCCTGGCTGAAGATTCAGGATGGGTGCGATGAACATTGTACCTACTGTGCGACCCGAGTTGCCCGCGGAAGCAGCATTTCGAGGTCTCCACGAGAAATCTCGTGTGAGGCCGAAGTGCTCGCCCGAGCGCACGCGGAGTTGGTATTGACGGGCGTACATGTTGGCAGTTACGGCAACGATCTGCCGTATCCGCACAGACTGAGTGACTTGGTGCGGAACCTGGTCGATCAAAATCCTGATGTACGGTTCCGTCTGTCATCGGTCGAGGCCACGCAGCTCGATGAGCCATTGATAGACCTCATGGCGAATGCGCCCGATCGGCTGGCTCCACACGTTCATGCGCCGCTGCAATCCGGAAGCGATCGTTTGCTCAAACTCATGGGGCGAAGGTGGTACACGGAGGCGGAGTATCGCGGGCGGCTGGAAAGACTGGCGGAAAAAGTGACGACGCTGGGACTTGGTGCGGACATAATCGTGGGATTCCCGGGCGAAACCAACGAGGACTTTGCTGCAACGAAGTCGCTTGTCGAGGCGCTACCGTTCACTTATCTACACGTGTTCCCTTATTCTCCACGTTCTGTCGCTCCTTCGGTCAAACTCGGCCCCGCGGTTGAACCCGACGTTATGAAAGTGAGATCGTCAGAACTGAGAAAACTCGCAGAGGAGAAACAAGCCGCGCACAGAGCTTCCCGAAACGACTGCGTTGGGGATGTTGTGGTCCTCCGCCGGACTGGCGGACGTTTCGAGGGACTCACCGAGGATTATCTGTCGGTTTTTACGTCTACGGACACTGTTCTGCCGGCCCGCTTCAAGGCCACACTCAGGCATCGAGACGGCACACTGTGGGCGGAGCCCACGGTCAACTGAAATGAAGAACGTATACATAGAGACCTATGGATGTCAGATGAACGTCGCAGACACGGAGACTGTGATCGGGCTGTTGGGTGATGGTGACTACCAACCAACCGATGATCCGGCGGCGGCAGATCTGATACTCGTCAATACGTGTGCCGTCCGGGAGAACGCCGAGCAGAGAGTTTTCGGCCGGTTGGGGGAGCTGAAGCGATACAAACGTCCCGGCGTCGTTCTCGGAGTTTTGGGCTGTATGGCTCAGAGGCTGGGTGAACGACTCCTGGATGCCGAGCAACACGTGGATCTGGTTGTAGGGCCGGACGGCTACAGGGTATTGCCGGAGCTGATAGCCAGTGGAGAGAGAGGTGAACGGGCAGCAGATACCGGTCTTAGAGACTGGGAGCATTACGAAGGAATATCACAGTGGCGGGACGATTCTGTACGGGCATTCGTGACGGTTCAGCGCGGCTGCGATTATCGGTGCACGTTCTGCGTTGTTCCGATGACACGAGGGCGCGAGAGAAGTCGTAAACTTGCGGATGTGATTGCCGAGGTGGAGGCAATTGCGGGCCGGGGAGTCACCGAAGTGACCCTGCTGGGCCAGACTGTCAACAGCTACCGTGAGGGAAACGACGACTTTGCAGACCTTCTCCGTGCGGTTGGGGGAGTCGAGGGAATCCAGCGGGTTCGCTTCACCAGTCCCTACCCAAACGACTTCACCGACCGTGTCATCGAAGCGGTGGCAGACGTGCCCGAAGTCTGTGAGCACGTTCACCTGCCTGTGCAGAGCGGTTCATCGCGCATCCTCAAGCGCATGGGAAGACGTTACGATCGTGAGGAATTCCTCGAGTGTGTTGCTCGGTTGAGAAACGCCGTTCCCGAAATCGCAATCACCACAGACGTGATCGTAGGGTTCCCCGGTGAGAGTGACGAGGACTTCGAAGAGACGATCAGTCTCCTGCGCGAAGTGCGCTTCGACGACGCATTCACCTTCAAGTACTCGACGCGCGAAGGCACAGCTGCGCTCCGGATCCCGGATCACGTCCCGGAGGACGTCAAGGGAGAGCGCCTCGAACGGACGATCGAAACGGTCAGGCGTATTGCCGCCAGGAAAAACGTCGCGCTGGTCGGGAAATCGGTTGAGGTTCTTGTGGAAGTCAAAGCGCGTCGCGGTGGCCTTCTGCAATCGCGAACTCGTACTCACAGGGTCGTTTTGGTGGAGGGCCCGGACGAGTGGATCGGCAGGTATCTCATTGTCCGCCTTTCGGGCACAACCGGAGCAACCTTCACAGGCACACTTTTCATCTGACCGCAGTCGTTCTTCTTTAGCTACGCCGATCTTACCGGCCACATCAAGCGATTTGAGGTGATGAAACCGCCGCCGGTGGTGCAGCTGGTGGTGTTTCTAGGAGCGGGTCTTTGGTTTGGCCTATTCCTCGTGCCGTCGCTCCTACCCGTATGGGTGTTCCTGACAGTTATCGCCGCCGGCTGCTTCAGATCGCTATGGCGCTGGGTTCTCGCGCTAGCCCTTGTTCTGGGATTTGCGATCGGCGTCGTCGTGGCCAGTGCCCACACTCACGATTGCAGTGCCGTATGGGAGCCGGGATCCGTGTCTGTCGTACTCCGCATTCATGACAGGCCGGGGGTGTCTGGAAAAACGAGAGCGTCAGTACTGCACGACCAAAGCGGTTGTAGCGGGCAATTGAGACTGCGCGTCCAATCGGCGACGCGAATTCCCGGCGGTGTTCGTGTTCTCGCGGTTGGCGTGTATCGAGGGAGGGGGGTGCTCAGAGCTGGCCACATTAGGGTGCTGAACGGATCCAGATCGCTGCGTTATGCCATCAGAGACAGGATAGCCTCGCGGATTCGTGCTCTGTACGGTGCCCGCTCTGGCCTAGTAGAAGCTGTCGTCCTGGGCCGACGTGAAGACATAGATAGGAGCTTGCGAGAAGGTTTCGCACGAGCCGGACTCGCTCACCTCCTCGCTATCTCGGGTCTACATGTAGGTGTTCTCGGAGGCTGGTGCGTTTTGCTTGCCAGAGCTTTGAGAGCGCGCCAGACGGCATGGGTTTGGGGTGTCGGCATAGTGTGGCTCTACGTAGCGTCGCTGGGGTTTCCAGCGCCGGCCACCCGAGCCGCGTGTTTTATGTCGATCTTGGGGGTGGCCAGGGTCAGACAGAGGCACCCGCCCCGGGGAGCGGTATTGGCAGTAGCGCTAATGATCGTAATGATGATCGACCCCACTGCAGCTACGTCGGTTGGGGCTTGGCTATCTGCCTTGGCGGTGTTGGGTACAAGCGCCGGCATCGAGGCTGTGGGGAAGTTTCGCCTGCTTGGGGCGTCAGTGGGGGCGACGGTAGCGACCGCTCCGATCACCGCATTTGCCTTTGGCGCTGTGGCGCCGATCGGGATATTCGCCAACCTCTTGGCGGTGCCGCTAGCGGGTGTTGCCGTACCGGGACTGTTCTTGAGCCTTATTGCAGGCGACATCGTTGCTGGGGGGACCGGCTTTGTATTTGCCGTCATCGAACGAGTTGCGATGCTCGGAGCCGGGGTTCCGGGAGGCAGTATTATTGGCACTCCTGGGGTGCGGTTTGCGCTGCCCTGGTTCTGCCTCTTCTGTGTCGCCGCTTGGCTGCATATGTGCAAACCCAAGTGGGTGCTCGTGCGTCGCAGGTTGGCTTCAGCCTCCGCACTGGCGTGCTGGGGAGTCGTGGCGCTCTCGCTCACTACTCGATCAGAACGATCGGAAGATCTCTCGTTTTTTTTCCTGTCGGTGGGCCAAGGGGACGCGATAGCGATACGCACTCCGCGCGGTCAATGGGCTCTTGTGGATGGTGGTCCGCGCACTGCGCAGTTCGACGCGGGTCGGGCAGTTGTTTTGCCCTTTTTTCGGCGACATGGTGTTTCCCGCCTCGCCGTTGCCGTTGTGACTCACGGCGACGCCGACCATTTGGGGGGAATTCCCGCTGTCGTGGAAGAATTGGAACCGAAGCTCGTTCTGGATCCAGGTCAACCTATAGGTACAAACCTGTACCTCGAGTATCTGCGGTCACTCGATGTCGCCGGCGCAGAATGGAGAGCAGCTAGGGCGGGGGATTCGTTCGTCATCGACTCCGTGCAATTTGAGGTCTTACATCCGTCATCCGATTGGATTGCCCACGAGATATCGCCGAATGAAAACTCAGTGGTTATGCGGGTGACGTATCGTTGCTTCAGGGCTCTGCTCACGGGCGATATCGGTCGGTCTGCCGAGTCAGTTCTCCAGGGGACGATCGGCGAGGCGGACTTGCTCAAGGTTGCTCACCACGGTTCCGCCGGTTCGACAGACAATTTTTGGCTGGACGCCGTAAGCCCAAGGCTCGCGATCATCAGCGTCGGCAAGAATCGCTTCGGGCATCCCTCGCCGTCTGTGTTGGGGCGGCTCGACGAAGCCGGGGTGCCCGTTTTCCGCACTGATGTGGGCGGAACGGTGACGATCCGCTCTGATGGGAGCTATTTTGAGTCGGTGCAAGGTGAAGCGACGAACCTTTTGGAGAGTCTACTGTGGTTGATACGTCCGTGGTTACGATCGAACGGTTCTTCCTCGAGCAGGAGTTGGAACACCCAAAAGCGACGGGTGAACTTACCCGCTTGCTCGTCGACGTAGCCCTTGCCGGCAAGGTCATAGCCGGCTATGTCCGTCGAGCTGGTCTCGTCGACATCCTCGGCGCGGCGGGTGAAAGCAACCCCTCAGGAGAACAGCAACAGAAGCTCGACGTGCTCGCGAACGAGACCATGCACCAGATCCTACGCTGGACTGGCCGGCTGTGTGTAATGGCATCCGAAGAAGACCCCGATCCCGTACCGATTCCCGCCGAGCTGAACCCAGGTAAGTATGTACTGCTGCATGATCCGCTGGACGGGTCGACCAATATCGATGTCAACGTATCGATCGGGACGATCTTTTCGATCCACCAGCGAGTAACCGATTCCGGGCCGGGTACGTTGGAGGATTGCTTGCAGGTCGGCAGCAAACAGGTTGCGGCTGGCTACGTTATGCATGGGTCTAGCACGGTCTTCGTATACACTGCAGGAGCGGGAGTGCACATGTTCACGCTCGACCCTGCGATAGGAGAGTTTCGGCTGGTCGGCAACAACCTCAAGACGCCAACGACAGGACCGTTTTACAGCGTTAACGAGAGTTACTACCACCGCTGGTCGGATGGCTACCGATACGCCGTTGATACCTTCAAAGGTAAGGAAACAGGGGCCCGAGCTGCGGCCCGCAAGAACAACCGCTACATTGGCTCACTGGTGGCTGATTTTCACCGCAACTTGCTGTTCGGAGGCGTCTTCTTGTATCCGGCGGATTCCTCTTCACCAGACGGCAAGTTACGGTTGCTCTATGAGGCTTCCCCGCTCGCATTCATTGCGGAGCAGGCTGGAGGCGCCGCTTCCGATGGAAAGCAGCCCATATTGGACATCGTTCCCACTGAACTCCACCAGAGGACACCATTGCTCATCGGGAGTAGAGATGATGTTGTGTTTGTCGAGGAGACGATAGCGAGGATGGACGGGAAATGAGCGAAGAGAAACTGTCGCCCTCCGGCATCCCAATCAAAAGGGTTTACGACGCTGACGATGCCGCAGCTCCCTCGGAGGGCCCGGGCGAGTTCCCCTACACGAGAGGCATTCTGCCCAACATGTACCGGGGCCGACTCTGGACGATGCGGCAATATGCCGGATTCGGTACCGCCGAGGACACCAATTCTCGGTTCCGCAGCCTGCTCGACGCCGGACAATCCGGCCTTTCGGTAGCATTCGACTTGCCCACACAGATGGGAATCGATTCCGATTCACCTTTGGCCGAAGGGGAAGTTGGGCGGGTAGGTGTCGCGATCGATACGGTGGACGACCTCGCACGTTTGTTCCAGGGAATACCGCTCGATAAGGTGTCCACGTCGATGACTATCAATGCGACGGCGTCCGTGTTGCTCGCGATGTATGTGGTTGTTGCCGAAGAACAGGGTGTAGCGCGCCACCGACTCCGCGGAACGATTCAGAACGATGTGCTCAAGGAGTATGTGGCTCGAGGCACCTACGTTTTTCCGATCGAACCTTCGCTTCGGCTTACGATTGACGTATTGCGTTTCGTGTCCGATGAGGACATGAACTTCAATCCCATATCGATCAGTGGTTACCACATGCGGGAGGCGGGTGCAACCGCAGTGCAGGAGGTTGCCTTCACTTTCGCCAACGCTCTGGAGTATGTCGACAGAGCGGTTGCATCGGGCCTCGACATCGATCGAATTGCGCCGAGGCTGTCGTTCTTCTTTGCTGCACACAACGATTTGTTCGAAGAAGCGGCGAAGTTTCGAGCGGCGCGCCGCATGTGGGCTGAGTTGGTGCGGGAGCGCTACGGTGGTAACGACCGCAGCTGTTTTCTCAGGTTTCACACGCAAACCGGTGGCTGCACCCTCACAGCGCAACAACCGCTGAACAACGTAGTGAGGGTAACGGTGCAAGCGCTTGCCGCGGTGTTGGGCGGTACTCAATCGTTGCATACCAACTCGTACGATGAGGCGCTAGCGCTTCCTACCGAAGAGTCGGCAAAGCTCGCTTTGAGGACGCAGCAGCTGGTAGCGTATGAGTCAGGAGCCGCGCAGACGGTCGACCCACTGGGTGGTTCGCATTATGTCGAAGCACTCACGGATCGGATCGAGAAGGACGTGCGGGAATTGCTTGCTGAGGTTGAAGAGGCTGGTGGTGCGTCCAAGGCAATCGAATCAGGGTTCCTGCAGGACGCCATTGCCAAGTCTGCATACGCATACCAACGCGCGACAGAGGCGGGGAACGTAGCCGTCATCGGCGTCAACCGCTTTGTCGAAGAAAAAGCGGCAACGGTAGTGCCGCGACCCGATTTCTCAGCACTTGCTGACCGCCAACGAGAGTCGCTGGCCAATGCCCGAAAAAGGCGCGACGAAACCGCCCACACTGATTCGCTCGAGGCTCTCGCAGCCGCTGCAAAGAGTGGCGATGGCCTGATGGCACCGATCATCGATGCGGTCCGAGCGAGAGCAACGGTTGGCGAAATCAGCGATACGCTTCGAGGAGTCTGGGGTACATATCGGACACCGGCTTGACCTCCATTATTGGTCCGGGTACGTTCGCTGGTTCATTGTGATTCCGACATTAGGGTGATTACATGCCGACATATTCCTATCGCTGCCCTGCGTGCGGGCGCGAGTATGATAGACTGCAAAAGATGAGCGACCCCGCGCCTGTCGAGTGCCCCGACTGCGGCACTCCAGGCGAACGACAAATTTCTGCCGGAATTGGCTTCGTGTTCAAGGGCTCGGGCTTCTACGAGACCGACTACAAGCGTGCAGGTGAATCCCACACAGAGTACAAGACTGATAAGGACGAAAAGGAGAAACCTGCACCCACAAAGGCGAAGGACTCGAAACCCGAGAAGCCAGAGAAGAAAGACAAACCCAAGGCAGGAGAGAAATCCTGACTGCTGGAGCCGAGAAGCTGCGGGATGCACTCCGGGCGGTAGTTTCGAATCTCGGTGTGCCCGATGTGGAGATTACAGTTGAACGTCCGCGCGATCCGGGGCATGGAGATCTAGCGACGAACATTGCACTCCAGCTCGCCAAACCGCTGAAGCGGAAGCCGCGCGAGATCGCTGAAGAGATTTGCGCTGGATTGCTGGTCGAGCTAGGTGATGTCTTTTCTGTTGAAGTAGCTGGGCCTGGCTTCATCAACGTCAGACTGCCCACGAACGTACTCACCGAAGTGCTGGACGAGATTCTCACCGCAGGAAAGCAATACGGGCGATCAGACGCGGGTCACGGCCGCCGAGTGAACGTAGAGTTCGTGTCCGCCAACCCCACGGGGCCTCTCCACGTCGGCCACGGCCGTGGCGCCGCTCTCGGCGACGCAATTTCATCGTTGTTGGAAGCCACAGGACACGAAGTTGCACGGGAGTTTTACGTCAACGACGCAGGCGTGCAGATAGACAAGTTCGTGGAGTCTGTGTGGGTTCGGATTCAGGAGGCTGTGGGACGGAGTGCGGAGATTCCCGAAGGCGGATACCACGGCGAGTATGTGGCTGAATTGGCCGCACAGATCCTCGAGGAAG
Organism: Gemmatimonadota bacterium; assembly: GCA_039589395.1. Classification (GTDB taxonomy): domain Bacteria; phylum Gemmatimonadota; class Gemmatimonadetes; order Gemmatimonadales; family GWC2-71-9; genus JBDGYW01. The sequence goes on from JBDHHK010000006.1 coordinate 16,778, forward strand.
AAGGAACGAGCTTTGCCGATCTCCCAGATTGTGACGGTTTGGATCGGTGTAGAGAGATAGCAGTAGACAGCCAGCGGCAGGAGCAAGACCGCGATCTGGAAGAGTTCGGCGTCCGCTTTGACGTCGTGTTTCGAGAAACTGAAGTGTATGAAAGGAAACTGCTCGACGAGACGCTAGAGGAGCTGAGTGCCCGTGAACTCACGTATGAGAAAGACGGTGCGTTGTGGCTCAAGACGGCTGAGTTTGGTGACGAGAAAGACCGAGTAGTGAAAAAGAGCGATGGAACCTATACGTACTTCATGCCCGATGTCGCCTACCATCGGGACAAGGCACAACGAGGCTTCCAACGGGCGATTGATATTTGGGGCTCCGATCATCACGGTTATGTCGCCCGCATGAGGGCAGCAATGATGGCGTTGGGGTTGGGCGCGGACTTTTTCGAAGCTCCCCTGGTGCAGCTCGTGCGTGTGATGCGTGAAGGCAAGGAGCTCAAGTTTTCCAAACGCGCCGGTACGTTCGTTACGCTCCGCGAACTGGTTGACGCCGCAGGAGTGGACGCCGCTCGGTACTTCTTCTTGATGCGCAAGGGCGACGCGCAGTTTGTGTTCGACCTGGACCTTGCCACGAAACAGTCCGAAGAGAACCCGGTCTACTATGTGCAATACGCACACACAAGAATGGCAGGAATATTCAGAAAGGCAGAACTGGATCCCGACACGATCGCTACGGTGGGTGTCGATCTCTCCCTGTTGACCGAAGACGACGAGCAGTCGGTTCTCAAGCATCTCGCTGAGTACCCGGCGGTCGTGAGCGGTGCCGCCGAATCTCTCGAGCCGCATCGCATTATCGCCTACATCGATGAACTCGCCCGGCTAGTAAACGGGTGGTACCACAGGCACAGAGTCGTAGGCGCAGGGCATGAGCTGGAAAAGGCGCGTTTGGTGCTGGTTCGTGCGAGTCAGATCGTGTTGGCAAATGGACTTTTTCTTTTGGGCGTTAGCGCCCCGGAGCGTATGTAGCTGTGTCACTTTTAATTGTGGGTAGCGTGGCTCTCGATTCGATCGAGACGAGGGCTGGTTCGGTAACCGATGCTTTGGGAGGGTCGGCACTCTACTTCAGCTGGGCGGCGAGCCTGCTTAACCCCGTTCAGGTTGTGGGAGTCGTAGGAGACGACTACCCGATGGCTGCGCTCGAGCAGCTGGCAGCGCGTGGCGTCGACATTTCCGGGATTGAGCAAGAGACGGGCGAGAGCTTCCGGTGGGCTGGGAGGTACTCCGACGATTTTATCGATCGGGAAACGCTCGATACGCGGCTTGGTGTTTTTGCCGATTTCAAACCGGCTATACCGCAATCGTTTCGTGATGCGAAGCACGTTTTTCTAGGCAACATTCACCCCCAACTGCAACTGGACGTTCTGGATCAGATCACGAGTCCGTCGTTGGTCGTTTGCGATACGATGAACTTTTGGATCGACGGCGAGCGCGAAACGCTTCTGGAGTTGCTTGGCCGTATCGACGTGCTCATGGTAAATGACACAGAGGCCATTCAGCTTTCGGGCGAATCGAACGTCTACAAGGCGGCCAACTGGCTGCTCGAACAGGGGCCTCGCACGGCAGTGATCAAACAAGGTGCTTTTGGCGCGTTCCTGGTCGACGATGGCCGAGTATTCTACGTGCCCGCGCTGCCTCTGGAAGAGGTGGTCGATCCGACGGGTGCCGGTGACTCATTTGCCGGTGGTTTCATGGCGCACGTCGCCCGCCGCAACGATCTCTCTCACGAGACGCTCAGACAAGCGATGGTTTATGGCGCCACGATGGGTGCGTTTGCGGTGGAACGGTTTTCGGTGGAGCGATTTGTGGAACTGACCGCTAACGATGTTCAGGAACGGGTAGAGAAGTTTGCGGATCTGGTGAGGTTTGAGATTGGAGAATAGAACATCGAACATCGAACAAGGAACGTCGAACATCGAACGGTGGGTAGGGTGAGCTCCCGTTCGACGTTGGACGTTCGAAGTTGGATGTTCAACGTTCTGTCCGACCGTCCGACCGTCCGACCGTCCGACCGTCCGACCGTCCGACCGAGCGGCGGAGCCGCGAGTATGACAGGAGCACAAAATTGTGAGTGAAGCGGAACGATACAAGGACGCAGGCGTAGACCTCGACGCCGCCGAGCAAGCAAAAGCCCGGATGGCGGCAGCCGTCAACTCGACCCACACGCCACTGACCGTGGGTGGTTTCGGCACATTTGGAGGCATGGTTAGGGTACCTGCCGGAATAGAACAGCCCACACTGGTGATGAGCACAGACGGTGTAGGCACCAAGGTCCTGGTGGCGATTGGTGTTGGTCGTCATGACACTGTTGGTGAGGATCTCGTCAACCACTCCGTAAACGACATCTTGGTACACGGCGCCAAACCGCTGGCGTTTCTGGATTATATCGCAGGGTCGAAGCTCGAGACCGAGACCATAGCTGCGCTCGTTGAAGGGGTCGCGCGCGGTTGCCGCAATCACGAAATGTCGCTCGCCGGTGGGGAGACGGCGCAGATGCCTGATCTCTATCATCCGGGCCACTACGATCTCGCGGGTACGATCGTGGGAGTGGTAGCAGAGCAGGAAACACTGCATGGAGACAAGGTCAAACCGGGTGACGCGCTGATTGCGTTGGCGTCCAACGGACTGCACACCAACGGTTACACCCTTGCAAGACAAGTTTTCTTTGACGACCTAGGTCTCCAGGTCGACAGTAATGCTCCCGACTTCGAGGGGACCGTCGGGGACATCCTGCTCACCGTTCATACGAGCTACCAGGCAGCGGTCACTCCTGTGCTCGATAGGGTATTGAGCCTCGCGCACATTACTGGAGGTGGCATTCCAGGCAATCTGCCACGCTCGCTACCGTCTGGCTGCGGCGCGAAGATCGACAAATCCACTTGGACGGTACCCCCGCTATTCAAGCTGATACAGGAAGCGGGGAAGGTAGATGAGGCCGAGATGTTCCGGGTTTTCAATATGGGAGTCGGAATGATAGTGGCGGCGCGCGCGGATCATGTGGGAGCCGTCTCAGATGCAGCAGTGGACGACGGAATAGACTCCTGGGTAATCGGCGAAGTTGTCGCCGGCGAGGACATCGAGATAGCGTGACCGAACAAGAGGCAATGCGGCGGGCATTGGAAATCGCCAAGAACGGCTGGGGAAGGGTCTTTCCCAACCCGATGGTTGGTGCGGTGCTGCTGCGCGATGGCGAAGTAATTGGCGAAGGATGCCACTGCGAATTCGGCGAGGATCACGCCGAGATAGAGGCTCTTTCGAAATGTGACGATCCGGAAGGCTCCACGTGCGTCGTATCTCTGGAGCCCTGTTCGCATCATGGAAAAAAGCCCCCCTGTGTAGACGCGCTCATAGCCGCCAAGGTTCACCGCGTCGTGTATGCCGTGGCCGACCCCGGCACCAAGGCCGGCGGCGGTGGCAAGTTGCTCCGAGAAGCCGGAATCGATGTCGAGAGTGGCGTCGAGGCTAAAGCTGCTGCTGCGCTGAATGCCCCTTTCCTCTGGAGCAAGGCACGGGAGAATCGCCCCTTTGTCGCTATCAAGATGGGGGCTTCATTAGACGGCTTCACTTCCGACAGCACTGGGAAGTCGCAGTGGATTTCTAGTCCTGAAGCGCGCGAATATGTGCATTGGCTCCGCTCCGGTTTCGATGCGGTTGCAGTGGGACGCGGAACCGCGGAGAATGACGATCCTCAGTTGACAGTGCGAGGCTCGGTATCGCCGCGAGTGCACCCGACTCGGGTCGTTTTTGGTTTTACAGGGGCGCTCAGCAGTAAACTCGAGTTGGTGCGGACTTCCCGAGAGGTGCCGACGGTATTCGTGACGGGGCAGGTGGTGGCAGGGGAGGCAGAGCGGCAGCTTCAGGGTACCGCAGTGCAGGTCGTTGCAGCCGACGACATATCATCTGCTCTCGAATCTCTGCGGGCGTTGGATATAAGGTCGGTTTTTGTAGAGCCTGGAGCGCGGCTCGCTGGAGTGATGCTCGATGCGGGTGTTGTGGATCGCATCTACTGGATTCAGGCGCCCATAATGCTTGGCCGTGGGGCTCCTGCATTCGGTGCGGCTCGAGCGACTCCGCTTGCTGAAGCGGTTCGCTGGGTGCCGACCGAGCGCAAGAGTCTCGGCGATAGTAACTTATTAGTGGTGGATAGAGAATTATGTTTACGGGAATAGTGACTGAAGTTGGCAAAGTCGTTGCGGTGAGGCGCGAGACCGATCGCTTGGCCTTCCGCATCGAGATGGGATACAAAGACCTGATCGAAGGCGAAAGCATTGCCGTCGGTGGCGCGTGCCTGACCATTGTGTCAAAAGGTGAGAACTGGTTTGAGGTCGAAGCTATCGTCACCACGCGAAGCCGCACCTGGTTCGGCGATCTGCAGGTTGGCGATGAGGTCAACCTGGAGCGGTCGGTACAGCTCGGCGACCGTATGGGCGGGCACTTCGTTCAAGGTCACGTGGATGGTGTCGGCGAGGTGGTGAATACGAAAACCGAAGCCGATGCGTTGCTGCTGGATGTATCAGTGCCGGACGAGATCGACGAGCTTACGATACCTCACGGGTCCGTTTCGATAGACGGTGTGAGCTTGACCGTGAACGAGATGCCGGCGCCCAACGTATTGCAGGTCGCGCTGATTCCCTACACACTAGAGCACACGACTCTGGGCAACCTGAAGGCAGGTGACAAGGTACATCTCGAAGGCGACATGATCGGGAAGTACATACGTCGGCTGTTGCGCGATCGCCAGGGTGAGAACCCGAACTAAGAAAAGACCAAAATGACGTTTGGAACAATAGAGCAGGCAATAGAGGACATCCGCGCTGGACGCCTCGTTATCGTTGCTGACGACGAAGATCGAGAATCCGAGGGAGATCTGATCGGCGCAGCCGAGATGGTAACCCCGGAGATGATCAACTTCATGGCTACGCACGGCCGTGGGCTGATCTGCATGCCCATCACGCCCGAACGCTGCGAGGAGTTGAACCTTCCGCAGATGACCGATCAGAATACCGAATCCCACGAGACGGCGTTCACGGTGAGCGTTGATGCAGGACGGCGCTTTGGGGTGACTACGGGGATCTCGGCGTCAGACCGCGCACAGACGATACAGGTGGTTGTGGATCCTGCAACTGAACCGAGTGATTTGAGACGTCCTGGCCACATCTTCCCTCTCAGGGCGCAGGCTGGCGGCGTTCTACGACGTGTAGGCCATACGGAGGCCACCGTCGATTTAGCGAGACTGGCCGGTCTTGCCCCAGCCGGTGTGCTCTGCGAGATCATCTCAGACGATGGCACGATGATGCGCCGTCCTCAGCTCGAGAAGTTCTCCAAACAGCACGGCCTGACCTATGTGACCGTGGCTCAGTTGGTGGCCTACAGGCTCAAGCACGAACGGTTGGTGCACAGGGTGGCGGATGCACGCTTGCCCACCGAGCACGGCGAGTTCCGTGTGATCGGATACCAGAATGACGTCGACAGCGCAGAACACGTCGCGATCGTATACGGCGACGTCGATGGAAGAAAGAACACACTCGTCCGCATGCATTCGAAATGCCTGACCGGCGACGTGTTCGAGTCTCAGCGCTGCGACTGCGGATGGCAGCTCAGGAACGCAATGCGGATCATTGCGGAAGAAGGCGCGGGTGTGGTCGTGTATCTGGATCAGGAGGGCCGAGGTATTGGCCTACTGAACAAACTGAAAGCATACGAGCTCCAGGATGGTGGGCACGACACCGTCGAGGCAAATGAAAGCCTTGGATTTGCGCCAGACCTCAGGGATTACGGAATAGGCGCTCAGATTCTCATGGACCTGGGGCTGCACTCGATTCGAGTGCTGACAAACAACCCTCAAAAATTGGTTGGGCTGGACGGCTACGGACTTGAAATCGTCGAACGCGTACCGATAGTTGCCGATTCAAACGATTACAATCGTGAGTACCTGGAAGTGAAGCGGGACAAACTCGGCCATCTCTTCGCGCATTGACGATGAATACGGATCCAAGAAGAGTCCTCATCGTGGCAAGTCGGTTCAACGAGGTAGTTACTCGACGGCTGGTGGCAGGCGCAGAAGAGACGCTGGAATCGGCCGGATACGGTCCAGATTCAGTGGATGTTCTCTGGGTGCCGGGTGCATTTGAGATCCCCGTTGTCGTGCACAGTGGTTTGGCAACCGGCAAATACGCCTTCGCGATCGCTCTCGGGGCGGTGATCCGTGGTGAGACCCCGCACAATGAGTACATAGCCAGCGAGGCGACGCGCGGGATTGGAGAGGCCGCGATCCGATATTTGACTCCAGTCGGGTTTGGTGTGTTGACCTGTGACACCATGGAGCAGGCATTGGCGCGAAGCGGCGGCGCTTCCGGCAACAAGGGTATAGATGCCGCGCATGCAGCGATCGAGACAGCACAAGCGCTTATGAGCCTCGGCAGTAGTGTTGAGAGCTGAGACGAAGACCCGCGCTCGCGCGCTACAGCTCCTGTACGCGTGGGAGTTGTTGGGCAGGCCGCCTTTTCAACAAGTGGCCGATGATGCTTTGAGCTGGAGTGGTGGTAGGATACGGTTCTTTGATTCGGCTGAAAGAACTGCTGCGGCCGTATCAAATGTTGTATCGCGCCTCGATGACGAGATCAGCCAGGCGGCAGACAACTGGCGTTGGGATCGCATCGGCGTTGTCGAAAAGAACATTCTCCGTCTTGCGTTGTTCGAACTTGAAGAAGCGGAGGTCCCGCCCAGGGTGACAATCAGTGAGGCCGTCAAACTCGCCCATTGGTTCGCCGGGTCGCGAGCGCCGTCGTTCGTGAATGGCGTTCTCGATGGCATGGCTCGCGATCGCGGACTTCTGTGAGGATATTGGCGGTAAACTGGCTCGACCTCGACAACCCCCAAGCCGGGGGAGCCGAGATTCATCTGTTCGAGATATTTGGGCGTTTGGTCGATCGGGGCCATCACGTCGTGCTCGTTTCATCTGGGTGGAAGGGCGCGGCGCCCAACGACACGATAAGTGGCATCGAGGTAAGACGTTTTGGGGGAAGGTATTCGTTCGCCCTCAAAGGGCGTGGAGCCGTTCGGCGCGCCCTGGCTGCAGACAGCTTCGACGTTGTAGTAGAGGATGTGAACAAGCTGCCCCTTTTTGTCCCAACGCTCACTCGTTTGCCAATGTACGTGATAGTGCCCCATCTTTTCGGGACTACCGCGTTTAAGGAGGCATCTCTTCCGGTCGCCGGCTCTGTCTGGCTGGCTGAGCGGATGATCCCACGGTTGTATGATGGAGCAATGTTCCATGCGATCAGTGAGAGCACGCGCGACGATTTGGTGCAGCGCGGTATAAGAGCGTCTGACGTGTCGGTGATCTTCCCGGGCGTGGATACAGACTGGTTTGTGCCAGACAATACCACACAGCGAACGGAAATCCCTACATTTCTTTACGTAGGGCGGCTCAAGCGCTACAAGGGCATCGACATCCTGCTCGAGGCCATGGCCTCGTTGCGCGACTCGGGCGTCGTCGCGGAAATGCAGATTGTCGGGCGCGGCGACGATGCTGAGCGCCTGCACGGCCTGAGTGACCGACTAGGCCTAGGCGATGCCGTGCAGTTTCTGGGGTTTGTCGATGAAGAGAAAAAACGACGTCTGCTGCGCCAAGTTTGGGCAGTAGTATTTCCTTCGGCAAAGGAGGGCTGGGGAATAGTCAACGTCGAAGCTGCAGCGTGTGGTACGCCTGCGATTGCCTCGGACAGTCCAGGGCTCAGGGAGTCAGTAAGGGACGGTGAGACGGGAATCTTGGTTCCGCATGGAGACGTACCGGCATTAGCGGAAGCGCTGCAACGAGTAGCGAGGAATCCTGAATTGGTGGCAGATCTGGGATGCGATGCGCGGCGCTTTGCGGAGACGTTGTCTTGGGAGCGTGCCGCAGACTTGACGGAAGCTCATCTTCTGGAACTATCTCAAAGAGCCGGAAACCGGCAGAAGGAGTGAGGCCACTAATGCGAGTGACGATGACAAAACGCCATTGCGAGATCTCCGATGTGTTGAAGGCCCGCACGGACAAGGTTGTTGAGAAACTGGTCAAGGTTGCCAGTCGACCGCAGAGTGCCGAGGTAATCTTCGATGAGGATCACGGAGCAAAGATGGTAGAGATCGTGCTCGTTCTTCCACGAGGCCAGACGAAGGTGGCAAAAGCAGAATCAAACGACTTTCGAACGTCGCTGGATCGCGCAGCGGCAAAGATTCGTAACCAACTGCAGAAGGAGCCACGCCGCCCCCCGCATGGAGTACCTGGAGAATGATTCAATGGGCCTGACCGTTCGTCACATTCTAGAACAGAAGCAGAGGCAGCTCCTGCTCGATGTGGTCACCGGTGATGTCGGCTTGGACAGGGTCGTCACCGGGTCTGAGATATCGAGTCCCGGCCTCGTGCTGGCGGGCTTCACGGCTCGGTTTCAGAGCGGCCGGCCGCAGGTGCTTGGCGAGACTGAAATTGCGTATCTGAGAACCCTCGACGTCGATGATCGCCACAGGTCGCTCGAAGGCCTGCTGAAGCTCGATGTGCCTTGTGTGTTTGTGACCAAAGGGCAGTCCATACCTCGCGATTTCCGGAAGCTCGCTATAGAGCGAGGTGTGCCGGTGTTGCGATCGGGTTTGAGGACAGCTGAATTCTACCGCAGAATCACACCGTACCTCCTCGAGGCACTGGCTCCGTCCACAAGCCTGCATGCGTCGCTAGCAGACGTGTTCGGCGTCGGACTTCTGTTCACTGGCCGTTCGGGGATTGGCAAGAGTGAGTGCGTTCTCGACCTGGTTGAACGCGGTCACCGGCTCGTCGCTGACGACGTCGTGAACATAAGTCTCCGGGGCTCCGATATTCTGATCGGGCGCGCAACAGATATCTCACGTCGCTATATGGAGATTCGCGGCGTCGGGTTGATCGACATATTCACGATGTTTGGTGCGCGCGCTGTACGGCAACAAAAGCGGATCGAAGTAGTGGTCGAACTAAAGGAGTGGGACAGTGCGGGCGACGTAGATCGTACGGGTCTCGATGGTCAGACCAAGAATATTCTAGGGGTCGACCTACCGCTGGCCGTGGTTCCTTTGAACCCGGGGAAGAACATCACTGTGGTATCCGAGGTGGTTGCATTGAATCATCTGCTTCGCTATAGCGGGATCGATCCCGCGAACGCATTCAACGAGAGGCTGTTGAAGCAGATGGCCGAGCAGAGGGAATTGAAGGAGTATTTGGCCGAAGATTATGAGTGATCGTTTGAAGGGAGTTGTGATGACGCACGTGGGCCTGTCGGATTCTTTGGTCCGCGCTGTTCACGAAATCACCGGCGATGATGAATCACTCATCGCCGTGTCGAACGTGGGGTTGGGTCGAGAACGGATGTGCGACCTCATTGCCGAGCTGACGCTCGATTCGCCCACCGTCGTGTTCGTGGATCTTCCCGGAGGAAGCTGTCTTCAGGCGGTAATCACAGCCACCCGAGAGCGAGCCGACGTGGCCCTGGTGACAGGCGTGAACCTGCCGATGCTCCTCGATTTTGTTTTCAACAGAGACGTGACGGCGACAGAGGCAGCCGAACGGGCATCCTTGGTCGGAACTTCAGCAATCAAGGCGATGGGAACGTGAGTCTTACTTTGGTACGCCTTGATGATCGGCTGATCCACGGGCAAGTGGTGGTCGGCTGGGGCAACGCGTTGGAGGCCGATCGGATTCTCTTGATCGACGATCATGTGGCATCGGTTCCGTGGGAACGCGATCTGTATCGTCTGGGTGTACCGCCGAACATGGAAGTTGAATTCGCTTCTGTAGCAGAGGCACCTGCAGTCCTCGACCAAACGGTCAAATCGAACAAGCGAGTCATTGTGGTTATCGCCGACATCGATACCCTGGTTCGCGTCTGCCGCGCGAGTGATGTCGTGCGCAGGGTAAACATCGGTGGGTTGCACGAAGGGGAGGGCCGTAGTAGACGGCTGCGTTACGTATTTCTGTCTGCTGCCGAAAGTGAGAGCCTCAGGATGCTGGAGTCAGTCGGGGTAGAGGTAACGGCTAGGGACGTTCCAACGGCAAAGGCGATCCCGCTGTCGGAGTTCGCTTGATCGACAACGTGCTGCTCCTGGGTCTCTGGGGCGTGCTGGTTGGCCTCGACATGACTAGTGTGGCGCAGACCATGCTGTCGCGTCCGCTCGTAGCCGCAACGGTCGCCGGAGTGATCGTGGGTGACCCAGCGGGAGGGCTGATGATGGGGGTGTTACTCGAGTTCTTTGCGCTCGACGTGCTGCCGGTGGGAGCGGCTCGATACCCAGATTACGGCCTCGGCGCCGTTTCAGCGGTTGCGGTCGTAGCCGGTTCACCGGGCGTGCTCAGCACGGGGCTGGGCTGCGGGCTCGGGCTGGCCGTAGCCTACATCGGAGGTGTGGGAGCACATTTGGCGAGAATCTCGAATGGAGCGGATGTGGTACGCCACGCGGAGGCGCTGAATTCCGGTGATCCCCGCGCCATCTATGGGGTGCATATGCGAGGGCTATTGCGCGAAGTCACTCGCTCGGTGTTGGTGTTGGTCGTTGGGCTCGGAGCGGCCCATATCATGCGAATGGCGTTGCCGATCACGCTTCAGGGCGCGGTCTATTTGCGAATCGTGGTTGTCGGAGCGGCTATCGCTGCGGTCGTGTCTGGGACGGTTCGGCTCACGGGGCGCCGTGTGGCGATGCAGTGGTTCGTGCTTGGTGTCGTGGGCGGGATAGTGGGAGTGGTTCTGCTATGAGCCAGGGATTCATTCGGAGCTGGTTCCGAACACTTCTGATCCAGGCCTCGTGGAACTACGAGCGGATGATAGGGGTGGGCATTGCTTTCGCGAGCGAACCGATATTGCGAAAGCTCCCGGGCGGCGCAAAAGGGAGTGCATATCGCGAAGCTCTCGGACGGGCGACAGCCCAGTTCAATTCGCATCCGTACTTGTCTGGCGCTGCTGTGGGAGCATTGGCGAAGTCAGAGTATGACGGACTGCCGCGCGAGCAGGTATCGCGCTTCAGGACGGCCTTAGCGGGCCCGCTCGGCTCGGTGGGAGATAAGCTCGTTTGGGCTGGCACACTGCCGGTCGCTTCGGCGCTCGGCCTGTTTTTGGCCGTCGTCGTTTCGCCGCTTGTTGGGGTGATTACTCTGCTGGTGATACACAACGTGGTCAATGTGAGCCTGAGGATATGGGCGCTGAACGTAGGGTGGCGCGGCGGCGTCAACGTAGCCAGTCGACTCGGCGTGCCGGCATTGGAACTGGGGCTGAGGATTGCCGGGCCAGCTACGGCGCTCGCTTGCGGCGCGATGTTGCCTGTGGTTACAGCGTGGTTGGTTAGGGACTTCGAGCCGAGTGGGATTACGGGTGCCGGATTGATAGCCGGCGTGGGCTTGTTACTCGCAAGATGGGTGTGGCCGACACTAGGGGGCATTCGCTACGGTCTAGTTGTGGTCTTGCTCGCTGCTTTGGCAGGTTGGTTATGAGTGAAATCGATCGCACCGTTACGATTAGAAATCGACTAGGCCTTCACGCGCGGCCGGCGGGTGAGTTCGTTAAGGCCGCGTCCAAATTCGAATCCACGATCACCATTGCGAAGGGTGAGTTGGAGGTAAATGGGAAGAGCATCATGGGTGTAATGACTCTTGCGGCGGAGTGCGGCAGCAAGGTCACAGTACGTGCCGACGGCGAAGATGCCGAGTCGGCAGTGGACGCTCTAGCTGAAGTTCTCGACAGAGAATTCGGAGACATATGAACGACCCCCGACTACTGAAGGGACTTGGCGTCTCACCGGGCGTCGCTATCGGGCCTGTGTACGTGATGAGTACGGAGATGCCCGAGATCACGCACCGCGTTATATCCAGCGACGAGGTTGAGGCGGAGCTGTTCAGGTTGCGCAAGGCGCTCTCCGACGTGCGTCGGGAACTCGAGCTACTGCGAGAACACACGCTGATACACGCTGGAAAAGAAGAGGCCAAGATCTTTGGTGCACAGATTCTCATGCTGGAAGACCCGTATTTCCTCGGAGAGGTTGAAAGCCTCATACGTGAGAATCAGCTGACCGCTGAAAGGGCATTCGAGTTCAAGGTCCTCGAGATGCGGGATCAGTGGGCGCAATCACCCAGCTCCACGCTCAGGCAGAAAACGGCCGATCTGACTGGTATCCAGGTTCGTGTGCTGCAGTCTCTTCTAGGAGGTTCCCTCGAAGACGTGTTGCATGACGCGGGTGACCGTCCGGCAATCGTACTGATGCGCGAGCTCACACCGGGGCTCACGATTCAGTTCGAGCAATCCAATGTGTCCGGGTTGGGGAGCGAATATGGTACCCGCGCCGCCCACGCCGCAATACTCGCGCGCAGCCTAGAGATGCCATGTGTGATGGGTTTGTCTGGGGGGATTGATCACCTACAGCGAGGCACCACAGTCATTCTCGACGGGACCAATGGCACGATACTCGTTGAGCCGACAGACGACGAGATAGCCGAGGCCCAAATACAAGATGGCAAGCGACTCGCGCTGGAGGGCAAACTCAAGGATGCGGTTGGGCAACCTAGCGTTACCTCCGACGGAGTAGTGATTACGCTGCGCGGTAACGTCGACTTGCCTGAGGAGATCGAGGTCGTTGCCGAGAACGGTGCGGAGGGCATAGGGTTGCTTCGCACGGAGTTCCTCTTGATCGGCAGGAACGAGATGCCCGGAGAGGACGAGCAGACAGAGTTCTTCACCAGGGTTGCCAAGTGGTTCCCGAACGCGCCAGTGATCATTCGAAGTTACGACGTCGGTGGCGACAAGTTTCCGGCCGCGTTTCGTGCACAGCGCGAAGCAAACCCCTTCCTGGGATGGCGGGCCATACGTGTCTGCCTCGACGAGCCTGAGATGTTTCGCACGCAAATCCGCGCGGTGTTGCGTGCCCGTGCGTTGGCAGATGTGCGGCTCATGTTACCGCTCGTGACCCGGTTGGAGGAGATCGAAAGATCCCGCGATCTCATTTCCGAAGAAGCCGACAGACTCGAGCGCGCCGGGATAGAATACGGCGCCGATCTCCCGCTTGGTGTGATGGTAGAAACACCGGCTGCAGCCATGATGGTCGATCAGTTTGCCGAGAGAAGCGCGTTCATTAGTGTTGGTACCAACGACCTAACCCAATACACCCTCGCCATCGACAGAGGAAACGCCCGCATGGCCGACCGGTTCACTGCTTTGCATCCGGCGGTGGTACGATTGTTGAAACGTATTGTTGACAGCAGTAGCCGCGAACGGCTCGAGGTGAGCGTTTGCGGTGAAATGGCATCGGAGCCGCTGCCCTTGCTGTTGCTAGTGGGCCTCGGGTACAAGGTCTTCAGCACTTCTCCGGTGACTTTGCCTCTGGTGCGTTGGCTGGTGCGTCAGTTCGATGTTCCTACTGCAGAGAGCGCGGCAGCTGTCGCTCTCGAAGCCCCAACCGCCAGAGATGTATATGAGGTCCTCGAGTGGCGTCTTAGGGATATGATAGATCCCGACCTCTTGGACTTGGGTCCATTGCCGGGTGGTTGAGGCCCAACTAGGTTCCATCCTTCATCATAACAACAGGCTCAAATGAATTCACAACAGCACATTTTCTCGTCTGAATCCGTGACGGAAGGTCATCCCGACAAGATGGCCGACCAGATATCCGACGGTATCCTCGACGCGATCATCGCCGACGATCCGTTTGCGCGCGTTGCGTGTGAGGCGCTTCTTACCACTGGAATGGTGGTATTGGCCGGAGAGATCACGACCACGACACATATCAACGTACCGCAAATCGTTCGCGGGATCGTGAAGGACATTGGCTATACGGATGTGAGCTACGGGTTTGACAGCGAGACATGCGCTGTTCTGGCTGCAATCGGTGGGCAATCGCTAGACATCGCACAAGGCGTGGACACGGGTGGAGCAGGCGATCAGGGGATGATGTTCGGCTTCGCCACCGACGAGACGACGGATCTGATGCCGATGCCTATCACGATCGCTCATGGTCTCACCGAACGACTGGCCGCTGCGAGAAAGTCAGCGGAGCTTCCATGGCTTCGGCCAGACGGCAAGAGCCAGGTAGCAATCGAATATGAAGACGGTCGGCCCAAGGCGGTGAAGGCCGTCGTGCTGTCGACCCAACATTCTGAAGACATCGAGGGTGACGAGATCCGCGAGAGCGTGAAGAACAATGTGATCACGCCGGTGCTGGATGAGTCTGGCCTCGATTACTCAGACGTAGTGCTGCACATCAACCCGACCGGTAGGTTTGTGGTCGGTGGCCCGCAAGGTGATGCCGGTCTCACCGGTAGGAAGATCATCGTCGACACGTACGGTGGAGCGGGCCGGCACGGCGGCGGGTGCTTCAGTGGCAAGGACCCAACAAAGGTGGATCGATCTGCTGCATACGCCGCTCGGTGGGTTGCCAAAAACATCGTCGCCGCGCGATTGGCCAAACGCTGTGAAGTACAAGTCTCCTACGCTATTGGAGTGGCGGAGCCCGTATCGGTGATGGTTGATTCCTTTGGAACCAGCGAGTTTTCCGATGAGGCGCTCGTGCAGGCGGTGCGTAAGGTGTTCGATCTCACTCCTGGCGGCATAATCAACGATCTCGATCTCAGGAAGCCGATATACCGCGCTACTGCCGCATATGGTCACTTTGGGAGAAAGTCCAGAGAAGCGGAAGTGCACGGGCAGCGGGTAAAACTGTTCTCATGGGAAGACCCTACTCGGACCTCGGAATTGCTCAACGCGGTCGGGTGAGAGGTTACCGTACAATAAGGTAAGTAAGGTAGACAACAACGATGACAACAACAGCAACTGAAGCCAAACAGGGCGTCAAAAGAACGCTGGAATATGAGGTCAAAGACCTCGCACTCGCCGAGTGGGGTCGCAAGGAGATAGACCTGGCTCAGCACGAAATGCCCGGCCTCATGACGCTGCGGAAACGCTATGCGGCGACGAAACCTCTCGAGGGCGCGAAGGTAATGGGCAGCCTGCATATGACGGTGCAGACAGCCGTTCTCATCGAGACTCTGACTGAGCTCGGTGCCGACGTCCGTTGGGTCAGCTGCAACATCTTTTCGACTCAAGACCATGCTGCAGCGGCGGTTGTCGTAGGACCAAACGGCTCACCCGAGAATCCAAGTGGCACTCCAGTGTTTGCTTGGAAGGGTGAGACGCTGGAGGAGTATTGGCGCTGCACCGATCGTGCGCTGATGTGGCCCGATGGATCGGGACCGGATTTGATCGTCGACGATGGCGGCGACGCGACACTGATGGTTCACAAGGGTGCGGAATTCGAACGGGCCGGTTCGGTGCCGGCATTCGACGCGGACAGTGAACCCGAAGAGTGGGGAGTGATCCTCGAGCGGCTACGCGGCGAACTCGAGAATTCACCTACGCGGTGGACCAAGGTCGCGGCAAATATCCGCGGTGTGAGCGAAGAGACAACCACTGGGGTGCACCGTCTGTACCAGATGGAAAACGAAGGCACTCTGCTATTCCCGGCCATCAACGTCAACGACTCCGTGACCAAGAGCAAGTTCGACAACATCTACGGATGCCGCCATTCGGTGATCGACGGCCTGAACCGTGCCTCCGACGTGATGATAGGCGGCAAGGTCGCAGTTGTTTGCGGATATGGTGAGGTCGGGAAGGGTTGTGCACAAGCGCTTCGCGGTCAGGGCTGTCGCGTGATCGTGACAGAGATCGATCCGATTGTAGCGCTGCAGGCAGCAATGGAAGGTTTCCAGGTAAGCACGATGGAAGACGTTGTCGGTGTGGCTGACTTCTTCGTCACCGCTACTGGGAACTTCAACGTGTTGACCGCCGAGCATATGTCTCGCATGAAGGACAAGGCGGTGGTCGGCAACATTGGGCACTTCGACAACGAGATCGACATGGCCGGGCTGGCGAAGATCCCCGGCATCGAGAAGCGAAACGTCAAGCCTCAGTACGACGAGTGGGTCTTTCCCGACGGACACAGTGTTTTGGTGCTTGCGGAAGGGAGACTGCTGAATCTTGGCTGCGCGACGGGCCATCCGAGTTTTGTGATGTCTGCTTCATTCACAAATCAGGTGCTGGCGCAAATCGAGCTCTGGAAGCACCCCGATCAATACGAGAAGAAGGTGTACATGCTGCCAAAGGTTCTCGATGAGGAAGTTGCTCGGCTGCATTTGGATCAGTTGGGAGTAACGCTGACAGTCCTCACGCAAGAGCAAGCCGACTACATCGGTGTGCCCATCGAGGGGCCTTACAAACCGGATCACTACAGATATTAGGCGGGTACACTCCGCATGAGCGATAACGACATGCTTGAAGTGAAGGTTGTGCACCTGGGACTGGATCGTTCCAGCAACACTCCTGTCGTCATCCTTCAGGAGAAGGATGGCGAACGCGTACTGCCGATTTGGATCGGTCCCTCGGAGGCGAGCGCAATAGCGATGGAACTCGCGGGGGTGAAGTTCTCACGGCCTCTCACCCATGATCTGGTGAAACAAGTAGTCACCAGTATGGGCGGACGTTTGCGCCGAATCTCGATCACCAAGGTTCAGGAGAATACCTATTTCGCCGAGTTGGAGATTCACCAGGGGGACAATGTCGTGCGGATCGATGCACGGCCATCCGACAGCATAGCAGTCGCACTCAGGTTCGGTGCCCCGATCTACACACAGGAAGACCTACTTGGAATCAGTTCAATCGATTTGGTCGAGCCGGGCCCGGGCGAACCCGACTCTCTCGACGCAGACTCCCTGAAATCGTATCTCGAGAAGCTAGATCCTGAAGATTTCGGCAAGTTCGTTCCTTAGACTGCTAGTGTCGGTCTGTATGACCTTGGGTATTCACACAACGGTGCACGCCCAGGGTTCTCGTTTTAGCGGCTACGTGTGCCACGTGACTTTGACCGATTCTCTCGCAGTGTCCGGGCGCACCGTTCTTCTTCACGAGGTGCGAGGGCCGACTGGCTTTATCTCCGACTCGACAACAACCGATCGAAATGGTCGCTACCAGTTCTCCGTTCCCGCGCCTGATACTGCCGCTCGGTATTTTGTCAGCGTCGAGCATCACGACATCGGTTACTTCTCGAGCCCGCTGCCGGCCGCTCCAGGAAGTGCGGATACATTTCCAGCGATCGTCGTGTACGACACTTCCTACTCACGACCGACGATAGAGCTGCGCGAGCGTCACATCATCGTTCGCGGTGAGGACGTCGATGGTACGCGGCAAATAATCGAGTTTCTCACATTGGGCAATAGTGGGAGATTCACACGCATCGCTCAGGATACGTCTACTCCGGTTTGGCAGGGAGTGCTTCCGCTGGGTGCCGCACAGATGGCTGTTGGCGAGAGTGATGTGGGAACGGGTGCTGTGTACGGTCGGGGAGGCCGGCTCGCAGTAGCCGCGCCAATACCGCCCGGCGAGAAGCAATTGCTTTTCAGCTATGTGGTGCCTCGGCTCGGTGGTCAGTTGCAGTTTCCTGTCGATCAGTCAATCGCCCGAGTTACGATCTCACTCGAGGATACTACTGCGGTGGCGGTCGGCGGCGGGCTAAAGCTGTACGGCGTTGAGGAAGTGGGGGGCGCCGTGTTCAAACGCTACGATGCCGGGAACATAGCAGCGGGAATGTCACTCTCCGTGCGTTTCGAGCAGGCGATCTTCTCCATTGCGCGCCTGAAGATCGCGTTGATCTTTTTGGTGGCAATATTATTGGGCGGAACACTGTTCTGGTGGATGTGGAAACAGAGGTCCGTGGCGTCTCACTAGCGCGCAGCTGTTCGCCAGAGTAGTTTCTCTGCAGATGCCGAAAGCAAGGTGCTTTCGACACAAATAGCGAGTGCGGTGCACGGAAGTCGGTGAAATTCCGACGCGGCCCCGCCACTGTAACGGGCAATGCAGGTCGGCTCATCCGCCACTGGGAAACTGGGAAGGCAAGTCGACGCCCCAAGCCAGGAGACGTACCCACTCGCACCACTAGTGAGTCCCTCGCGGGAGGGATGGTGGAGCGAATGGTAAGAACTCGCCGCTCACCGCCTTCCTCAGGGGAAGGGCCTTTCACAGAAAGGGTGAGCGGTTTTTCTTTGTTGTTTAGACTCTTAGCCGTAGCACTTTGTGTCGCCGCGGTATCTGCCTGTGGCACCGACATGCCGGAGGCAAACACCGCCCAGCTCGTTGACGATAACGGCCGGCCCGTCGATGTCACTCGGCCGGTTTCCCGTATCGTTTCGCTCGCCCCGTCGGTCACGGAAATCCTCTTCACGCTGGGAGTGGGTGACAGGGTAGTGGGACGTACGCGCTGGTGTGATGCTCCTCCAGAGGTGCTCGAAGTCACGAGCGTCGGCGACGGCTTGGAGCCGAACGTCGAGGTGATTCTCGCACAACACCCCGACCTGGTTGTGTTGTACTCGGCAGTATCCAATGAGCCTGCGATAGCACAGATCGAGAGCCTCGGTATCAGGACAGTGAGTGTCCGTACCGACAGGCTCACCGATCTGGTGCGCGCAACCAAACTGTTGGGACAAGTAACGGGTACAACGGATAGAGCCGACTCGTTGGTGGCCGCGTTCGAGCAGGCCATCGCTGAGTTGGAGGATTCGCGGCCCACAGACTCGATCCCAAACGCGCTGATACTCACCTGGGACAACCCGCCCATCATCATCGGAAGAGGCAGTTTCCTGAATGAGGTCGTGGAGTTGGCCGGAGCGCGAAACGTTTTTGACGACGTCGACAGACCGTCGCTCAGAGTGAGCATCGAAGCAATCGTCGAACGCGATCCTGATCTGGTGCTGGTCACCTCCGACTCCTCGCTCACAAACCGCGTGGACCGAGCGGAATGGCGTGCGGTGCCGGCCATTCGCGAGCGGCGGTTCTTCCTGGTCATGGGTAACGAGTACAGCAGGCCTTCGTTCAGGGCACCAAATGCAATCTTGCGGCTGCGTGCGGTCCTCGAGGAGTGGCGCTAGTGGTGCGCTGGATAACCCTCGGAACGGTCGCCATTGTCGCGATCGCGATCGGTTTGATAGCTGGCCCAGCCGACGTGTCGGTATCCGCGGTATGGGATGCGCTGTTGGGAGGCGAAGAGACAACTGCGGCAGTCATAGTGCGCGAGCTCAGGCTGCCCCGAGCGCTTCTCGCGTTCTTGGTAGGCGGTAGCCTAGCAGTAACTGGTGCGGCCCTTCAGGCGTTGGTCAGAAACCCATTGGCAGATCCTTACCTTTTGGGCCTCTCGGGTGGTGCGGGGCTGGGAGCGGTGGCGGCCATAATGCTGGAGTTTGGCAGCACGTGGTCGGTGCCGATCGCCGCTCTCGCCGGTGCCTTGCTCGCGATAGTGTTGGTCTATCGGCTAGCTATCGTGAGCGGAAGCGTGCTGGACGCGCGTATCCTACTTCTGGCAGGTGTTGTAGTCGGAGCATTTGCCTCGTCACTAATGGGAGCCATCCTCGCGCTCTCTCCTGCGCAGCAGGTGCGAAACGCCTTCCTCTGGATCTTGGGTGGCTTCGATGGGGCATCGTGGCAGGCGCTCGCAATCTTCGCTGCGTATGCGATTGTTCCGCTGGCAGTCATCTACCGCTTCAATAGACCGCTCGATCTGCTGGCGTTGGGCGAGGAACCGGCGCAGTTCCTGGGTGCCGACATAGAACGGCTGAAACGTGTTCTTTACGTCTCCGCCTCTCTGCTCACCGCTGCCGCTGTATCCGTGTCCGGCGTGATCGGTTTCGTGGGACTCGTGGTTCCGCACGCGATCCGACTGGTGTGGGGACATCTACATAGGAATCTCTTGCCCGCAGCCTTCCTGCTTGGTGGCACTCTGTTGGTGCTGGCAGATGCAGTTGCGCGTACGGCGTTTGCGCCACTCACGCTCCCCGTGGGTGTGGTGACCGCTCTCATTGGCGTCCCGGTGTTCGTAGTGCTGGTGAGAAAATGGGCGACGTGATATTCGAGGCGCGCCGAGCGTCATACACCTACGATCGCACAGCCGCGGTTCCGGCGGTATCCGATGTCGACCTCACCGTCTCGACCGGTGAGTTGGTGGGTATCGTGGGCCCGAATGGTAGTGGCAAAACCACGTTGCTCAGGCTCCTGCTCGGTTCCTTGGCCCCAAGTGCGGGACAGGCGCTTGCGTTCGGCTCTCCGGCGGCACATTGGCGGCGGCGAGAGTTGGCTCGACTGGTTGGTGTGGTGTCGCAGCGCGAGGAGCCGGCGTTTCCACTCCGGGTCAAGCAGGCGGTGTTGTTCGGGCGTTATCCACACATGGGTGCGCTCGGTGCACCGAGTAGCGCAGATATCGCCGCAGTAGATCACGCGCTCGACAGATGTGACGTGGCGAGCTTGAGCGATCGTTGGGTCGCGACGCTTTCCGGGGGGGAGTGGCAACGAGTTCGAATAGCGCGGGCGCTAGCTCAGAAGCCGCGAGCGCTTGTGCTCGATGAGGGAACGGCGAGCCTCGACATACGACACGAGATGGAAGTCTTCGAGCTTGTCTCCGAACTCGTGCACGAAGGGCACTTGGCGGGTTTGCTCGTGACTCACCATGTGAACCTGGCTGCGCGGTTCGTGGATAGGGTCGTCGTGATGGATGCCGGTGCAGCTGTGGCTGTGGGGAGGCCAACTGAAGTGCTCACTCCAGAAGTGTTCGAGCGGGTGTTTGGATGGCCGGTTGCGCAGACGGATTGGAGAGGGGTGCCGCAGTTTGTGGCATTGCGGGTGAAGGAGCGGGAGGAGCGGGAGTAGCGGGAGTAGCGGGAGAGGTGCATAGCAGAGCAGCGCGGACCAGAAAACTGGCAGATCTGCAATTCAAATTGTTGTGGAGAATAAGATGAATCGAGCTGTGTTGATTGTGTGTGCGGTTGTGTGCGTGCTTGGCCAGGAAACTGAAGCTCAGGAAACCAGAGACACGACATTTCTCGAGCCGGTGGTTATCACGGCGACCCGAATTCCGACCGCCCGGCCGTCGATCGTTGCGGGGGTGTCGGTGCTGGATGGAGACATGCTGCGCGCGCTGGGCGTGAAGCAGGTGTTAGAGGCACTGCGCCTGATGCCTGGGCTCGACATCGCTCAGACGGGTTCGTTTGGCGGCTCCACGTCGCTCTTCCTACGCGGTGGTGAGAGTGACTACGTGAAGGTGCTCGTCGACGGTGTGCCTGTGAACGACCCGGGTGGAGCGTTCGACTTTGCACATCTCACCACGGAGAACGTAGAGCGCATCGAGATGGTTAGGGGGCCGTCGAGCGTACTTTACGGCTCAGATGCCGTGTCGGGAGTAGTGCAGATCTTCACTAGGCGAGGTCAGGGACCACCCAAGGCAGAGGTTGGTCTTAGTGCTGGAACCTATTCATCCGCCGTGATCGACGGCGGTGTGTCGGGGAGCACTGAGGCGGTCGACTACTCGTTCAACTTCTCGCGATCGACCACCGACGGCTTTTACTCGTTCAATAACGACTACAACAACATGGTCTTGAGTGGACACGTGCGTGTCGAGCCGGACGATCGCACCAAAGCCGCAATCGCGGTGCGTTATAACGACGCCGAGTATCACTATCCGACCGATGGAGTGGGCCAGGTCGTAGATCGGAATTCATTCAGCTTGCAGGATCGTTTGGTGGGTTCGTTGGATCTTAGCCGGTTGTTTTTCGATCGTATCGAAGGGCAGCTGCTGCTGGCGTTGAACCAGACCGACGGCAGTATGGACGACAAGTCCGACGGTCCCGCCGACACGCTCGGATTTTTCGGTTTCAAGAGTCTGCAAGCAGTCGAAAGACGAAGCGCTGACCTGCGGGCGAACTTCCACTTCGACGAAACGAGCGTGGCTACTGCCGGTGTGCAGATCGAAAGGGAGGACGAACGTAGCTTCAACGAGTCACTGAGTCAGTACGGCACCTCCACGAATTCTCAGGAGGTCTCGCGCGGCAGCCAGGCTTACTACGCTCAGCTACAAGCTGTCCCGGTTCGAGGGCTCGCGTTCAACGCGGGAGTCCGTCTCGACGACAACGACACGTTCGGGACGTTCTTCACGTACCGCGGCGGTGCGACATATCGCTTCTCGACGGGTACGCGGCTTCGTGCCGCGATAGGAAAGGCGTTCAAGGAGCCAACCTTCTTCGAGAACTTCGCCAGCAGCGCCTTCGTAGTTGGAAATCCAGACCTCGAGCCTGAACGCTCGCGAAGTTGGGAGCTGGGAGGCGAGCAAACTCTGTTCCAGGGGCGAGTCTTGGTGGGTGTGACTTACTTCGACCAGCAGTTCCGCGATCTGGTACAATACAATCCGATGCCTCCGAATCCCGGTGACCCCAACTACTTCAATGTTGCCGCGGCAAACGCATCGGGGTTGGAGGCTGAAGCGCGCGCAATGGTGAGCAATTTGGAGTTCGACGGCAGTTACACTCGATTGCACACCGAAGTGACCGATGCAGGTTTCGACGATGGCCCAGGCGCGGCGTTTGTTACGGGCGAAAAGATGCTGCGGCGCCCCACAGATGCGATGAGTTTGGGTGCACGTTACGTGGCCGAGCGCGCAACGTTCGGCATCAACCTCCGCCACGTCGGCAACCGCGACGACCGCGACTTTTCGACGTACCCGGCCAAGCCCGTCGTGCTCGAGCCGTACACGAAGTTCGATATTTCGACTGCCTGGACTTTCGGCGCCGAAGTAGATCGCTTGCCGGATCTGACGCTGACTCTTCGAGTGGCAAATCTCTTCGATCGCGAGTATCAGGAGGTGTTTGGATTTCCGGCGCGGGGGCGGACAGTGATGGTTGGCGGAAAAGTAGGGTTTTGAGGCTCACCGGTCCGTGCACCGGTGAGGTCACTCCGCGCAGCGCAGCGCGACCCACCGGCGCACTACTCGGCACCGTACTCCTCTCTTCTCTCCCCCTTCTCCCGTTCCTCCCGCTTCTCCCGCTCCTTCCGCTACCTTTCCTGCCATGGCCCCAACCTCAACCCAAGCAGTAGTTCTCCATACGCTCAAATACTCTGAGTCGAGCAAGATCGTCCGTCTCCTCACGCGCGATCTAGGAGTGCTGAGTGTCGTCGCCAAAGGGGCGGATAAGCCTAGATCCAAATTTGGTGCGCGGCTTCAACTGCTGAGCGAGGGTGTGGCACAGATATACGTGAAGCAGAATCGCGATCTGCACACGCTGGCCGAGTTTGAGGTAGAGAATCTACGCCACGAGTTGGCGGCGGATGTGCGTCGTTATGCGTCAGCGTCGGCGCTTGCCGAACTGGTGCTGCGTTTTGCTCCCACAGAGCAGAACGAAGAGATCTATGTCCGCCTGGTCGCGTACCTCGACACGCTATCGAACGTTTCGGCAGAACATCTCGAGACGACGTCGCTCTCGGCGCTGTGGGGTATCGTTTGCGCACTTGGCTTCGAACCGGCGATGGATGGCTGTGCGCTGGATGGAAGAGAGATACCGGAGGGGGCCGTTACGTTCTCGATTGCTGAGGGTGGTTTGCTTTGTTCCACATGTGCCAAGGGTGCGCATGTAGCTGGGTCGACCACTCGACTCAACCCCGATGATCGCGTCGCCTTGGCATGTCTGATCGAAGGCCGTTGTGATGAGGTGAGTCCGTTGCCTCCACGCCACGCGGCCGCACACCGCCGATTACTGGTGCGGTTCGTCGCTCGTCACGTGAGCGAAGACCGGGAACTCAAGGCACTTTCGTTTTGGGAGACGCTGGAATGGGACAAAATGTCGAACGACGTGGCTCCGCAGGAGACATCGTCGTGAGACACGTAGTCGTCGGTACTGCTGGGCACGTCGATCACGGCAAGACGGCGCTCGTGAAAGCACTCACCGGCATCGATGCAGACCGGTGGGCGGAAGAGAAAAGACGTGGCATCACCATCGACTTGGGATTTGCGAAACTCGACCTCGGAGAAGACTTCACCGCGAGTGTGGTGGACGTTCCTGGACACGAGGACTTCGTTCGCAATATGGTCGCTGGAGCGACTGGGATGGACGTCGTACTGCTCGTGGTTGCCGCCGACGAAGGAGTCATGCCGCAGACTCACGAGCACCTTGCCATTCTCGAGTTCCTGAGCGTCCGGACGGGAGTCGTTGCCATTACCAAATGTGACCTGGTCGACGAGGAGTGGTTGGAACTCGTTGAAGACGACGTGCGCAGCAAGCTCTCGACGTCGTCGATCGCTTGGTCGGCGAACATTCTGCGGGTGTCAGCCGAGACAGGGCAGGGTATAAACGATCTCCGTGCCGGCCTGGCAGATGCGGCGAAAGCGGCGAACGTGCGCACCGAAATCGATTTGTTTCGGCTACCCATCGATCGCGCCTTCAGCATAGCGGGGGCAGGCACCGTCGTGACCGGCACCACCTGGACCGGCACCGTGAACGTGGGCGACGAGGTCCGTATCCTTCCGGGAAAAGGAGGTGCGCGCGTCCGAGGCATAGAGGTACACGACGAGACATGCAGGTCGGCGCTCCCGGGGCGCCGCACCGCTCTAGCGCTCACCGGCTTGAGTCGCACCGACGTGGAACGTGGCCACACTGTCGTGGCCGACAAGGTGTGGCGATCGACTAACGCCGTTGACGTTTTGGTGACACTACTTCCCGAATCCCGCCCGCTCACGCAGCGCTCTAGAGTTCGTTTTCATATTGGTACGGAAGAAGTGATGGCGCGGCTCACACCCGCAGACCCCGAGGTGTCGCCGGGGGCAGAGAACGCGCCAGTACGGATGAGGCTCGAGGCACCCGTAGTGTGCCGCTGGGGAGACCGCGGAGTGTTGCGATCGTACTCTCCCGTCACCACGATTGGTGGTTGCGTGGTGGCCGATCCGTTTCCTCCTGCCAAGCCAAGGCGGCCTCAGAATCTCCTAGAACGAGCAGTCACGGATCCGGAAAAGAGGCTTGCGGCATTTGTTGATGCCGCGGAAGAGCGCGGACTGGATGCGGACGATCTGACCGTGCGATTGGGAATCCCGCCAGCTTTGGCAACGTCGTTGCTGAAAGATCTGTCCGAAATCGTGCGAGCCGGCGACCGGCTGTTCTCGCCCACCGCCGCTACCGCTGCCCGCACTGCAACTTTGAGCGCCCTCGAGGAGTATCACAAAGCCAGCCCTTTGGAGTTCGGAATGCCGCGGGACCTGGCTCGCCAGCAGGTGTCGAACGAAGCTCTGGCAGATGTTGTGCATACCGCGCTCGCGAGTGAAGGCGTTCTGGTAATCGACGGTAAGGTCATTCGATTGAGCACCTTTTCCGCAGCTTTATCGCCGGAACAGACAGAGATAGCGGAACACTTGAAGCAGGAGCTTGCCGCTGCCGGTTTCGAGGGCAGAACCGTAGCCGAACTCGGCGAGGTCGCGGCAGAAGAGGTCGCAAGAGAGTTGCTCGGGTTCCTTGTAAGGGAAGGGACTACGGTGAGGGTTGGCAAAGACCGATACTATGATCGAGGGGAACTCGCTAAACTGATATCCGTAGTAATGCAGGAAATCGAGCGGTTGGGGCAGGTAACTCCGGCAGATCTACGCGAAAGGACTGGACTCAGCCGGAAATACCTGATTCCGCTGTTCGAGTGGATGGACGGGCAGTCTTTGACGGTCCGGCTTGGAGATGCCAGAGGCCGGGGCTCGGCGGTAGCTGATGCTTGACAACGCTTGTGGAAACTGCGTAACTTCATGCTGGATGGGCAATTAGGCACTTTTTAGACGTTTCAAGGAGCGACATCTAACGAAACCTGTTTGTGAGAAGGAGTAGTACATGAGGTGCTTGGCCTGGGCTGTCTGTTTGCTCGGGCTCCTGTTGGCCGCGCCATCCCTTGCGGAGGCACAACAAGATCCGCCGACCGATCAGGTGCGGCTAAAGAGGAACTACCCGAATCCGTTTAATCCGGAGACGACGATCCCGTTTGAGGTGACGGCGTCGGTATTTGATGACGGCCATGAGCCAACGGTGAGTCTGCGGATCTACAACGTGTTGGCGCAGCTTGTCGCCATACCCATTCTCCAAGGGTCAGGCGAACCGCTCGACAACGTCCGTTTGGTCTGGAACGGAACGGGAGAATATTCCGCATATTGGGATGGGAAGATCATGGGAACTGACGTGGAGGCTCCGTCCGGAGTCTACGTCTATCAGTTGACGGTTGATAGCGACCGTAAATCGATGCGGATGACCATCATCAAATAGCATTCGTTCCAACACGATTGCTGCAGGTGTATGCAGACTCTTACGCGCGTTGGCCTCCCTGGCTGGCGCGTTTGTCTTTTTGACGTACTTTGTGCCAGAATTGCAGGGTATTTGAGGCATGGAGAGTGCAGGTCGCTGAGATGGAACTCGTGAGTTGTGAGTAGCGAGTGGTGAGTCGGTCTTAACGGAGGTGCGCTCACTACTCACGACGCACTACTCACATGAAACATCTGATTTCCGGGTCCCATTCGAGGGAAATGCATGATCGGCCCCGAAAGACTAACCGTTAAGGCGGGAGAAGCTCTTCGCAACGCCCAGGCTATGGCCAGCCATGCAGGGAACCCTGTTGTGGCAGACGGTCATCTTTTCCTGGCGTTGCTGAATCAGGGTGAGGGCATAGTCGTTCCTATCCTCCAAAAGTCCGGTGTGAACGTCACCGAGCTCAGGCAGGAGGTCGAACGCCAGGTCGAGCGTCTCCCGACCCAGAGCGGAGCAACAGGCCAGTCGATGGCGTCTTCTGAGTTGAACGACGCGCTCGATCGTGCCGACTTCCTCGCGAAGGAGTTGGGCGACAGCCACGTGTCGACCGAGCACCTTCTGGTTGGGCTCGTGGACGCATCTGGTACGACCGCTCGCGAGCTCCTGAGTGCCCGTGGAATCGACAAGGATGACGTGCTTCAGGCGCTTAGCGAAGTGCGTGGCAGCCACCGGGTGACCGATCAGGAACCCGAAGGCAAATACAGGGCACTCGAGCGGTTCACGAAAGATCTCACCGACCTGGCGCGTTCGGGTAAGCTCGATCCGGTGATTGGACGAGACGAAGAGATCCGGCGAGTAATGCAGGTCCTGTCTCGCCGCACGAAGAACAACCCTGTTTTGATAGGCGAACCCGGTGTAGGCAAAACGGCAATCGTAGACGGCCTCGCTCAGCGCATAGTAAATGGCGACGTCCCCGAATCGCTGCGTGGAAAACGAATCATCGTTTTGGACATCAGCTTGTTGCTAGCGGGAGCCAAGTACCGTGGTGAATTCGAGGAGCGGCTCAAGGCAGTGCTCAAGGAGATCACGAGCCAAGAGGGACAGTTCGTGGTCTTCATAGACGAGATGCACACCATAGTGGGTGCAGGAGCCGCAGAAGGGGCGGTGGATGCGTCGAACATGCTGAAACCTGCACTTGCACGGGGAGAGCTTCACGTCGTCGGCGCCACGACCCTCGACGAGTACCGCAAGTATGTCGAAAAAGACAAGGCGCTGGAGCGCCGCTTCCAGCCCGTGCTCGTGGGTGAGCCGACTGTCGAAGACACCGTCGCCATCCTGAGGGGTCTCAAGGAACGCTACGAGGTGCACCACGGAGTGCGCATCACCGACGACGCGATCATCGCGGCGGCGCGTCTCTCCGACCGCTACCTCGGCGAACGTAAGCTCCCCGATAAAGCCATCGACCTGGTGGACGAGGCAGCGAGCCGGCTCAGGATAGAGATCGACAGTCTGCCGCAAGAGATCGATGAGGTAGAGCGTCGCATGGTCCAGCTCCGCATCGAGGAGCAGGCGTTGTCGCGCGAGAAGGATCGAGCAGGCAGGGAACGGCTCGAGGCGTTGCGCAAAGACATCGCGGAGCTGGAAGAACAGTCGCAGAGCATGAAGGCCCAGTGGCAGGCCGAAAAGGCTGCGATAACTCAGTTGCAGGAGAAGAAGGCGGAGCTGGAAGAGCTGCGAACTCAGGTCGACAAGGTCACTCGCGGTGGCGATCTCCAGAAGGCAGCCGAGATTCGCTACGGGCGTGTCCCCGAACTCGAGCAAGAGATCGAACACGAAAAGGGGCGGCTCGAACAGATCCAGGCCAATGCCAAATACTTGAAGGAAGACGTCGACTCCGAAGACATCGCCGAGATCGTGTCCAAGTGGACGGGCATTCCGGTGAGCAAGATGCTCGAGTCGGAGCGCGAGCGTTTGACCAAGCTAGAGGCCGAGCTGGGCAAACGCGTGATCGGTCAGGACGAGGCTGTGCAGGCTGTGTCGAATGCGGTCAGGCGGTCGCGTGCCGGTTTACAGGATCCCAACCGCCCGGTGGGGAGCTTCATCTTCCTGGGACCGACCGGGGTCGGCAAGACGGAGACCGCTCGCGCATTGGCTCAATTCCTCTTTGACGATGAGCGCGCGATGGTGCGTCTCGACATGTCGGAGTATATGGAAAAGCACGCGGTGGCGCGCATGATCGGTGCTCCACCTGGATACATAGGTTATGACGAAGGAGGGCAGCTGACGGAGGCGGTGAGGCGCAGGCCGTACTCGGTGATCCTGTTCGACGAAATAGAAAAGGCGCACCCCGATGTGTTCAATGTGCTACTCCAAATCCTGGACGACGGCAGGCTCACCGACAGCCAGGGTCACGCTGTTGATTTCAAGAACACCGTGATCATCATGACGTCCAACATAGGTAGCCAGTGGTTGCTCGAGTCTTCTACTGAATTCGGAGCTGACAGCGAAACAAGAGTGTTGGAGGCATTGCGGCAGACTTTCAGGCCCGAGTTCTTGAACCGTGTGGACGACGTGATCGTGTTCCACAAACTCACTCGCGAGCACCTGGCGGACATCATTGACTTGCAGCTGCTGCAATTGCGTCGGTTGCTCGAGGATCGTGAACTCACGCTCCAGGTGTCCGCCGAGGCGAGGGAGTTCCTGGTGCAGGAGGGGTACGATCCGGCGTACGGCGCGCGTCCCTTGAAACGAGCGATTCAGACTTTCATTCAGAACCCATTGGCGCTCGCGGTGCTCGAGGGTCGATTCCAGGAAGGCGACGCTGTGTCGGTTGTTCCGTCGACCGATGGTGAGACACTCGAGTTCACGCAAGTTTCGGCGCCAGAGGCCGAGTAGTTGGCCAAAGGCTCCGTTTCGAGACAAGTGCCGCTGACGGACGCGGATAAACGCGGAATGGAAGCGGCGCTGGCTGAGGCACGTGCTGGTGAACGAGTGGGGGAAGTACCGGTCGGTGCAGCTGTTATCATCGACGGCGAGGTCGTGAGTCGCGCCCACAACGAGACCATTGCCAAGAACGACCTCACGCAGCATGCCGAGCTTATCGCTATACAGCGCGCCCTCGCAACACTCGACACCGACCGCCTCGACATCGCCACGCTCTACGTCACGCTCGAGCCCTGCGCGCAGTGCGCTGGCGCGATCGTGCTTGTGAGAGTGGGCCGAGTACTCTTCGGCGCGTACGATCCTAAGGCCGGCATGGCTGGCAGCGTAGAGGACCTCCTTCGCCACCCCAAGCTCAATCACCGGCCTGAAGTCCAAGGCGGAGTATGCGCGGAAGAATGCGGTGAGTTGTTGAGCAGGTTCTTCGAAAACAGACGCGAGTAGAATCCCAACGCGGCCCGACACATCCCATAGCACTCCCCGGAGTGATCTACTCACGGCGTGAACACGTCGAAGTAGCGAACGAAGGGCGTGCGGAGGGATGTGTGGACCGTGCTCAGTGCACCTGTGCTCCGCATTGATAGCAGCTAGTACCGCGTTGGTGGTGTTCCTTTGGGTGGAACCTCGACACCGCGCATAGGTATGAGGCTCAACCGTACTGGTGCAACACCTCGTGTGTCACGAACGGAGGTCGATCAAATGCAGTCGAGGCATTCCCTGTCCGTAGTACTTACGGCGTTTGCCGTCTTTCCGTTCCTGGGTCTGCTTGTTGCCGAAAACGGCGCGGACAGCGCGCTGGATCTCGTTCGACAGGACCAGCTTCTCCACGGCCCGTACTTTGGGCAAGATCCGCCAGGTATCGAGCCCGAGATCTTCGCACCGGGCTTCGTTTCAACCGCTTCGGCTGAAGGGTGCATCGTGTTTTCCGCGGACGGGAAGCGGGTTGTATTCCGAAGACTCGGATACGCAAACCTGCTCCTGGAGGGATACGACTCGCCTGACGTTTGGACGATCGAGAGAGTGCCCACGCCGTTCGCTCGGCTCGACTGGTACAATGGCGATTTCACCCTGGCGCCCGACGGTCGGTCATTCTACTTCAGCTCTACACGTCCCTTGGATTCGGTCGGGCGTGAGCTGGAGTACTCGAACATCTGGGTGGTAAACTGGACCAACTCTGGGTGGGGCGAGGCTGACTTCTACATCGCCTTCAGGCAAGAGGACGGCTCCTGGTCCGAACCGGTCAACATGGGAGAGCCAATCAACTCTCCGGCCGACGAAAACCGACCGTTCGTCACGCTGGACGGTCGGTACTTCTTTTTCACCAGTGACAGAGTCGTGCAGGACGCAGGCTTGGCAGAACTTAGAGCGGATCTGCGACCCGGCAACGGCAGTCGCGATGTGTATTGGGTGGATGCAGCCGTGATCAACCAGTTTCGGCCACGCTGAGCTTGTTGGCAACACGCGAACATCGCGCAGCACAAAGCCCCGCAACGGTGGACAATTGCGGGGCTTTGACTCTGGGACGGACAGGGTGGGATTCGAACCCAC
Organism: Gemmatimonadota bacterium; assembly: GCA_039589395.1. Classification (GTDB taxonomy): domain Bacteria; phylum Gemmatimonadota; class Gemmatimonadetes; order Gemmatimonadales; family GWC2-71-9; genus JBDGYW01. The sequence goes on from JBDHHK010000006.1 coordinate 47,420, forward strand.
GAGGCGGGGATACCGCCTACGCGCTCTCCAGGCGCGCGCCTTCGACCTCTCGGCCACCTGTCCAAACAAGCTAAATCATTTCAAGAGTCACATTCTGACTCAGAACCGGGCGGACCAATTCACGGCAATGCAACACGATTTGTACGGAACAGTGCACAAACCGTCACGCACCGCACACACAGAATCGCACCGTTTCGCACCACAGTTCCACGGTCTGTCCCACTGCGACCCATCCGCTCGCGGTGCTTACTCTATGCAGGAGTCGCTAGCCAAAGAACCACCAACGCCAAGAGGGTCAGCGCCGGGAGTTCAGCCCCCTGAACAGCCCTGTGTAGCACGCGCACACGCCATTTGGCGTAGCTCATCTTCGCCCACGCGTCTTCAACCAGCGGCCCTCCCGGAATACGGGAGATAGAGTTGTCGAGAGAACGGAGCTGGGAGCGCAATGCCCACGACTCAAGACTACTGCCAATCCCCACCAAGAGAGTGACCACGCTCAGCACCAGCAGCGCGACAGGGTCCAAACGCGGAACAAACAGCCCAACCGCGACAATCCCAAGGAGCAAAATCCTCCCCACGGTGCGGGTAACAAGAAGCCGCATGGCCAAGTCTCGGTACTTCTGCTGCAAGATGGCCTCGGCCACATCAACTGGGATGCTTTCTCGGACGTCCTCCATTCTACTTCACCAGAGGGCACACGATCGCAGCCAATGCCTGATCGACGAGCGTGGTCCTTCAGGGTTCTCCACCAAGACCATTGGCATGATTCTGATCTCCTTCAAATGAGGGCCTCAGGCAACCTTGAGAATTCGCTTCGTGTTGGTCATGTATCTGGACTTCCGGCGCTGCATCGTACTCCTTGGGACCTTGTCTGCCCTATTGATCAACACCACGAACGATTAGAGCCGATCCTCTTCAGGCGACATATTCTAGATAGCCATAATGCGTGAACCCACGCGTTCCCGCAATACTGTCACGGGGTCCAAGGTCCAGACGAGAATGTGCTCGTGCCCTGCGCACTAGTTTCTGCGCGAAGTGCGGAGTTGGGCTGCCGCACGGAGCCGAAGGCCCACAATGTCGGTTCGAATCCGACCCACGGTCCACTCATCGGCGTTGGTGGAAGCGACCAGGCAATGCTGGTTGGAGAGGAGGTCAGGATGTAGGCCAAAACTCTGATTAGTCGTCCAGTGGGTGCGATCCCCACCCAGCTAAAGCGTAGCCAAGACTTGCAGCTGTATCCGTGAGGGTGCGGTTGATGCGTAGTCAGGCGAGCGGGTGGGCCGCAGGAATGCAGCCTCGAAAGCCTCATTCCGGATGCTCAAGGGCTCACCAACCCTGAAGGCAGCACTCCCGGAGGCGCTAAAGGCGAGCCGAAGGGGGACCGGCGGGGTGGAAGACTGCGGCACGGCCGAAGAGGACGGCCCGGTAACCTGGGAGACCCCTGACTGTCCGGTTGGAAGATCCGGGCGACGGAGAACCGGTGACCCTCTCCGACGCGCCGTCGGCAGCAAGCGGACCGACGGCCGGCCACGTGGCAGGAAAGCCACCGGGCACAGAACCAACGCTTGCCCAACTGGTAAGGCGCTGCCGAGGGCAAACCGGAGGCGTGCCGAAGCAGCGGGGGAGTCGGATGGCCGCGTAGTAGCGATGATGGTGGGGAACGGGTTCGGCACCCGGACCCAGCGGAGCAAAGGCGGCCAGTGTTGAGACAGAACTTTAGGAGGGAAACATGACCTTTGCCCAGACAAAGGATCCCGCATGTCCACGGGACTTCTGAAGGTAGCGGAGAGAGCAAAGCGAGAACCGGACGCTCGATTCAACTCATTGGCGCACCTCGTGGATGAGGCGGCGCTGGGACGGGCCTTCGACCGGATTCGCAAGGATGCGGCGGTGGGGGTCGATGGCATCACGAAGGAGCAGTACGAGCAGCAACTGGAGGGCAACCTCCGAGAGCTGCACGAGCGGTTGAGGTCGATGCGGTACCGGCATCAACCGATCCGACGGGTGCACATCCCGAAGGCACAAGGCAAGACGCGGCCGATCGGAATCTCCAGCTTGGAGGATAAGATCGTGCAGGGTGCGTTGCGCGAAGTTTTGGAAGCGATTTACGAACAGGACTTCCTGGAATGCTCGTACGGGTTCCGGCCCAAACGCAATGCACACGACGCGCTTCGAGCCATGAACCAGATGGTGTCCCGAGAAAGAATCGCAGTGATTTTGGAGGCCGACATCCAGGCGTTCTTCGATAGCATTGACCGCAAGAAGCTGTTGGAGTTACTCCAGATCCGGGTGGCTGATCCGCCGTTCCTGCGGCTGATCGGCAAGTGTCTACATATGGGTGTCCTCGACGGCGGGGAGTTCAGTAGGCCGGAAGAGGGAACCGCACAGGGGTCGAGCATCTCCCCGATGTTCGGCAACGTGTACCTACACTACGTGCTCGACCTATGGTTCGAGCGCGACATCAAACCACGTCTCAAGGGACACGCACGTCTGATTCGGTTCGCCGATGACTTTGTGTGGGGATTCGAGAGGCGAGATGACGCCGTGCGCGTGCTGGATGTTCTGCACAAGCGCATGTCGAGGTACGGGCTCACGCTGCATCCCGACAAAACCCGCCTGATCCCGTTCGCGCGGCCCCGATCTGGGCAGAAGGACAGATCAGGACCCGGGACGTTCAACTTTCTTGGCTTCACGATGTACTGGTGTATGACTCGCCGGGGAGGCTGGCGTCTGGGCATGAAGACACGCAAGGCGCGCATCCAGAGTGTCGTCGCAACCCTCGGCGAATGGTGTCGGCGTCACCGGCACCTGTCGCTAAAGGATCAGCACGCCGCGCTCAGCAGGCGACTACGTGGGCATTACCAATACTTCGGTGTAAACGGAAACTCCCGGAGGAAACTCCCGGAGCCTACGGCAGGTGCTACACAGCACTGAACGGCTGTGGTTGAAATGGCTCCGGCGCCGAGGCCAACGTGGCGACCGCCTGACCTGGGAGCGGTTCTTAGCCTATCTCAAGGCGCACCCGCTCCCACCATCCCGGATCTCCGTTCAGATCTGGGCGAGGGCTCCGTAAGACTCCTCAACGGAAGAGCCGAGTGGTGGAAATCTCCTTGCTCGGATCTGAGAGGGCTCGGGCGGGTAACCGCCCGGGCTACTCGCCCATGGCTCC
>JBDHHK010000007.1:0-43938 GCA_039589395.1 Gemmatimonadota bacterium
CCGCGAGTGCGCAATCGAACTCGCCGAGGGCTGCACATACGAACCCCTCAAAGCCTGCGTCCAATCCGTTTGCTACGGCACGATCGCGGAGCGCCCCCGCCTCTTCCCGATCACCACGCAGCGCGAGGATCGCCGCTCTGCTCGCCAGCACTGGCGGCGTTTCCCGTCCGAACTTCTCCGCCATGCGTTCGTTCGCTGCGAGCGCTTCGTCAAATAGACCGCGCTGCGCGTAGATCCCAGGCGAGATCGCGATGGCGCTCCTGAAATCGGGCTCGAGCGCCAGGGTCTTCTTGAGCTGCCGCAATGCGCCGTCCACATCGCGAGATAGATCGAGGATTATCGCGGCTGTGAGGCCGATCGCGTGCGACAACGGATCGAGTTCCTCAGCACGTCGTACCTCTTGCAGCGCCTCTTTCATACGGCCCAGTGACGCTAGGAGGGTAGCGTACCATTGGTGCGCGGTGGCATAGCTCGGGTTCAGCTCGATGGCCCGCCTGTACGCACGCTCCTCTTCTTCCCACTGCAGTTCATATCGCATCACCTGTCCACGAGACGTGTGGGCCTCTGCAAGCGTATCGTCCAACTCAAGTGCACTCTCAGCTGCGGCCTTCGCTTTCTCGTGAGCCTCGCCGCGAGGAAGCATTCCGTAGGACCCGAGCAACAAGAAAGCATCCGCCAATCCCGAATAGGCCAAGGCAAAGGTGGGATCACGATCTACAGCCTGCTGGAAATACTCCACCGCTTCCTCGAGACCGGCCTGATCGCGCCGGTTCCAGAGGTGGCGGCCTTTCAAGTAGAGCTGATAGGCATCGAGGTCGTCTGTGGAAGGCTTGACGAGGGTACGAACCGGGCCTGTGCCCAACGCCACCTGGAGATGTCCTGCGATTGCGTTGGCGATTTCGTCCTGTACCGCGAATACATCATCCATCTCTCTGTCGTATCGGTCCGACCAGACCTGATACCCATCACTAGAGTTGATGAGTTGCGCCGTAATGCGCAGGCGATTTCCCGCTTGGCGCACGGTGCCTTCCAACACGGTGCCCACCCCAAGCCGCGAGCCAGCTTCCTTGACATCCACGCCCGCATCCTTGAGCGCGAAGGACGATGTGCGCGCCGCGACTCGTACGCCATCGAGCTGAGTGAGCGCGTTGATGATCTCCTCGGTTATGCCGTCGCTGAAGTAATCGTTCTCGGCGTCTCCACTCATATTGGTGAACGGTAAGACCGCAATTGACTCCGGACCTGCCTGAGTTGGCACTGCACTTGGCGTCGTCACGCCGTCTGACTGCCGCCACGCCCCGGTCAGGGCATCTGCAAACGCTCCTCCGGTTGGCAGCCGCGTCTCTGGTGACTCAGCGAGGGCAGCCCGCACGGCGTCGCGAACGGTGTTCGGTACGTCCCAAGGGAACTCGAGACCTGGCTCAGGATAGGCCGCACGCCGGCCCAGGATTGCGCGCGCGGACGATCCGGTGAAGAGACGGTTGCCAGTCAGAAGCTCGAATACCACGAGGGCAAGACTGTACACGTCGCTACGGCCATCGATATTATCTTCGCCAAAGATCTGCTCAGGACTCATATAGGCCGGCGTGCCCATGGCCGTACCGGCCTGTGTGAGCTGCTCCCCCCCAACTTCACTCAGCACCTTGCTGATACCAAAATCGGTGACCATCGCAACGCCGTCGTGCACCATGATGTTCTCGGGCTTGATGTCGCGGTGCACCACGCCTTGACGGTGAGCGAAGTCAAGAGCTCCAGCTACCGAACGAGTAATGTCCACAGCCTCTTCGAGCGTCAGGCGGCCCTCGCGATCGAGACGCTGGCGTAACGTTTCCCCCTCGACGTATGGCATCATGTAATAAAGCAAGCCGCCCGCCACTCCTGAGTCGTGTAGCGGCAGGATATGCGGATGACTCAGCTGCGCGGCGAGGCGGATCTCTTGTAGGAAGCGCTCCCGACCGACCTGGGAAGCCAGTTCCGGCCGCAGCACTTTGAGCGCAACTTGCCGGTCGTGCTTGAGATCTCGCGCACGGAAAACCAGCGCCATCCCACCAGCCCCGATCTGCTCTTCGACCGAGTATTGGCCCCTGAGCGCCTCCGTGACTGCCCGGAGAATATCGTCAGGTTCGGCAAACATTGAGGGCACGGCAGACTCGCTCTCACCCGATAGCCCCCAACCCTTCGCCAGGTCGGTCAGTGCCGAGTGCAGCCGATCGATAAACCGGGCCACTGTCGCGTCCTATCCGAAGGGGTTCTCGTCCGCGCTCGGCCCGTACGTGGACGGGACGTGTACCCCATTCAACCGAAGACAAACCGTCAACTGACCACGGTGGTGCACCATGTGATTGATCACGAAACGTCGTACGATCTCGTACTTCGTCTGAGTCATAATGACTCGGCCCCCTGCCTTGAGCGTCCACGGCTTCATGAGGTCCTCTTCGGAGATCGTGGGAATGGCTGCTCGGACGGCGGCCGCCTGCTCTTCGAGCATCGCCAGGATTTCCGGCACCGAATCCGCAACCGCAGCCGTCTTCGGGGGCTCTCCAGGCGGAGCGATATCCAGTTCGTCGAGCTCAATCGCCTTTGTCGCCCACATCAGCAACTCGGCGAGGTGCGTCGCGAGACGCCCTAACGGCATCGACCTCTCGTGCGGGCGCCAGTCGAGCTTGTCATTCGGCACACGCTCTAGTACCGCACGTGACGCGTTAACTTCTTCATCTAGCTCTGAGAGCAGCAAATCGTTTATCGACACCGTGAACTCCTGAACCGAGGTAGCGCTGAAACCGTTTTCATCTAATTAAGGTTAAGTGGTATCGGTTTGTCGGCAAAGGGATGCGCTCAACAGGCCCCGCAGGTCAGAACAGCCGCTTGCACGGCGCCCGTCGACACGGTGTTAATATGTGGACCAGATTGAAACTGTTGAATGTTCCAGTTTTCTTGTCGCGCCTCTGTATTGACACGCGCATGTAGATTCCGTTTACCGCACATACAGCACCCAAACGACAGGTGACTTCGGCATGAGGATACGCCCTCCCGTTTTCCTGCTCGCACTAGCGATGATCGTGATTTCGTGCAGCGACGCCAACTCACCCACTAGGGTGATTCTTTTCATCGCTGACGGCGCTGGTGTTGCCTTTTGGACCGCCGCGTCACTCGCGTCCGAGAGCCTGGCAATCGAAGAGTTCCCCGTCGTTGGGCTGGTGGACACACAATCCGCAGACAGTACGATCACCGACAGCGGCGCTGCGGCAACCGCGTTCGCGTCTGGGATACGGACTCTCAATAATGTGGTAGGGGTCGACGTAGACTCCAACACCGTCCCGACCGTGCTGGAGATCGCACAACAGCAGGGCATGGCAACAGGGTTGGTTGTAACGGCTACGATCACGCACGCCACTCCTGCGGCTTTCGCCGCGCATGTGCCCTACCGTTATATGGACTTTGAGATCGCCCGCCAGCTCTCCGAAGCCGATGTCGACGTGATGCTCGGCGGAGGTCATAGGTACTTCGACACCGCAACCCGAGGTGATAGCAGTGACGGTGCGGATCTCTTGTCAGCGATGGCGGAGGAGTATCAAGTGCTCCTCACGCCCGAGGAATTTCACGCCGTGAACACCGACAGCGCCTCCAAGGTCATCGGCCTATTCGCCAGCAGGCACATGACCGATGCATTCTCACGTGCGCCTACGCTCCCGGAGATGACCACCAAAGCAGTCGAGATCCTAGACAAAGATCCGGACGGCTTCTTCCTAATGGTGGAGGGGTCGCAACCGGACTGGCGCGGCGAAGACAATTCGACGTTGGACTCAGTGACAGCCGAGATGCTCGACCTCGATCGAGCGATTCGGATTGCTGTCGACTATCAGCAAACCCACCCATCCACTCTCATCGTAGTTGTGTCTGACCACGAAGCCGGAGGCCTCGCCCTTCAACACGCTTTGCCCGGAGATCCGGATTACGTCGAAGTACCTCCCGGCGATCCGTCTGGCCGATGGCCGCTCGTGGCTCGTTACACGACCGCGGTACACACGGCCACGATGGTACCGCTATTTGCATCCGGTCCTGGCGCAGAACGGTTTGGCGGTATCAAAGACAATTGGGAGATCGGTGTACTGTTAATGGAGGCTGTCCAGCGGTAGGAGAGGAGTTTGGTGGGCTCGTGCTGGCGGAACGCCGAGGTTGATACTTGCGGTGGATAATGTGCCTATGTTACTACGCTAGGAGCATGACCGTGGCATCCAAAGTACAGCGAATCGCTCTCGTGATCTGCGTAGGCATGCTCTGCCTGCCCTCCTCGATGCACGGACAAACACACGCACCGATTGTGCGTGTGGAGCGACTTCTCGATGCACCGATCATCACGCCCGACTTGCATCCGAGTATAGGCACCAACATCCAGGGTCCGTCGTTGATCCGAGTCCCTGACTGGGTCGACGCACCACTCGGCAAGTACTACCTCTATTTCGCAGACCACAAAGGGCGGTACATTCGGCTCGCATACGCCGATGAGCTGACAGGGCCATGGGAGATCTACGTCCCTGGCACCCTGCAGATCGAGGGCTCGCACTTCCTCTCAAATCCGCCCGACGTGTCCGATGCAGAACTCGAACGGATACGTGCCGACCGCGAAGCAAGCGGGCGAATCATCTTGTCTCACGATCTGCGCAGCGAGCTGACGACACCGCACATCGCATCCCCCGACGTTCACGTTGATGATACGAATCGGCGGATTGTCATGTATTTCCACGGCCTCCAAGGGGTAGGTCGGCAGGCGACGCGTGCGGCCCTCTCACACGATGGGATCCACTTCGATGCGCAACCTCAGTTGCTGGGACGGACCTACATGAGGGCGTTCGGGCACGACAGCCATACCTATGCCCTGGCAATGCCGGGCCAGTTCTATCGATCAAAAGACGGACTGAGTGGGTTCGAAGAGGGACCGCTGCTCTTCAACCGCGACATGCGACACGCTGCGCTTCTGAAACGAGGCAACACCCTTTACATCTTCTGGACACAGGTAGGCCATTCTCCGGAACGGATACTGCTGAGCACCATCGATGCCTCAGGCGATTGGACAGCCTGGTTTACATCCGAACCAATCGAGTTGCTCCGGCCTGAACGAGACTGGGAAGGCGCCGATGCACCGCTGGAGCCGTCGGTGCGAAGCACGGCATACGGTCATGTCAATCAGTTGAGAGATCCTGCCTTCTACACGGAGAACGGCCGAATCTTTCTGCTTTACGCAGTAGCGGGGGAAAGCGGAATCGCGATCGCTGAGGTGTTTTTCGACAACCAGCCCTAAAACTGCCGCGACGCGCGGGGAGCAGTTGCATACCTCGACGGAGGAGCAAATGAAGGGATTTCGGACACGCATTAGAGTCGCTTGGCTTTTGCTGGTGCTTATTGCAGGAGTTTCGGAGATACACGCACAGGAGGTCGACCTGCTGATCCGCGAGGCTCGAGTTTTGGACGGTACCGGCAGCCCATGGTTTGTGAGTGATGTCGCGGTCGCCGCTGGTCGCATCGTCGCTTTGGGGCCAAACCTCGACATTGAGGCGAGTCAGACAATCCATGCCGCCGGACGTATCCTGGCTCCGGGCTTCATCGATGTGCATACGCACGCGGAGTCTGGCATCGACCAATTGCCGCGGGGCGACAATTTCCTGCTCGATGGGGTAACGACAGTCGTCGGCGGAAACTGCGGCAGATCCAAGACGGACATCGGGGAGTGGAGCAGCAGCCTGACCGAACTCGGCATCAATGTGGCCACCCTGGTCGGCCACAACTCGATTCGGAGTGCGGTTATGGGACTCGACGAACGAGCGCCGACCAGCCAGGAGCTCGAACAGATGCAGTCGATGGTTGAGAAGGCGATGCGCGACGGTGCTGTGGGTTTCTCGACCGGACTCCTATATGTACCCGGGACCTACGCTGAGACCGAGGAGGTTGTAAGTCTCGCAAAGGTCGCATCGCGGTACGGTGGCATATACACGAGCCACATTCGCGAGCAGGGTGCAAGGCTTCATGAATCGATCAACGAAGCCGTTGCGGTCGGCCGAGAAGCGAATATGCCTGTGCAGATATCGCACTTCAAAGTCAAAGGACGTACGCGCTGGGGCAGCATTGGTGACGCAATCGCACTGGTGGAAGAACATCGCACGAGTGGCGTGGACGTCCTGATTGACGTTTATCCATATGAGAGGGCTAGCACAAACCTCGGAGTCAACCTGCCTCGCTGGGCCGTGGCAGGTGAGCCGGATGAGATAGCAGCGAGAATCGAAGACCCCGCCACGCGCTCGCGGATCGTCGACGAGATGAAGGCAATCCTCGCTGATCAAGGCTACGACGACTATTCGTTTGCGGCGGTGGCGCAGTACGAGCCGAATCCAGAGTGGAACGGTAAACCGATTAGTGAGATCAGCGTCATAACTGGAAAAGCACCGACCCTCGACAATGAAATCGAAACGATTCTCGAGATGATGCTCGCGGGAGGCAAGACAGGAAACGCCTACGGCGCTTCGATGATCTATCACTACATGAGCCTGGAGGACGTGGATACGATTTTGCGTTATCCCAACGCCATAGTCGCTAGCGACGGAGGTGTCGTCAGATATGGCGCCGGGCAACCGCACCCTCGCTCGTACGGGACCAATGCCCGGGTACTCGCCGAATTCGTGCGAGAGCGTGGGCTGCTGACACTCGAAGAAACCGTCCGGCGCATGACATCGCTGCCCGCGCGGACCTTCGGTTTCCTTGACCGGGGGATCATTCGTCCGGGCTTCGTAGCGGATCTGGTCATCTTCGATCCAGCTCGTGTCTCCGATAGAGCTACATTCGCAGAACCGCACCAGTACAGCGAAGGATTCGACTACGTCTTGGTTAACGGGAGAGCGGTCGTCGCGAACGGAGAGTTGACCGATGAGCGGTCAGGTGAGTTCGTAAGGGGTCCGGGGTATGTGACTACGACATCGTCCAGGTGAGCTGAGACAGATAGAATGGACCGGGATGTTGAGCTTCATGTCCCGGCTCGAGCGGTGCTGCTGAACAGAATTCTCTCAAAGTGTCTCCCAGAAGTCTTTCCTGGAAATCGGTTTCCCGTAACCGATGAGGTCGTCCATCAGGATCATCAACCGATTGAGAGCAGGCAGTCTTCGGATGAAGTAACGGGCGGAGTTGTGGAGGAGCCCAGGCGGTTTGTTGAACGGGCAGACCCTGACGCAGTTGTTGCAGTCCATCCAGTTCTTGGCCCAAAAGAGAAAGCAGCTCTCCGGGTCTATGTACCATTTGGATACCCCGGAGTGATTGGAAATGGAAGGGCCCTCCCGCGTAGGGGCGCCGAAGGGGATGGACCGTGACGGGCAGGCTTCCGCGCACTTCTTGCATTTGTTGCAGAAGTCGGTTACCCCGAAGGGGCGGTAATCATCGTAACTCAGCGGGAGGTCGGTGAAAACCTTGCATATGCGCGCGCGGGGTCCGAACTGCTCGGTAATGAGAAGACCCATCCTGCCCAATTCACCCAGCCCTGCCGCCATGGCCAGTGGAACAGAGAGTGCTGTGTCGTTCCCAGATGGAATGGCTTGAAATCCCAATCCGCGTATAAAGGCTGCGACGAGGTTGGCGACAAATGCCTGAGTGCTATAACCGAGCCCCGTGGAAGCTCCCGAAATGGCATCCGGTGAATAGCGAGCGGATTCGTAATCCATCTCGACGGCCATGACCACGGCACTTGTGCACCCTTCGGGCAGCTCAACTCGACGATGCTCTTTCCCAACGAGATCGAGTTCGTGGGAGTAGATCAGGTTCGGATGTGCGTAACATATCCCGACCAGATCGGCGCCGAGGAATCGGGCAGCCTTTTTGACGATACGAGCGTTCTCCTGGGGCGAGAACTCGACACGCCCACCCTCGGCATGGAATCTTTTGGCCTTGTCGGCAACTTTGGTCCACGAGTAGAGCCCACTGTTGCCGCGCATATTACCGAACCCGAAGTCGTACTCGAGGTTCCATGAGGCGTTGCGCAGAGCATAGTCGAGTTTCCGAAAACCGTAGGTGTCCTGATAGCAAACCTCGCCATAGAAGCGTTTGCCTGGGGCCGATATCTTCTCATCCCAAGTGCGCCTCTTGAACGTCTCGTTCCGCTGATCGAAGCGATGGTTGGGAACCGGGAAGGGAAACTGCGGACTCGTGTCGCCGCTCATAAGCCAAATCACTTTAGTTCGAGGGAACTACCGAGACACCACCGAGATCTGCGACCGCAATCTCTTTGAGGGTGAGCGGTCGGTCAAGCGTTGGAGTCCTGCCTACCGAATGAGCCACCTTCTTATATTGCGTTGGACATCCCAACAACGGAGATCTTCATGGATTCGTCTTTCCGCATTTGGAAGAGTGTGAGTGGCTTTTGTTTCATATTCATTCTGCCCGCAGCTGCCTTGCTTCAGCCAACAATGGCCAGCGCCCAGGGTGCTCTGGAGACGCCTCTCAGACAAGAGCTACTTACGCTACTGACCAACGAGATCTCCGGTCAGGTCGCTTTCAACAATGTCGTGAAACTCGCGGGCGCCCCATGGCTGCGTAGCCCTGAGGAATTCGCGAGCACGTTTTACGAGGCAGAGGAGCTCCACAACCTGGTGACAGGATACGGAATTGAGACCGTCGTGCTCGAGCAATTCCCGCGCGAAGGGAACTTCTCGTACGCCACTGAGGGAGAGTTTTGGATCGTTGAGCCTGAGTCACGCTTGGTCGCCACATTGGCAGCCGACGTGGCGATGATAGCGACCGGCACTCAGACTGGTGAAGTGAATGGCGAGCTGATCTACATACCGCAGCTGTCCGCTGATGCCATCCGACGTATGACCGAAGGGCACGGTTCGTTCGAGGGAAAGATCGCCCTTATGTGGTCTCATCCCCGCGATGACGTCTTCGAGGCACTCGACGCGGCGGGCCTGCAGGCTGTGATTTCGTTCAATTCGAGAGAACGGTACCTGGACCCCAACCAAGTGGTCTACTCACGTGGACAGTATGCATCAGGTGAAAACCTCCGCATGGGGATATCAGTATCGTGGCGCCAATGGTCGGAACTGCTGGAAGACGTGGAGCGTAACCTCGACATTGTGGTACGTCTCGAGGCAACCGTGGAAGAGTATCCCGAGCGCTACGAGATGGTGGTCGCATGGATACCGGGCACGGAGCCAGACCTTCCCGGTGTCATGTTTACCGGCCACCTCTACGAGGGTTACACCAAACGAGGCACCAACGATGACATGGGCGGGCCGGCGATCCAGCTCGAGATTTTGAGGGCGCTCACGGACCTGATTGAGACAGGTCAGATCGCAAGGCCGCGCCGCACGATGTATTTCCTGTGGCCCAATGAGATCTCTGGTACGTACGAGTACTTCCGCCAGAACCCCGGGCTCGCCGACAAGCTCAGCATCAACATCAACATGGACATGGTGAGTGAAGCACTGCGTCTCAATAACTCCGTGTTCACGATGAGCGAGACACCGGCTCATTTGCCTAGTTACCTGGACGGCCTGGCGAAGTCGATAATGAACTACGTCTGGCGTACGAACGACATCGTGTACCTACCGGACTCGCCACGGGGCCGTCCGGGCGGCCAGTATTTCCCGCGCCCAATGTGGGAGAAGAACGGCAGCATAGATGCGTTTCGATTCTACATCCATGAGGCGACCGGTGGCAGCGATCACATCTGCTTCAACAATCCTTCTGTAGCCGTGCCCGGCATCGAATTCTTCACCTGGCCGGACCAGTGGTATCACGCCGACGCAGACCTGCCAGACAAAGGTGATCCCACCGAGATGAAGCGAGTGGCATTCATTGGAGCGACAACGGCGCTCGTGGCGGCCGATCTGACCGACGAGAGATTGCCACGTCTTCTGGATGCCGTTTCCGAGTTCGGCTACGCTCGTGTTGCGGAGCGTGGAATACCAGCAGCCATGCGGCTCTTGGAAGGGGTTACGGCGTCCGACCTCGAGCAGTCACTGCAGTACGCGCTCAATAGAGTCAACTCGGCCGTGGACAGAGAGGTCGGAGCGATCGAGTCGATTCGGGAGATCTACACCGGAAGCAGCACGGCGCAGACCGGTGTAGATAACAGGATTACCCAGTGGGAGCAGTATCGCGAAGGGCTTACAAGTCAGGTGGTGAGTTATGCCGCAGTACGAGCGCAGACACTTGGGGCCTCGGCGCCTAGCCAGCGTCCGCAGTCGGCAGAAGAGCGACGTTATTCGAGCGTGGTGCCGGACGTGCATTCCGCCATCATGGGCCAGGTGTTTAACCTGACCGATCACGAGCACTACAACACGTATCGGCAGGAACACCCCGAGGCGTTCACGGACTTGGGTCTCAGTTCCAACCAGACCCGTTGGATCCTGAACTTCGTGAACGGACAGCGTTCGGTCACGGAAATCCGCAACCAAGTCACCGCAATGGCAGGCGATGATATCACGATAGATCAGGTTGTTGGATACCTGGAGATTCTGGAAACGGTTGGGTGGATCGTGGTAAACGGGGAGCTGTGAGTTGGTGAGTAGTGAGTAGAGAGTTGGGTAGCCGCGGAGTGTCGCGGAAATACGCGGACTCTCTTGATCAGTTTCGGTGTCCGACCACTTATAGCGCCTTGTTTCTTGGCGTTTGTGCCGTCTGCTGTCCGATGTCCGTGTTCTTCCGCGTTCTTCCGCGGCAAATACCTCAACCGGGAAAGCGGTGGTAATACGTATGCCCCCCGGCAGACTTTGGCAGTCTATTCTCGACGCTACCGAGCATGCCGTTCGGTGTGGTGCGCTCGAAAGGATTCCGACTCGGATCGAGCACGTGGAGGAGCGCGGTATCCGTTTTCAGGTTCACCTCGTACAGCAGCTCGAGCGGAAACGGGTAGAGAGTATCACGCAACGCCAGGAGGGCACGAACCCGTTCCTTCCCTACGAAAAGAACATGTTCGTGGCAGACGTGTCAGACACTCACGTGTGTCTGTTGAACAGATTCAACGTCATGGAGCACCACCTCCTGATCGTGACACGGGAGTTCGAGCATCAGGAGAGTTTGCTCACGGTTCGCGACTTCGAGGCAATGTGGATGTGCCTCAGGGAATTTGAAGGACTCGCGTTCTATAACTCAGGCACCGTTTCAGGTGCGAGTCAGCCACATAAGCACCTGCAGCAAGTACCGCTTCCGCTTGGTGGATGTTCAGAGTGTACGCCCATCGACACGCTGGTAGCAGGTGCGTCATTCGAAGGATTGTTCGGGTCAATTCCCGCCTTTGCATTTAGCCACGTGCTAAGTCAAATCTCACAGCTCAACTCGCTGGATACGTCTGACGCAGCGAGGGAAATCGAGCAGGCATACTTGGCGATGTTGCGCCAGGTAAACAACGCTACCTCACCCGGTCCCTACAACCTTCTTGCTACACGCGACTGGATGTTGCTGGTACCGCGTTCGGTAGAGCACTACGAGTCGATTTCCGTCAACGCACTGGGGTTTGCTGGATCTCTGTTGGCGCGTGACGAGCGGGAGCTGGAGTTGATTCGTGAGCGGGGGCCGTTGGGTGTGCTGGAGGATGTGGGAAGGAGGGGGTAGTCGACGTCTAGGAGCATCAGTCGCGTGCAATCTCTGGTCGGGCCCCCCCCTAAGCGACCTCCAGCTTCCAGCTACCGTGCAGCGTGGCTCGCACTCCCGGTTTATCACTCCGCATGCTGAAGTTGTCCGGAAGAGGATATTCCTGTATCGGATCGAGTGTCAGGGCTGACAGTCGTAGGAGTCGCTCCGCTGTTGCGCCCATCGTATTTTTGCCGTTCTCCCATCGCGAGACTGTTTCAGCTGAAACTCCGAAGTGACGAGCGAAGTCTCGACCCGACCAGCCGAGGTACTTTCGAAGGAAGCGGATTTCCCCTGGCGAGAGCTGATGCGTCGCTTTTGCCAAACACTCCGCGATAGCCTTGTGCAGTCCAACCAACTTCGGAATGCCGACACTGCTGAATTCGCACTCAGTGCAGGTGCGAAGCTTCACACCCACGAGTACAACGTTGGGAAGTTCCTCTCCAAGGTAGGGGTAGTCTCCCACACGTTGCGTCACTTTTCCACCACACTCCGGACACTTCATCGTCGTCCTGAAGGTCCTGGCGCCAAGAGATGGTACGTCAGCCTGCAGAGTGGGCGCATGCTTGGCACGCCTGGGTGAGACTGACAGAGTATTCGAATGGTTGGAACTCGGTATCGAGCGAGGGTTCACGAATCACCGGTACCTTGGCGAGAACGAGAGGCTGTTATCACCGCTTCGCGACGATCCGCGTTTTGAAGCGTTGATGGTACAGGCAAGAGAGAAGGAGCAAGCGTTTGTAGTCTGACGGTGGCCGTCGCCGCTAGGCCTCCACCTTCCTCTTCCTCCCCTCCCGCAGCCTCCAAAAGTAGAGCCCAAGCCCCAACAAGACACTCACGATCAGCACCTTCACCGCCGTTGAAAACGCCTGCGGCTCCAGCTCTTGTTTCGACCCGATCGCGAACTCCAACCAGAACAAAAGCCAAAGCACCCACACTGCCCTGAGCAACCACACATACCACGGACGCTTGCGGATTCGCAGTGTCAGGTAACCAGTCTCTTTTCCCGCGCTGTTTGCTTCCGACTGGGTCACCATGAGTCGATCCCGTGCTCGTTGAGGTCCAGATCCCACCACGCGTCAGGATCTTTCATCCTACCGTACCCAAACCTCTCGTCCATACTCGCTAAGAGACGGCTCAAGAACGGCATCTTTGCGCTCGATGCTTTGACAATCTCGTGCAACGCAGTCTTGTCTTTCTTTGCCCACGGGCATACCATGATGCAGGTGCTGCAGTAGCTATTCGACTCTTCCCAGAACTCGAAGCACCGAACACTGTCTTCGTACCATGTCTGGTGGCCTGGATTATTCCACTCACCACGCACGTCGAAGCTCGGCTGCTCGTCGAACGAAAGTGCCTCTGAAGGACAGGTCTCTGCGCAGCGCCCACATGCCGTACAAAAATCCTTGAGTCCAAAGTTGATGGGTTTGTCCGCTGCCATCGGCAGCTCGGTCAGCACTTTGCCCAACTGAACTGCCGGTCCAAAGATGGGTGAGATGAAGCGGTTGGTGCGACCCATCTCTCCCAATCCGGCATCAACCGCAAACGGTGGGCTCGAACCCATTCCGTTGACACTCGGTATTGCCGTGTAACCCAGGTTCCGAATAAAGGCGCCAAGATGGCCGACAGTGAACTCCAGCCGGCTGTAACCAAGTGATGTTGTTGCATCGCAGAGTTGTGACGGTGCTAGAGCTGCAACGTCGGGTGACATACGCATAACGATGGCAATGGCGTATCTCACCTTGTCGGGAATCACCGCCTTTTCGTTCTCGATCTCGTACGGTTCTTCCACATCCTCGAAATGAATGTCCACCCCGTAGCTTCGTGAGAAAATGTGGCGACGGTCGAGCGACGCGATGCCAACAGCTCCAGCGCCAAAGAAATGCGCCGCGCGTTTGATGACGTTTGCAGCGTGTTCAGGCGTCGTCTCCCACGGTGTCGGCGGCTCTCCGCGGCGGCGCTGCGGAGCCCACGAGCGAAGACCCCGATTCATGTTGCCGGTGCCGCGCAGAGTCCAGCCTGCAAGCATCAACGCGTTGTCCTCTCGACGGTACCCCGGAAGAGTGCCAGCTTCGACGTCCGCCCGCATGGCCACCTTTTTATCCTCCACCTCCTGAGCGCGCTCCTCACTCACATAATCGCGGTAGGCGTTCAGCACATTCTTGTGCTGATTGAACCTCGCGTACACATCATCGTCGATAGCGAGCACGGCCTCATCCACCTGCTCTGCCCACCAAGGCCGAAGAGACGCAACCTCGGCTTCATCGTAGTCTGTTTGGAAGACGGCACTCGACGCGAAACCGCCCGTCGCCAAACCACCCGCGCCAGCGCAGGCGGTGAGAAAATCTCTGCGCTTCAGGTTCTCATCCATTGAAGTTCTCCAAGTAGTTGCTCGAACCTATCCAACACCTGCGTTCTGGTCCGGCTACACCGTAAGTCGTGGAAGATACGCCCTCGTTCTAGTAGCCATTCGGTACGTATTTGTGCCTTCAGGTGCGAGGCTCTCCAACTCTACCTTGGTGATGCGTTCGTCTCCCTGGCTTCCCCACAGCACAACTTCATCGCCAATCTTGATGTCTTCGTGGCCCGTCACGTCAACCATCATGTGATTGGCGGTAATGGGTCCCACCAACCGATGACGGTGCCCTCTGATGAGCACATCCGCCTTGTTCGCAACGACAGCGGGGTAACCGTCGGAATAGCCACAGGGCAACGTCGCTATCAGACTATCTCTCGTGATCTTGTACGCCTGATGATAGGACAGTGTCTCGCCGGCTACCATCTGCTTCACGTACACGACCCGGCTCTTGAAGCTCATGACCGGTTTGATGTCCATGTTTAACTGTCGTTCCGGCTCGAGCCCTAGTATGCAGTTGCCGGGGCGAACCATGTCCAGATGGGCATAGGGGTATCTGTCTACCTCGGCACTCGACGCAGCATGCCGAAGACCTACGTCGATCCCTCGCTCAGCTGCTGCTTCGCATATGGACTCAATCCGCTCGATCTGGACCGGATTGAAGTCGTCATCCTCGGTCATGGCGGTGAAGACGCCTTCAATGTGAATGTCGGGCATCTCTGCCACTCTCTCGATGAACGGCAGGGCTTGTCGATGCGGGACGCCAACTCGCCCCATCCCCGTGTCCAGACAGATGTGAACTCTCGCTTGCTTGCCCAACTGGCGAGCCTCCTCCGCAAGCACTTCCACAGCATCTGAGAAAATCGATTGAGAGATGTCGAGTCTAATGACCTCTCTTGCCTCGCGTCGGTTGAACGGTCCCATGTTCAAAACCATCCCACGAATCCCCGCATCTCGAAGCAGAAGTGCCTCTCGAACCTTCACCACGGCAAAATGGCCGATCCCATTCCGGTCTTGTAACGCCGTGGCGATTTCTACGGCACCGTGGCCATATGCATTGCACTTCACAACCGCCATGATCGGCCGGGTTCTGACCATTCTTCTGACCTCTCGAACGTTCGAAGCGAGGTGGTCGAGATTTAGCTCGATCCAGGGGTCGATCTGGTCTTCGACGTCTATCGTCTGGCGCTGCCGAGCCGGCTGGCTCGCACAAGCTCCTGATGCGCCAACGCACACAACAGCGACGGAAGCTGCACCGGCCGTTTTGAAGAACTCTCTGCGGTTTGACTCGACCATTCTATCTCCTGCCGATTGCTGAAACGAAACTTGAGGTGGAGTCCCCCAAAAACTCTGACTGCAACCAGCTGCAGTCGTGGCGCAGAAGCTCACTCCCGGTCAGAGGTGTGTCAATGGAAGCGCGCACGCGCCGAATAGTGAGAGAGATCGTTTTCTCTCTCCCCTTGCAAATTATTATACTTACATCTAATATTATACTTGAATCTAGATTGTCCACGAGGAGTCGTGCGAATCATGTCTGGCCTTCGCGAAAAGAAGAGAATCGCTGTCAAACAGGCGTTCTTCGACGCCGCTATGGAGCTGTTCAAAAAAAACGGGTACGAAGAAACCTCCGTGGATGAGATCGCGGAGAGGGCCGGGTTCAGTCGTGCGACCTATTTCAATCACTTCGGTACGAAACAAGGTGTGCTCCGTTTCTACGGGCAGAGATTGCAGAAACAGCTGGAAGCCAGTTTCGGTGAGCCCGACTCTTCGGTGTCTCCACTCGCCCGCTTGCACGCTCTAGTTCTCGCGATGGCTCGCGAGGCCGATGCCAATACCGAAGACTTGAAGTTGGTGTACCTCAACAGCCAATACGACAGGGAGTATCTAGGCCGACCCACCCCGGCTCGAGTGCGCGTGTTTGAGATGGTGGAGCAGATGGTGGTCGAAGCACAGCACAAGAAGCAGGTACGATCCGATATCTCCGCAAAGGAACTTGCATATCACATTCTCGCGGTGTATCAGGGCGCGGTTCTCGCATCCATAGCGGGGTACAGCAAAGCCGTACCGATTCTCGAGTCAGGCTGGAGTTTCATACTCGACGGAGTCCATGGTGGGAATTCGATGGCTGAGTGAAATTGGGCGGGAAGACTACGCTACCTGTGGTTCCAAGGCCGCAAACCTGGGGGAGCTCAGTCGGCTAGGTATCCAAGTCCCCCCAGGATTTGTGGTGCCTACCGCCTACTATCGCGATCACATCGAGCGTTGCCGTTTGCTCGATGCCGTTTCGCCTTTTTTAGAGACCCAAGATTGGAACACTGTCGAGCAGATCGCCCGCGACCTGCTTTACGATTCTCCTCTGAGTGAGGAATTTCAATACGCTCTGTCGGACGCGTTCAGCGAGCTAGGCGCACAACAGGTGGCTGTTAGGTCTTCCGCGACAGCAGAGGATCTCGCTGGAGCATCGTTTGCAGGACAGTACCGCACTCTGCTCAACATCAGCGGCGGAAGAGAGCTGCGGCGCGCGATAAAGAAATGTTGGGCGTCACTCTGGTGCCGCGAGGTCTTGGAATACCGTCAGCGCCGATCGTTGGAACACTCAGCAGGTGAAATGGCCGTAATCGTCCAATCCATGTATCCGGCCGACGCCGCCGGAGTCTTATTCACCGTCGACCCAGTTTCACAACGTTCCGACCGGATGTTGGTCGAGGTCATCTCTGGCTTTGGTGAAGCATTGGTGTCAGGTATGGCCGCCGGCTGCATACACAGAGTAGACAGATCCACGTGCGAGGTGGTCGAACAAGAGGGCGCAACTGAATCACTGACGGTCAATCAGATACAGGAGTTGTGCCGAGTCGCCGCCGATGTCGAGAAGCACTTGGGATGCCCGCAGGACATTGAGTTTGCCTTTCGTGATAACGAGCTGGCACTCCTACAGGCCCGGCCGATAACGACACTAGGAAAGGCCGTCCCCGAAGAACTCGAACCGCTCGGTAAGCCTTCACTAGCAGATCGTATGATGCGGCCGCTGGTCTTTGAACGATATCCGATTGCGCCCAGGCCGTTGGACAACCTGGTATATACGCGACTGGTTGGAGCGGCCATCGCAGGGTTGAGGCGGAGTGGCGCGGTAGTGAAACCCGAAGACGAAGACGCCTTCAGATCGCAGGTTTGGCATCAGGCATATCGTTTTCCTCCCTACCAACTGACATGGCGGTTCTTGGGCTCATCATGGCAGACGCTGAGTCTGCTAGGAACAGACTGGAAAAAGTGGTGGGAGTCCGGGCCGGGTCAGATGTTAAGGCAAGAGACGGAGACTGTCGACCTGACTGCGCTCGACAACGCCGAGTTATTCGAGCGAGCTGATCGGTTACTCACCGTCTGGGAAGAGCCTCTCAACGAACGGATGTTCGCCGCATCAGCGTTCAGAACTGAGTCAATTCTGAAGCTGTTGGTGACGATGGCGGTTGGGAAAAACAAGAGCGCGAAGACACTTGCTGGACTTATGAGTGGTCTAGATCATCCAACACTCGACGCCAATGCTGCACTGTGGCGTCTTTCGCGCCTCGCGCGGCAGGACCCGGTTGTCCGTGATGCCATCGAAGAGCTCGACCCGAAGTTGCTGGAGACGTCGTTTGAAGGCAGAGATTTCTTGACGAAGTTCGGTGACTTCCTAGGTGAGTTTGGACATAGAGAAACCTCCTGCTGGTATCTGTCCACTCCTACCTGGCGCGCAGACCCCTCGCACGTCTGGCGGCTGCTCAAGAGTATGGTGAGCGTAGAAGAGCCAACAGCAAACGTCCGGAAATCACACCAATCCTACCGCGAGGCCCGTGAAAGGGTTGAACAGAAGCTGCGTTTGCTTCCCGGGCTACCCAGGGTGTTTGGTCGGCTGTTGGAGTCCCTCCGCAGTCTCACCGAGTTCCGTGAGTTGAGCCATTTCGACCTGACACGAGTTCAAGCTGCACTTCAAGACATCTCTTCTGAATGGTCGCGGCGGCTGGTGGACAAGGGAATTCTGTTCTCAAAAGACGATGTCTTCTACCTGAAGTACGACGAGATTTGTTCTTGGCTTCTCTCACAAGAAAAGCCTCAGCAAGATGATGTTCAGCACCTGCTTGCAGTCCGGAGAGCCACTTACCAGATCGCCAATACGCGATGGCAGAAAGAACGGCAAACCTCCGTCAAGACAGACTCAAAACTGAAGGGCATCGCCACCAGTCCGGGCGTCGTCACCGGGAAGGTGCGGTTCGTACGTAACGAACATCAGTTCGAGCGGTTGTCGCCCGGCGAGATATTGGTTTGCCAATACACTACGCCAGCCTGGACTCCGCTTTTCGCCTCGGCTGCGGCGGTCGTCACCGAGACAGGCGGGGCCGCATCACATGCTGCGATCGTCGCGCGTGAGTATGGGATCCCCGCAGTCATGTCAGTAGCCGGAGTAATGCGGGCTCTTGTTGACGGAGATGAAGTGATCGTCGACGGCGATAATGGTACGGTGTCGTTGATTTCAAGAGGCTGAAGCAATCCACCATACACGATCTCTATCGGACCAATTGAGCTTCGCATCAAACCTGAGCAGATTACGTTATCCTCCATTTCTCGAAGAAACTGCAACGCGATGACTGAACCCGCGAGGACAAATGAGCACAGAAGCGTTTGACGAATACGCAGAGAAGTACGACGGTTGGTTTTTGGAAAACCAGGCGGTGTTGGATTCAGAAGTGCGATTGATCGCCCGGTTCCTGAAGGATCCGAAAGCAGCGTTGAGTGTCGGGTGTGGGAGTGGCCTGTTTGAATCACTACTGCGCCGTGACTTCGGCATCGAGATAAATGCGGGACTCGAGCCGAGTGATGGGATGGCGGAGATCGCACGCAAGCGCGGCATGAACATTTTATCCGCCACCGCAGAGAATATCCCACACGAAAACGAGAGCTTTGACACCCTGCTGTTTAACGGCACACCGTCGTATATCGACGACTTGCCTAAAGCTTTCTCAGAGGCATTTCGAGTGCTGAAGTCCGGCGGCCGCTTGGTAGTGGCGGATGTACCCGCCGAAAGCAGCTATGCACTGTTGTACAACCTCGCTGTTGCCAAGGGGACCTGGGACGACTCGGTCTTCGAAGGCGTGGCGCCGCCCGATCCTTATCCGGTCGAATTCGCAGCTGCCGCCCATTGGCGAACCACACAAGCGAAGATCCAGCTGCTGGAGCAGTGCGGGTTCGAGAGGCTCGAATTCGCGCAAACCCTGACGCGCCATCCTATCTTCACGAATGACTCAGTGGAAGAGCCCAGCGAAGGCTTCGACCGCGGTGACTACGTTGCCATTTGTGCGTTGAAGCCGACCGTCTAGTGACCTTCATTGACGAGCTGCAGAGAGAGGTAGAGCCTCAGATCGCCGCGCAATTGGCACACCCCTTCGTGAGCGGCATCGCGGACGGGAGCCTCGACCCGAAGGTGTTTGAGAACTGGGTGAAGCAGGACTACCGGTATCTCATCGAGTACGCGCGCGTGTTCGGTTTCTGCGCGGCCCGGGCCGATACCTTGGAGGCAATGACTTGGTACGCGAACGCGCTGCACCTTACGCTGGCAACAGAGATGGAGCTACACAGGCAATACGCGAAGCGGTTCGATATCTCCGTGGAGGAGTTGGAGTCGACGCCGATGTGGCCCACCACGCGTGCGTACACCGGTTTCTTGGTGCGCTTTGCACAGAGTGGAGACTACGCGGAGGCGGTTGCCGCCCTGCTGCCGTGCACTTGGGGGTACGTCGATCTGGCTCTCGAGCTGGCACGGGGCAAGCCGCCTGAGGACCGGCGTTATGCCGACTGGATTGCTCAGTACAGCGACCCCGAGTTCGTTGCCGCAGCTGATTGGCTGAAGGACGAGATGGAGAGAGTGGCCGCGGACAAGAACGCCGTGGGAAGGGAGCGGCTGGTAAACCTCTTTGTTACGTCTTGTCGCTACGAGTTGGCATTCTGGGAGATGTGCTGGCGAGGGGAAGGCTAGTCCAGACCTTCCAAGGTCTCCACCGCGTCCGACCACCTCGCCATCGCCTCGTTCAACACCTGTTTGGCTTCCTCGAGAGAACGCCCCAATTCATCGGCTCGGCGGTTTCCTTCTTCGGTACCGTCGTATAGGCCGGCGTCAGCCAAGTCGGCTTCAATGGCTGCGACAGACCGCTCCGCTGCCTCAACTGCACCTTCAGCCGCTTGAACTTCCCGGTCTGCTTTGCGACGTATCCGTGCCGGATCTGGAGGTTTAGGAGGACGTTTTTTGGGTGGCGGACGTTGTTGCTCTTCTTCGATAGTACGACGGATTTCACGTTCCCGCGTGAGCTCTTCCTGCTTAGTTTCCCAATCCACGAACGGGCCGTCGTAGTCCTCGAGTTTCCCATCGGTAATCGTCCACACGCGGGTGGATAGTTCACGTAGGAACGCACGATCGTGACTCACGAGTATAACGGTTCCGTCGTATTGCTCGATGGCATCCTCGAGAACCTCAATACCTTCCACGTCCAAATGGTTCGTAGGTTCATCGAGCACCAACAGGTTGGCGCGTGCGAGGGTCGTCATGGCTAACGCAACTCGAGAGCGTTCGCCGCCCGAAAGGGAATTTGTCACCCGAAAGACTTCGTCACCCGAGAACTGAAACGCACCCAGGTGTCCCTGCACTTGTCCGCGGGTCCATTGCGGCCGAAGGTCATAGATGATGTCGAAAACCTTTCGGTCTAGCGGCACCCCGACGAGATCTTGTCTGTACCAGGCGGCTGCAATGGAAGCGCCGAGCTTCACCTCGCCACCGGCAGGAGGGTGAGCACCGAGGATGGTAGCAAGCAGCGTTGTCTTTCCAGTGCCGTTGGCGCCCACCAACGCTATCACGTCTCGACGCCTCGCGGTAACCGTAACGCCCTCGAGAAGAGTGCGCGTTCCGACAACCACCCTCAGGTCTTTCATGTCCACGACGCGGTCACCGCCTCGTTCGCTGGCCTCGAGCAGCAACACCATGGATTGTTCGTCTGCCGGTGGCGCGGAGAGTCGCGGTAGACGTTCCAGTTTCCTGCGGCGGCTCTGAGCCTGCTTGGTCTTCTGCCCGACAATGTTGCGGCGGATGTACTCCTCTTCCTTCTTGATCAGCGTTTGTTGTTTCGCATATACCCTTTGTTCCGTTATTTCTCGTGCGTTGCGCTGACGTACGAACTCCGAGTAACCGCCCCGGTAAGAAACCGCCGTGCCAGCGTTCACAAACAAAACGCGTTCAACAGTTTCGTCTAGGAACGCTCGGTCGTGGCTTATGACCAAAACGGTGTCACCCGATTCGCGTAGATACGATGCGAGCCATCGAGTGGTGTCGAGATCCAGGTGATTGGTCGGTTCGTCGAAGAGCCGAAGGTCTGCCGGCGCCGCCAGTTGTGCGGCAAGCCCAACGCGACCAAGCTCGCCACCACTCAGCGTCGCGAGCGGCCGTGCTTTCGCCTCGTTGGGATCGAAACCTAGACCCTGTAATACCGAGTCAACCCGCGAATGGAATTCATATCCATCGAGATGCGTGAACTGCTCCAACACACGTCCATATCGCGCAGCGTCGGCATCGGTAGCTCTGTTTCCAAGCTCCTCGAGCCGCGCCGTGAGGCGGTCGAGCTCCCGTCCCAAGGCGATCACGTCGCTGAACCCCGAAGCTGCGGCATCCCACACGGAAGCAGCGTTGTCGTATTCCCTGTGTTGGTCGAGCAGGGTAACACGCATGCCGGGCGCTCTCACGACCGTACCCGAGGTCGGATCGAGATCACCGGTGATAAGTCGAAAGATCGTGGTTTTCCCTGCTCCATTGCGACCAACGACTCCCCAACGCTCACCTTTGGAAAGCGTCAGAGACAGATCGTCGAGAAGCGGATTGCCGCCGAACGAGACGGAAACGTTTGCGAGGGTCAGGAAAGTCACGGTGGAAAGTATACCGCATCGATGCGACCATACGCAGTTATTAGCCGGAATTCGACATTCGCCGTTCAACTTTCGATATTCGATGTTGATTCGATTCCACCGTAGGGGAAGAACTCAGATGGACAGGACCACTCTATTCAGCCTCCTGGCCCTCACGTTCGCGGGGGGCATGCTGGGCAATTTCGGCCCCGGCATGCTGATGCGCAGCAAACGCGGCCGCGCATCGGTGACCCAATGGAAATGGTGGGGGGTAACCCTGTATTTCCTCGCTGTCGGCGCAGCGGTCGTCGGTATAGTAGCGTGGGCTTACTTCGCCGTGGTCGGCGATCAGGAAGCGACTGCCACTCTCGAGTCGCCGCGGTTCTTCTTCACTTTCGGTTTCGCGGCAGGCCTTCCGTTCACTCTGACCACACTGCTCTCGGTGCGCAGATCCGCTCGAATCGAGGAGGAGAGAGCCAAAAGAAAGAAGCCCGCTTCGAAGCAGGAGCGGCTCGACTTCGCGAAGAACCTCGAGGGCCAGCTTCAAGACTTTTCCGACAACCTCAAGGATGCCCGGGTGAAAGTGAAGGGCAAAGAGAGCACTGTAGTCGCTATCCACGGCGGAGTTACACGTGAACAGGCGGAACGGCTGGTCAACGTCCTTCGCGGTGACCTGCTCGACCTTGGCATTCAGCGTGTCGAGAGCGGAGACGAAGAAGAGAAATGGTGGGTACGGGTTAGGTAGGGACAGATCTTCCCTTCAACCGCGCGCCAATGAAAACGCCGACAACCCCCAACAGTGGATTGAGCAATGCGATCCAGGTCGGCTGCTTGGCGTTCGACATAGCGTCGAACATTCCGACCGTCTCTGGCCGCGCAGTCGTTGCGACGTCGCCGGGCCCACCCAACAGCACGGGGACTGCCATGAGGATTCCAAGAACGAACACAACGCCAGCCAGTGCCGCTGCACCTCGAGGGTGATCGGTGATGAGAACGCAGACATACCCACCCGCAATGGCTGCAACCAAACCTACGACAATACTCAGAACGACCCATGCGAATGAGACGTCCCAACTTCCAGGTTGGAACGAGCCGTCTGCTCCCAGCGCGCCCCATCCGGCCGAGAAGAGCACGAATACGGCAACGAACATAGTGATGTACCCGACCACAACACCGCCAATGAGCTTGCCCATGATACCCCCTTACCGCGGTCTATTGTGTCAAGCTGATCTGCCTGTTGTACTTGACGATGAACACGCGGTCGCGTGGTCCGGTAGGCGATACTGTCCTTTGCACTTCGTTATACACAAGGAATAGACCGGTGCCAGCCGTGTTGAGCCAGCCAAACCGCATGTTGGCAAATATGTCGTCGCGTTGATTGTCATACTGGATCAGCGCCTGCAGATACACTCTCGGAGTAAACGCGTAGGCGGCCTTGAGCCCCACGAGCGTTCGCTCGAAGTTCCCTTCAGGAAGGTCGACGTCGTTGTAGTTGACAATAAGCGCCGCAGTCCATGTGGAGCCTATCCGATTGGTAATCGTCGCCGTGGCACTCCTGCGATCGCCTGAAAAGAAGCTACCCACAGTCGCCTCGGATGTGAGCGATAGCGGTGCGCTCGCATCCGTATTGAAACGGAGAAGAAACTCGGCAAAATCGTAAGTCGCAGCGGGAACGAAGATGTCTTCCGCGATCTCGAATGGCCTCTGCAATCCCTCGCGCCTGATGTTGACGACCGTCGAAAGGTATCCACCGTTCTGCATCGCAATGGCGTTGTCGATGTGGATGTACCGCGTCTGCTCGAATCCATCGAAGCCCCGCCACTCCCTCGCCACGATGTGCGGCTGCAGCTCTCGAATCCACCCAATGCTAGGAACGCGGATGTTCCGCTGTACCCGCCCGATTATCACTCGGTAGTTGGATCTGGGAACGAAACCGACCTCTGGATTGAAGTCCTCACCGACTTCTCGATACTGCATTGTGATGTTCCAGTCACGGGTCAGGTAGGCACCAGTCAGGCCGATCGCGTGCTCTCTCCCGTTGAGTCCAGGTGTTTCCGTTCGAGCGACGTGCCCGTCGATATTGATGTTCTCACCGATGCCAAGCCGTCCATCGACCGAGTATGTGAGGTTGTAGTCGCCCGTAGAGTCGGTATTCAGGCGGCTTATGACCATGGCGCCAATCTGTGAACGATTTGGCAGCTCCTTTAGAAAGCGTCCGACCGAGTAGTTGTTCATGCCGGTCGCGGCGTAGTTGTTCATGCCGATCGCGGCATCATTCACCTCGTCGGTCTGAAGGCTCAGCAGACCGACTGACACCCCTCCGACCGTTCCCGTGAGTCGTCCACCCCCGATGATCGGGATGGGCTGCCCACCTTCGCCAATACCGATACGGCGACTATAAAAGAGATCGAGCCCCAGATCGGTACCTGCTCTTGGGATTCCTACCGCGAATAATCCAGCGTTTTCCAAAAAGAACGGCCGCTTTTCGGGGAAGAACAGGCTGAACCGTGTGAGATTCACCTGCTGTTCGTCTGCCTCGACCTGCGCGAAATCGGTGTTATACGTGAGGTCTAAGTTCAAACCGGGGGTGAGACCAATCTTGGCATCGGCGCCGAACTCTCCTGTCCAGTCTGCTTCCGTGGCGAGTTCAAAGTCTCTTTGCACCGAGCTCAACATGTAGGGAGTTACACGAACAGACCGGCGTACAGGAGCTTCGATGCCTTGTAGTGTGCCCGCCTCCGAGACACGGTAAAGCGTATGTTGCCTTCCGATGGGCGCCCAAAAAACCTCTTCGTTCGATCGTCTTATGGTCCGGGATATGTTGAGACCCCACTGCTGCGGGCCGCTTCCGGCATATCTCAGCGTGGCAAACGGGATCCTGAACTCAGCGTACCATCCTTCGTCGTCAATGAACGTCGCGACATCCCAGCTTCCATCCCAGTTGAGGTTGAAGCCTCCGCCCGCTCCCGCACCCGCCTGAATCCGCCGTACGCCCTGACTGAGCCCCCCCTGGCCGTCTTTCGTGACCTGACCGTCGTACTCGATACCCGCCGCAGTCGTGCCGAAAACGTATGCGTTTTGGCGATCGTGAAAGGTGTCGAGCACCAACAGCAATGCATCGGCGTTTTGAAGACCCGCGTCGCGGCGGTTCTCACCGAAACGAATGGCGCGTGGATCGCTGTCGAGCATCCGCGCCCCGACATAGACGGCGGTGGCGTCGTAGACAATACGGATCTCTGTGTGTTCCGTCGGTGGTTGGCCCTCGAGCGGCTCGTGCTGCACGAAGCCTACAATGACGGGGGCACTGTTCCAGAGCGGCTCGTTCAGTTGGCCGTCGACGTCAGGGGCTACGTCGGTTCGGACTGCGTTGGCGATCGGGGTAGTCTCGTGGGTTGCGTAATCGCCCGTCTGTGCCTGAGTCGTTGCGGACAGAAACACTAGATGGCAAACAACAGCTGCTATATGAATAGCCTTCTTATCAATTCTCATTTTGTCGTATTGGAAAAGCCAAGAGTGGTGTAGATGCGCACGTACAAGATCACTAGAAGGAGGTGAAACTGGAAGGAAGGTTGAATGTTGAATGTTCGCAGTCGGGTGTTCTACCCGACCCACCGACTCTTTGCTGCCAATTCCGCCAGTCGGTTGGCAAGGTGCTCGAGCTCGGGCCGGCGACGACGGCATACACCCCACGTTGTCGCCCTCGCAGCCACAAAGGCACCGACGAGTGCCAATCCAAGAGCTGAGAATCCCACAGTAGTGTTTGATGCTTGAAATGTGCCCGCGCCAATGACCCCAATTGCCGCACCAGCAACCACGCCCACCACAGGCACGAGTCGTTCCCAGCCCGACAGCTCTACGCGCTCTTCTACGTGTATTCGTGTTCTTCCATCCTGTGGAGTGATCTTGACGACGACATTGCGTTCTTCGTCGCTGGGTGCGGCGGGACTCCAGGTGAGGGACCGGCCAAACGGTGAGATCCTCCCGACAATACCGAGGTTGCGGTCGATCTCATCCACTAGGGTCTGATGCACTTCTTCCGAGATCTCACCTTCCGTCTCTCGCTGGAAGCGGAGTTTGCCGCCTCGTATCGCGCTCTGGGAACTCTGATCCAAAAGTCTTGGTTGGATCTGCCCCGGCGCCAGGCCGAGCGCGTCTTCGGCTTCTCGAACTCGCTCCGGCTCTATTCCGACCTCCGCTGCAACCTGCTCAGCTGCACCGAGAGAGAGCGAACCATCATCGCGTTGCCGTGAAGCCTCCAACTCGGCCGCTCGACCTAGTATCTCTCGCGTCTCTGTGTCGTCCAGTAGGTCACTTCGGCCTGCGGCATGCGCCAGTGCCTTGGCAAATTCTGTCGGCGTCTCGTACCGGTGGGCCGGTCTGATCGCCAACGCCTTCACCAACACCGCTTCTACTGCGTCCGGTAGCTTGTCCAACAATTCGCGATGACCGTGGGGAACGTCTGCAAAGCGTCCGGCCTCAACCTCATCTGGAATGGGCCACACGCCTGGCGTATCTCCAACGAGCATTTCATAGACCACACAGGCGAGGCCGCAAACATCGGTCCGAGCATCCGCCGCGACCCTTCCAGCGGCTTGTTCTGGGCTCATGTACCCTGGTGTGCCCAGCGGAAATCCACTCCTCGTGAGATTCTCGGGGCCAGCAGCACTCACAGCTTTGGCGATCCCGAAATCAGCGACAACAGGGAGCCCCTCGGAGAACATTATGTTCTCCGGTTTGATGTCTCTGTGGATTACCCCCTGACTGTGGGCGTGATCGAGTGCGGCAGCGACCTTCAACGTGATTCGAATCTTTTGATCGATCGACAACTCCTCCTCTCTGCAGAGCAACCCACGCAGCGAGGCACCAACGACAAAAGGCATCACGTAGTAGAGAAATCCATCAGCGTGGCCCGAATCGAGCAGCGGAAGAATATGTGGATGATTGAGTCGCGCAGTGATCCTTATCTCGCGCAGGAAGCGTTCCGCGCCCAGAGTGGCAGCTAACTCAGACCGCAACACCTTGAGCGCCACCCGGCGATCGTGCTTCAGATCGTGGGCCAGGTGCACCGTCGCCATGCCCCCACTGCCGATTTTCCGTTCGATCAGGTAGCGCCCGGCGAGAGCGGATTGCATGCGGTCCAGAGACTCTCTCATTGGTCGCAAAGTTGTGGTGGCGGATCGCTGCGCGCCAGGGGCAGAGGAGGACTCAGTCTGGAAGAGCCTCCGCGTTATCGTCGGAAACCGGTCGGGCCACACTCATCACTATCTCGGAAACTGCCCTCGGAGTCGTTCCATTTGCTGCCGCAAGGTCGTCCATCGGTTGCGAAAGGTCGTCTACATGGATTCCAGCCTGTCTAAGCACCGAAAGAGCCTGGTCACAGTCTATGGCCACTAGCCGATCGCTGGCATACCTATCCACGTCCGCCATTCCATGGCAGAACTGACCCAACGGTGTCGCATCGGCTGGAGCCAAAGGTGGAGAGCCAAGAGTCTCCCTCCAATAGGTCTTGGCGACTCCCGCGATACCGAGATATTGATCGAACGGAATAGACCGCCAAACCGTCCCGACCAAGAATAGTGCACAGATCGCCATGGCTAGCAAAAACTCGGGAGTGATAACAACGAGCTTCCTGGTGCTCGTTTTCAGGTAGTCGACGAGGAATTTCCAATTGAGGACGGTGTGCCAGACAATGGATGTGAGGAATAACAGCATGAATGTCGAGTGGATCGCGTCGTAGTCACGCTTCGACAGACCAAACAGCTCCCATCCGTTCCAATACGCCACCCTGCTCTGCGGCGCAAGAAACATCACGACCCCTGTACCTGCCATCACACAAAAAGAAAGCAGCGCAATCAATGATACGATTCTTCTAATCTTCATCTCGTTCTTTTTCTCAGATACTGTCAGATCACGTCAACACCAAGGACTACCATGATAGTCGGTGTTGAGCATGTCGCGGTAGTGAGGGCACGCACTCAGTAGGTATCGAAGATCCTCTGAAGATCGGGCAGGTTCATGGTAGTCGTCATCGCCAGCATGAGTAGGATCCGCGCTTTGTGAGCGGGAAGATCACGTGCAACGACAGCTCCCAGTGGAAGCGCTGGATTTCCGACTATTCGCCCTCCGGGTACTCGTGAAGCCACGACCACCGGGACCTCAGCCTCTACTGCGTTCTGGACTCCAACGCGGGCTCCAGCACTCATTCGGCCGCCGGCGAACGTGGAGAGCACGATTCCGTGAGGGACCCGTTGCAGCAGATCCTCGATTGCTGATCCGTCGAATCCAGCGAAATCGGTGACGATCTCGACGTGCGGAAGTGAGTCGAGGCTCGTTACATCGTACTCGCTCTGAGTCGTATGCGGCCGAGTGGAACTACGATAAAACAAGACGGTGTCGGGATCGACTACGCCAAGGTACCCGAACTCGGGCGATCGGAAGGTGTGTACGCGACGGTTGTCCGTCTTCCAAACGTCCCTCGCGGAACTGATATCTTCGTTCAGAACCACCAACACGCCGGCGCCAACGGCCTCCCTTTGTACCGCTACCCGGACCGCGTTCAAGAGATTTGCTGGGCCGTCAGCCGATATCTCGTTTGACGACCGCATCGACCCCACCAGAATCACTGGGCGCGAATCACGGACGGTGAGATTGAGGAAGAATGCGGTTTCCTCCATCGTGTCGGTCCCGTGCGTCACGACTACGCCCGACAGATCCGGATTGCTCTCATAGGCGCGATTGATTCGTTTGGCGAGCCCAAGCCAATGCGTGGGCGTCATCTGAGACGACCCGATGCGGCTGAACTCCTCCACCTCGATCTGCGCATGGTCGAGAAGCGCTGGAACCGCGTCCACGAGATCCACTCCCGATTCCATTGGCGCACCGACGCGGGACGCGATGGTGCCGCCGGTGGTGAGGATCAAGACACGGGGAAGGGAGATGGATTGGGCATGGGATGCAGATGATACGAATTGTGCGGCAAAGAGGACTGGGATCAGGATAGGCATTTGATTCGCGCGCATGTGGAGGAGCAGCTTTCTGGAGTAGTGCGAGTGAACTCTGAACATTCAACAAGGAACATCCAACATCCAACACCGCAGGTAAAGCCTTGGCGCGCATCCACGCGTTGGCCGCTCCCTACCCTTTCTTGTTCCGTTGCGCAGTCTCGATGCTCCTAACGAAGATCGCTATTAGTTCGTCGCACTAGGCGGCAGCTGATCCTACCTGTTCGATGCGGCTCAGGCCCATACGTGCTGCGAGGCGCAGCCAGAACAGCGTCTCCCGAAGTTCCTTCAGGCCAATCTTTAACTTGTGAATGAAGTCGCGCTGTGATTCTGCTGATTGCGCTTCTGCGTGGCTCGCAGCAGGCGCAGTCCCTGAGCGTATTAGCTGGTTCGCCATATGCGAGCCAAGACGGTCGCTCGGCAGCACCCTCACGATCTGTCCTATCGTCACGGCAAAATCCAGCAATCGTTCGCCGAGGTTGAACGGTCTCTTTGTCATCTGACCACACTACACCAAACATCGGCGTAGTCATGCTCGTTTTCACGCAGCGTTGATCAGAATCGTGCGCTCGGTAGGAACGAGCATGGAACACCCGACACCCAGCGTGAGTTCTCCGCAACTACCGTTGGGTGTTGGATGTTCCTTGTTCGATGTTGGATGTTCAGTTCTCCCTATACCGAAACACCTTATTCGGATACGGCGGCGGTGGCGGAACGAGCCGCGGATCCTCGGCAATCTGCTCCTGCAGCAGCCGTATCGCAGCGTCTAATTGAGCATCCTCACCGTTGAACGTCGCGTGCGGTAGGTTGTCCACCTCGATGTCGGGCACAACACCGATCTGCTCGATCAGCCACTCACCTTCGGGCCCGTAAACACCAGTCATCGGCGCCCGTGCCAGGCCTCCATCGCTCAGACGATTGGAGGAACTCAGCCATATCTCTCCTCCCCAGGTTCTTTTACCAATGACTTCGCCAAGTCCCAGTCTACGGAACCCGTCTGCAAATGCCTCACCATCTGATGCGGTGCGTTGGTCGACTAACACCACCATGTGGCCACGGAACGCATACTGCATGTTCCATGTTGGTTCGCCCGCCCGGCCCTGCCAATACATCCACGCGCGGCGCATCAGCTTCTCGAGGATGAACGAGTCGATGTTACCACCGCGATTGTCGCGGACGTCGATGATCAGACCTTGACGGTTGAAGACCGGGTAAAACTGGCGGTACCATTCGGTGATATTGCCACCGCCCATTGCACGTAGATGTACATATCCGATCCTCCCATCTCCGCGCTCTTCCACTATCTGACGACGCGTGTACTCCCAGTCGCTGTATCTGAGACCGTATTCGTTGCCCGCGGGCACAACTATCACGTCGCGAGATTCACCGGCCCTTGTCGAACCTCCACCACCGGACCGAATGGTCAATAACACTTGCCGGTTCTGTTGGTTGCGTAGCAGCGCACCGATATGAGAAACGTCCAGCGATCCCACTCCGTTCACTGCCTCGATCACGTCACCTGCATGAACATCGAGATCGGGATGGGCGAGAGGTCCCAGCTCATCGGGATAGTCAGGGTCCGTCTGATAGATGTAGTCGATACGGTAGCCGCCGAGCTCCGGCTCACGGAACAGCCGGGCACCAAGAGTGGCAACGCTGACGTCTTCCTCCCCTTGCCGCAGATCTCCACCACGCACACTGGTGTGAAGAGCCGACAGCTCTCCTACAACTCTGCCTATGAGATCCGAAAGTTCGTCGCGTGTGGTCACCCGATCGACGAGCGGGAGGAACTTCTCGAGGGTGGCGTCCCAATCGACTCCGTGCATTCCAGGATCGTAGAAGTAGTCCCGTTCGAGCCGCCACGCGTCTATGAAGATCTGGCGCCAGTCATCCCGCACGTCGATCGGAAACGTCCAGCCTCCCAGATCCACCTGGTGATCGTTGAGATCATCCACACTCGAAGCGCATGCGTTGACAACGTAGAGACTGTTCCCCTTTCGTACCAGCAGCTTCTTGCCGTCGAGCGACATCTCATAGAACCCGATATCCTCCACAACCGTTTTCGCTTCGATATCGTCGCTGTCGATCTCGATAGCCATCAAGTGAGTTTCCGCTCCTGCACCCGACCCCCTGGCACGAAAGAACAAAGCATCCTCGTTGACATCCAGCGAGCTATAGTTGCCAGACGGTATCGGGACCAGCGTGACCCGACGTTCGAGACCGTCGAGGTCAATCCGGATTGGCTCGATTTCGTCGTCGTCCGAATCGTCGGCCTCAGGTCGATCGTTGTCATTATCGTCGTTTTTCTTTGGTACGGTGAGCTCATCATCTGGCCGGAAGGGCGAGCGCAATCCCCTCCTGAGAGACACGTGGAAGATCTCGATCGCCTTGTCGAAATACGGCTCCGGCTGACGAGTACCCCAGGGGCTACCCACCAAAGACCTAAGATTGCGATCGGACAGGAAATAGATGAACTCACCATCCGGGCCCCACGCTACGTCGAAGCTGTTTATCCGATCGCTGGTGAGCTGCGTGGTCGTCTGCCTCTCCACATTGTACAACTTGATCTGTCGGAAGCTGTTCATCGCGGTCATCGCATATGCGAGCCAGCGGCTGTCGGGCGACCAAGCCATATCGCCGATGCCTTCCCTGTTCTCGGAGATTCTCCGCTGTTCTCCGGTCTCGACGTTTAGCACCCAAAGATCGTTGTCGTTGTCATCGTATGCGATCCAGTTGCCGTCAGGTGAGGGAGTGCCCTGGAAGCGCAAAACCGATCCGTCGTTGGTGATACGGCTGTCGCCGCCGACTCCGTTCGCTGGAATCCTCGTGAACTCGAGTTCTCCGGTTTCGTCCGAGAGCCCGACCAGAGACTCACCGTCAGGCAAGAACAGCACATCGCGGAACCGCACGCTGTCCTTCCGGGATGCACGCACCAGCCGACCCGCACCCGCCGGGGCAACAAAGACGCGACCTCGAGCTGTGAGCACCACACTTTCACCGTTGGGATGGACATGCGCCGACGTGAGGTACTGCATCGGGTTGGTCACCCATTTTTCACGAAGTTGGTCGAAATCAGATGCGAGGGTTATCGGGACCATGCTGCTTGCATCCGCGGCGATGTCATAGATCCAAAGATCGGCCGACAAATGGTATGCTATCCGCCCCGTCGAGAGTGATGGATCCTTCACATCCCAGCCACTGTGCCGGGTGTGTTGACGCACATCCCCGCCGTTTTCGTCCATCGACCAGATGTTCATCGTTCCGTCGCGGTCTGTTACGAAATACACGCGTCCGTTCCACCACATTGGCGAGTGGCTTTCTCCCTCATAATCACCTGTGAGCTCGACTGCCTCTCCGGCACCTTCTTGGAATTTCCATACGTCTCGCGCCGTGCCACCCACATATCGTTTGGTGACGTTGTTATGAAACGCCGGACGCACGAAGAACAGCTTCTCACCGCTGCTGTCGTAGAACCCTTCACTCGCGTTGGAGAGTGGGACGAGTGTGCGGGTGCCATCAGTCAGCTCGAGCTTCACGAGCATCGGCTTCGGCAGCCCGTTGTAGTACCGCGTTGCGTATACAAGCTGACCGGCTGGTGTCCACGCGGTAGCAACCGACGCGTCCGCTTCATAGGTCCACCGCTTGGGCACTCCTCCCTCCATCGGCATCGTGTACAGCTCGGCAGGGCCCTCATAGCGTGCGGTAAACGCCAGCGTTCTGCCGTCCGGCGAAATCACCGGGTCCGTTTCCTCGGAATGGTGGGTGGTAAGTCGTCGCGCGACTCCTCCGCCCGCTGGAACTTTCCAAAGATCTCCTTCGGCGGCAAATACGATCATGTCACCATGAAGAGCTGGATAGCGATAGAAGCCCAGTGTGCCTTCCTGCTGTGCCGCGGCGGCTTGGGCAGTGAGCGCCAGAACCACAGCGGCAACGAAGAGAGCAAACGAGACTGTACGAGCGAAAAATCGCATGGTTGTATCCCTCGGTAGGGGTTGTTTCAGATGAAATGACTCGGCGCTGACGTAGCCTGTATGTGTGGTCTGAAAGATTCAAGTGGGAGAAGAGTAGAGAGCAGCGGGAGGAGTGGGAGAGGAGGGAGGATAGGGAGGATAAGACTGTCCCGGCACTTCCTCAATCCCCACCCGCCCCTCCCGCTCCTGCCGCTCCTGCCGCCGTGGGACGAGCGGTGCCGGGGTGCCACTAATCATCCAAGAACGGCGAATTCTTTTTTGGCCTCTGCCACGCACCGCCCTGGCGTTGGCCTTCATCGAGCATTCGTTGGAGCTCTTCTTGGCTCAGTTCGAATGGGTCCTTTTGGTAACCAGGCGCCTCCGCGTCGACAGCCTCAGCGGGGTTTCCTCCTACCGGCTCGAAGCGCCAGACCGAGTCGGATTGATCTTTGATGTCCCATGCCTCTCCGTCGCGATCGATGAGTCTCCTGTATCCCATGCTCTGCTCCTAAGGTGATTCCTTGCTGTTCAACGTACAAAAAGTAAAGTGAAACTGCGATTGCAGAATGTCGATTGGTGAATGCGGATAGCAGATTGGCAGGACGATCGAGGTAGTGGTGCGATGTTGCCACCGTCACCGCAATTCTGCATTCGCAACTCTGCACTCTTCAATCAACACTGGACCTGCCCACCCTCCCAATCGACACGACATCTCCTTACATTGCCGCCACACATTACAGGAGAGTCCGTAGTGTTTCGTTCGTCTCGCAGACTGGTTATTCGACATGTCGTTCAAATGTGCATCGTCACAATGGCAAGCGGCCTCGGTGCGACAATCTCAGCCCAGCAGCTGAAGTCTGAGCACCTGAGTCAACTTCGCTACCGATTCATCGGACCCGACGGTAACCGTGCGATCGCCGTCGCTGGTGTCCCAGGGGATCCCTTGGTGAGCTACATCGGCGCCGCCTCAGGCGGTCTGTGGAAGACCATCGATGGCGGCACCAACTGGCGGCCGATTTTCGACGACCAACCCGTCAACTCGATCGGTGCGATCGCCATAGCACCGTCCGATCCGAATGTGGTCTGGGTGGGAACCGGCGAGACGTTTGTCATCCGGCCTGCACACTCCATTGGTGACGGCGTATACAAGTCGACCGATGCCGGGCGAACATGGGAGAACGTCGGGTTGCCGCTCTCCGGTCGGATCGGGCGCATGGTGGTGGACCCACGAGACCCCGACATAGCGTTCGCGTGCGCGCTGGGACACACGTACGGGCCGCAGGAGGAGAGAGGGGTTTTCAGGACCACCGATGGCGGACAGACCTGGGAACATGTGCTGTTCGTGAACGAGAATACCGGGTGCAGCGATATCGCCATCGACCCCACGAATCCGCGAATTCTGTATGCGACGACGTGGGAGATCTTCATCAATACGTGGGGCTTGAACAGCGGCGGTCCAGGTAGCGGTGTGTTCAAGTCAACAGACGGTGGTGCTACCTGGAATCGCCTCAGCAATGGTCTTCCCGATCATCCGATAGGCAAGACGGCGGTTGCGGTCGCACAAAGCGACCCGGATCGCGTGTACGTGTTGGTGGAAGACTCGTCGCCAGGCCTGTACAGATCAGACAATGCGGGTGCCAGCTGGAAGCTCGTGAGTCAGAACCACACCATGGCCGAGCGTGCACCCTACTATACACGCATCGCAGTTGCACCTGACAATGAAGACCACATCTACTTCATCTGCGTGCGATTCAGCATGTCGATCGACGGCGGGTACTCTCTAATGGAAAGCCCCCCACGCGGTGGGTTCGACAACCACGACATGTGGATCGACCCATTAAACCCCGATCGTTACATGGTTGCGCATGACGGCGGTGCCGCAATCACGCTTAACCGGGGCAAAACCGTGCAGCAAGTTGTACCTCCAATCGCCCAGATGTACCACGTTGCGGTGGACAATCAGGTTCCATACAACGTTTACGGCAACCGTCAAGACGGGTACTCATATCGCGGGCCGAGCAACGCTCGCGGTGGACAGATCTCGCTCGGTCATTGGCTATCTGTCGGTGGCTGCGAGAGCGGATACGCCACTCCCGATCCAGTGGACAACAACATCGTCTGGTCAGGCTGCTACGATGGCGGGCTCGAGCGCTGGGACCTTCGCACAATGCAGGTAAGAAATGTACGCCGCTGGCCCGAAGCGGGATATGGCTGGCCGCCTGCCGAGCTGAAGTACCGGTGGCACTGGAACTTCGGGTTCGCCATTTCACCACACGATCACAACCGCGTTTACGTCGGCAGCCAGTATGTCTCCGTCACCACCGATGGCGGGCACAGCTGGACTGACATCAGCCCTGATCTGACACTGAACCTCAAAGACCACCAACAGAATTCAGGTGGGGTCGCCATCGACAACCTCATGACCTACGACGGATCGTTGATCTTCTCGATCAACGAATCTCCGGTCGAGGAAGGGGTGATTTGGGTAGGAACCAATGACGGCCAGGTTCAGATCACACGAGACGGCGGAGGCAGTTGGACCAACGTCACAAAGAATATCCGCGATCTGCCGCCGTGGGGTACAATCGCCAATATCGCATCGTCGCGGTTCGAGGCCGGAACCGCCTATCTCACGGTCGATATGCACCAGATGGGTGACTTCGACCCCTACGTGTACAAGGCGACTGACTATGGCGACCGGTTCGAGAGAATCGACGCTGGTATTCCAAGGTCGATGCTGAGCTTCACGCACGAGGTACACGAGGACCCCGTCAGGCCCGGCATGCTCTACCTCGGCGTAGATAACGCAGTCTACGTGACGCTTGATGACGGAGATAACTGGACTCAACTGCAGTCAGGCTTGCCACCAGCACCTGCATACGGCGTGGTTGTTCAGGACCATTTTCACGATCTCGTGGTGGGCACCTACGGGCGGGGTTTCTACATCCTCGACGACATCACGCCGCTCAGGAATATGACATCCGACGTTCTGGAATCGGACGTTTTTCTGTTCCCGCCGAGGAACGCATACAGATTCCAGCCAATCTCTGGCATTCGGAGCGAGGCCAACGGGTTGAACGCCGGAAGGAACCCACCATACGGCGCCAGTATCAACTACTGGATCGATGGAACTGTGGAAAGCGACTCAAAGATCGACATTCTGGACGGCGACGGTGCCGTTGTTCAAACGATAGATGCACCGAAACGCGAAGGAATCAACCGCGTCTGGTGGAATTTGCGTTACGAGGATATGCGCAGGGCCCGGCTCCGCTCGCAGCCTCCCGGCAGAGACCACGTCGAGTTCAACGACGAAGGTTGGCGGATACTCTATTCCTGGGACCTGGATTTGAACGGTGGACAGAGAGGGCCGCTGGTAGTCCCGGGCACCTACACTGTACGCCTCACGATCGGTGATCGCGAGTTCACACAGCCTGTCACCGTCCTCAAAGACCCGCACTCAGCAGGAACCGAGGCCGACATCCGCGCTCAGGTAGCATTGTCACTCGAGATGCGCGATGAACTAAACGACATCGTCGACATGATTAACGACATCGAATGGCTGAGGTATCAACTAGATGGTCTCCAAAACCGGTACGGTGGAGATAGCAGTGCAGCAGCGCTGGTCGAAGCGACTGAAGCGCTGGAGGAGCAGGCGATGTCGGTTGAGGGACGTCTTTACGACATCAACCTGACCGGTGCACGTGAAGATGCGTTTCGCGCGCCAATGAGACTCTTCGGACGGATGAGCGCACTCGCAAGCGACGTGGGCGCTAACGGTGCCGACTTTTCACCAACCACGCAGCAGGTAAAAGTGCATGCAGTACTCCGGCAGCGACTCGACGAAGCGCGGGAGTTGTTCAGCATGCTGATGCAGAACGATGCGCCGGCATTGCGTGAACGGCTCGCGGAGCTTGGACTGCCGGATATCATCTCGTTGAGGACACCCAACTAGGAGCAGAGGAGGGATGAGCGGGAGGGGATTAGGACAGCTGCACATGCGGGATCTGCGGCATGCGCGGCATGATAACTGATTGAATCGTCTAATATTGGGCGTTCCTTGTTGGATATTGAAGGGGCCGCTACTTCAAGCGGCCCTTTGAGTTTCACTGCGCTATCGTGATTGCCAGCGGAGCTGGCGTTTCTTCTAGTTTTCAACCCTGAGCAGCGTGACACCGTAGCTAAACGGATCGTTGGGGGGCGTCAAGTTCCAACTCTCCAGTGAATGGGAGTCGTCCGCTCGGTACCGAAGTACGTACTCACCGGCAGGAAGCGTGATGTTCGCATCGTACATACGATTCTTCCGTGCTCCGCCCGCGTGTTCGGTCAGCCTGTACGTCATCTCCCACAAACCGCGCCCGCTATTGGCGTCTTCGATCCAAGCGTAGTCGTACATCTCACCGTCGTCGCCCTCGCCGAGCGCATAGATGCGCAGTTCGGTTTCGTTATCCAGCGTAAACCCTTTGCTGCGATCCGCATCATCACGAATGGTGATCAGCTGAGCGACGATGTTTGGATCGGATCCAACGTCGTACTCACTGACGAGCTCTAGGTCAACATTGCCGTCAGCCGGACTCAACGTGATTCCCCAAGCATCTTCATGCCTCGGTGGAGACGAGTTCCAATCGTCCCACGAATGGGATCCATCGGTCATGTAGTACACGATGTAGTTACCTGCAT
Source organism: Gemmatimonadota bacterium (assembly GCA_039589395.1). Lineage (GTDB taxonomy): Bacteria > Gemmatimonadota > Gemmatimonadetes > Gemmatimonadales > GWC2-71-9 > JBDGYW01. The sequence continues at coordinate 37,509 of JBDHHK010000007.1, forward strand.
CGAGCGATATTACTTCGTTCACCATGCGGTTCTTCGTGGCGCCGCCGGCACGCTCTGTGTCTCTATACCTCATCCGCCACACTGGTTCGCGTGTTGACGCGTTCATAATCCAGCCAAAATCGTGCATCTCGTTGCCGGTGCCCTCGCCGACGGCATACACGCGAACATCTACTTGCTTCGGGAGCGTGAATCCCTTCGAGGCGATCTCGTCATCCCGAATGCGGGTGAGCGACACAAACGCACCGTCGACCGCGGGAGGAGCCGGAACCGACATCGGAGCCTCTTTGTGTATGACGCTGACGTGAACGTCTCGATGCGATCGCTGTTGCGAAACCACCCCAATCGCCACCGCCACAAGAACGATAGGAGCCCCAATAACAAATGCACGTCGAATTGCCATGGTCGAACCAGCCTTCCACGGAGTTTCAAACTGAAAAACGAGCTATCTACTTCTTGCGAATATCCCTACGGAATGTCTGGCAGAAAGGATTCGGGGAAAATGGAACATCCAACATTCAACAAGGAACATCCAACATCCAATGGTCGGCTGCGCAGACTTGGATGTTGGGTGTTCGTTGTTGGACGTTCCTCTACTCACCCCGCCCTCCGTAGCGGATTGATGTTAGCCACAACAGCTCCCGCAAACGGCAGAACCAGAACCCACCACCGCAAACCAAGAAATCCTTCGCCGCCGATTCCATTCAGCGCGATCAGCGATAGCCCACCACACACCAACAGCGCCCCGACGATCAACCGCCATGCTGCCACCCCCACCGTCCCGCCCCCACGTTCGAATCGTCCGAAAACGAGAGAGAACAACGAAAGTGCCACGATGTAGATCAGGAACCATACTGGCCTGAGGATCCACCACAAACCACTTCCTGGTTCTGCCGCCAAGCCTACGCCGTTGATCAGCCAGGCCGCCCCAATCATCAGCGTGGAGGCAGTGAGGTGCCAGAGGAACACCGTCATGATCATGCCGTTGACGAGCACTGTACCAGTCCACGGTGCTGGACGAGCGAGCCATTTCCTCAGCGGGCCTTCCAGTGAAAGGAGGAGCCCGCCTTGAGCGATGCCGAGTGCGAGAAGAGGGAGCTTTGGTGGCAGAGAGTTGCTCACGGCCTCTCCGGGCACACTCACCAGACTGACTGGGTGAGGGCCAAACGTGACAAGTCCGACCAAAACAGCGAGTCCACCCAATGCCCAAGGCAATGTCTTCGCGGGCCCCGCGAGGTGCCCGTCCCGCCATGCGTAGCCGAACTGGTGCACCGCGAGCCAAATAAACCCGTAGTTGAACCAACCAACGACTCGGAGATCGGCAGCAAAATAGAGCGTATCATCGAGCACGACTGCCGCCGCCAAGGCAACAAACGACCAAATGCCCAATCGCTGCCACGCGGCGTACGTGAGCGGCACCACTGCCACAACCATCACGTAGACGGCAAGAAACCATATCGGAATCAGCGCCATCTGTGACGCCACTTTGATCATCTCGACGCTGACGCCGAGTTGGTTGCCCGCTGCCCCCAGTACGATCCAGATCACGAGTAGCGGCAGCATCGGACCGATGAGGCGTTGCAGTCGACCGCGCAGCCACTCGCCGTATGACTTTCCGTCTCTTAATGCGGCGTTCCAGGACACACCGTTCGAGTATCCGCCGACAATGAAAAACACTGGCATGACTTGGAACACCCAAGTGAGCCACTGCGTCCACGGCTGATACTGGAGCATGTTCTGGAGCAGTACCTCATCTCCTACAGCATGTGGAGCGGCCACCAGCCAATGGCCGCACACGACAGCAAAGATGGAAAGCGCACGCAGAAAGTCGACATAGCGGTTGCGGGATTCGGGGGTCTTTGCTGCTACAGCCGCGGCCTGGGACCAGAGGTTCTTCCCGGCCATCAAGCACTCTCCTCTTGAGGTCGGTTAACGAGCAGAATCACCACACCCCAACCAACCGACACCAGATAACACAATACACCCATCCCATACACCGCTTGTCCGATCTCCTGGTCTCGCGGTAGATGGCCCAGCTCCCCCAAGATAACTCTCCAGTCGTGCACCCCTCCGCCGACGAGTGGCAGCTCCATAGCGCGCGCGTCTTTGATGTATACCGAGATGTTCCAGAGATTCTGCCCCACCCACCAGAGCAACACAGACGTTGCGTACAGGTCCCGCTTGTAAATGAAGTAGCCCATGAATGTTAAAGGCACGATGAGCTGCATGAGCGTCCCGCCGAGGAATCCGATGAACTCGCCAAACGGCCCGAAAAACACATGGCCGGCTTCGTGAATTGCCAGGTCAACATTGTCGATGAGACGGAAGGCACTGGGATCCCTCAGTAGAACGAATCCATACACCGCTAAGATGACTAGCAATCCAATCCGCGCGTTGCGGGTGAGGGAAGAAGCGGAGGTGGGCATTGGATGGAAGTTGAACTCAGTTGTCAGTGAAAGCTAGTGACTGGCAAACAAACAACGCGTGGCGGGAGGGAGGAACCTCGAACATCCAACAAGGAACATCCAACATCCAACGAGAGGGTAGAGACGACAGGCGTTGGCTGTTGGATGTTGGGCGTTCGATGTTGGATGTTCCAGCCGTTCTACCATCCTCGCAGGTGCCTGTCGAAATACCCCACCACCCTCCTCACAAAGTCATACCTACTCGCCTCAGTCTGAATCCTGTGCGGCTCGACAGGGTAGTACATGACTTCGAATTCCTTTTCCAACTCAATGAGCCGCTGCACCAAACGCGCGGCGTCCTGGAATTGCACGTTGTTGTCCACAAGTCCGTGCACAATGAGGAGGTTGTCCTCGAGGCCTTCGGCGTAGTAGATGGGGCTCGAGATTCGGAATGCTTCGGGATCCTCGTACGGGACACCGAGTATTCGGCTGGTCCAACCATCGTTATAGTGGGCCCAGTCCGAGACCGCGGCATTTGCAACTCCAGCCGTAAACACTCCCGGGTAGCGGAATTGCGACATGAGAGTCATGAACCCGCCGTACGACACGCCGTAGATGCCGATGCGGTTTGGGTCGATGCCGTGCTCGGATGCCAGAAACCTGGCTGCCGCAGCAGCGCCGTCGGCGTCTTTGATGCCCATCGAGCGTGCGATGTCAGTCCTGTAGTCGCGGCCGAACCCGGCACTGCCTCTATAGTCGAAGTCGAGAACGGTGTAACCCTGTTGCACCAGATAGTTGATCATGCCCAGGTGTGGTGCATAGCCGTATACGGTCCAACCCCGGTGAGCGAATTGTCGGTACCCCCCACCGTGGACGTGAATCACAGCCGCCTGTTCAGGGTTGGGCTGATCCGCTTTGAACAATGCCGCCCAGACCGGATCGCCATCTGGATGCTCGAACGAAACGACCGCGGGTCGGATCAACGGATGTTCGAAGAACGCGTCGCTGCCACTTTGTGTTATGCGCGTCTCACGTGCGCCCACTGACGGATCGCGCAAGAACAGGTCAGGGAGCTGAATGCTCTCATCGTACATCACGGCAAGCCTCTCTCCGTCCGGGGACCAATAACCTGTATGTCTGCCCGGCTTGTCAGTGAGCCGTTCCATCTGTCCGCCCCCGGCCGGCAGCAGGTAGAGATGATCGTCTGACGGATGTTCGCGACTCGTCGTCAACAGCCATGTCGATCGATCACGCGAGAGACTTGCCCCGCGCACCTCCCAATTGCCACTCGTAAGCGCCGCGATCGAGCCGTCGGGATCGGCAAGGTAGAGGTGGCTCCAGCCGGTTCGCTCCGATGCGAACACAAACCGCCCGCCTGGCAGCCACTCGAGCAAAGCTGGTTGGAGATAGTTTGCCTGCACCGGTGGTCCGCCGATCCAGGCATCGTCGTGGTCGTGGGTTATTACAGTTGTACTGCCTGACTCGAGATCCAACTCTGCAAACCAAAGATCCTTGTGATCATCACTTATGAATTGCGCGATCGCTCGGTCACCGTCGAGACTCCAGTAGGGACCGTGCGGAGCCGTTCTTCTGTCGCCGGCGTCGTCGAGGTCGACCCAATTCACCTCGACACTGTCGGGATGGACGGTCGGATCTACCTGAACGACGCCGAGTCGGGTTATTGCACGAGGTTCTCCCACTTTGGGCCGCGCGCGGCGCACGGTTGCATAGCCGGACTCTTCCACGTAATCGATGTAGTCCGTCCGCGGCTGTGAGCTGGCCGGTGTGCGTGCGCGAAAGGTGACGAACCTGCCATCAGGCGAGAGTTGGATGTTGTCTAAAGAAACGCCGGAGTCCACGGGAATGAGCTGTGCTGCAAAAGTGTCTTCACGCCGAGCGCGATTAGCAGCAGCGTCCCGACGCTCAGCTTGATGGCGGACAAAATCGATCAGCTCGAGCTGCTGCTCGCGGAGCCACTCGCCCGCCTCGGTTGTCCTATCGCGGCTCAGTTCGTGTTTTGCAGCGACCACCGCAACCGTGCCGCTCTCGACGGAGTAGCGGTACAAGCGCTCACCCGCTTGAAAGTGCACTGCATCTCCACTGTGCGTCATCCGGGCAGAGCGTGCGTTGTCACCTAGTGTAACCGCGCGCCAAATCTGCTCATCGCCCGTGCGCCCGGCGTCGTATACGTAAACGCTGCCGTCTCTGACCCAGGTCGCTTTTCGACCATCACCGCTCCAGCTCAATGAACCACCCGGGATCAGATCTACCTCCGTGTCCGATACTTCCCCAACGTTTCTGCCCCTTCGATCGACACTAAACCACGGATCGGCGCCGGGATCGTCGTCAGTTATCGGGTTTCGATTCCACCTGAAGTAGACGAACGATCCGTCAGGCGCCCACCGAACATCTCGCACACCCAAGCCGATGAAACGGTCGTTGCGGGAGGCGTCGCGAAGTGTAAGTAGCTGAACCGTGGCTGTTTCGGGAGTGAGAGACGACTGGCGAAGGGGCGGTGACTCCTGAGCACACACCAGTCGTGGAATCGATATGGCGAGCAGAACGGCGAGTAATGCAAACGGCGCAGTGAGCGCACGACGAGAACGGGTCACGTCTGAGATCTCCTGGGCAAGTATCGAGTTTGTGAGATGTAATGGAGTTGGGTGATTAGAGAACCGTACACCTGCAATGATGCGTGTCAATCCTGTGGGCTAGGTGGGGTTTTTGACCGGCAGCAGATGCCCGAGCCCGATGCTTCGCGCCAATTCATCAAATCGTGGATGTCCGTGCATGCCCAAGCATTTTGGCAGAAACGTCAAGTAAAGCAGGGAGCCATCGCGTTCTTCCCGTGCCAACTCCAACATGGCGAATGCAGTATCGTACTCGCGAAGTCCGGCGTGCACGCATGCGAGCCAAAAGGAAGATATGTGGCCCACACGTGACCTCTCCTGCAACTCTTCCAGTATGTCCCGTGCCTTCTCTTCGTCGCCGTGAACGCCATAGATGAACCCCAGAATGCCGACTATTGCAAAGAATCGTCCGCCGAGTTTGACCGCTTTTTCCGCGGCAGCGATTGAAGCATCGAAATCTCCCATCCTGCAGTAGGCATCTGCCATACCGAGGTAGGCCATCGTGCTGTTTGGATCTGCGTCCAACATCCGATGAAACTGTTCAAAGGCCAGTTCGAAGTGGCCGAACAACATGTGCAGAGTCCCGAGCCTGTCCAGGAGATCCGGATGAAGCGGGTCGAGTTGCAGCGCGCTCTCACAAGCGGCTAGCGCATTCTCATAATCCCGCTGTGTATACGTCCAGTAGAACTCATTCCACATATGCGCACGGGCGAAGTTTGGATTGAGCTCCAGAGCCCGGTCCAGGCTGCTGCGTGTGGCTGCGTAATCCCACTCGTAGTACATCGCCACCAAGGCCCGGGCGAGATGCGCCTCCGCCAGCTTCGGATTGAGACTCAACGCCTTCTCGGAGTTGGCCTTAGCCTTGGGCATGGTCTCGCCGCTCGGCAGGATGGCAAAACCGATCGACTGAAGTGTGTAGACCTCTGCTAGACCGGCGTAAGGATGCGCGAACCCGGGATCCTTTTCAATTGCCTCCTCGTACAAGACAATCGCCTGCTCCAGCGAATCGACGTTGAACCGATTGAGCTGATATCGAGCCCGGAGGTAGGCATCGTAAGCCTCGAGGTTCACTTTGGTTGACGGCCCCTCTCCCGCGGGAGTCAACTCGGCAGTCAACCTTCTGGCGATTGTCTCGGCAATCTCATCTTGGAGCGCGAACATGTCTTCGAGTTCCCGGTCGAAGCGGTCACTCCAGATGTGGTACCCGTCGGATGCGTTAATCAGCTGTGCTGTGATGCGTATTCGGTGCCCGGCCCTCCGAACACTTCCCTCCAGCACGGTGCTGACACCCAGCTTCTGCGCGACCTCCCGGATGTCGATGTCTTTGCTCTTGAACGCGAACGCAGAAGTTCGTGCGGTTACTTGGAGGCCCGGGATCTTCGCGACGGCGTTGATGAT
>JBDHHK010000008.1:0-43639 GCA_039589395.1 Gemmatimonadota bacterium
TGTCTGATCTGCTGAGCGAAAACACCAATCCGTTTTACTCTTTCCTAGAAAGCGAAGTCATCTATCGCAATACACCGCTTCGGGAGATGCGAAGCTGGGATTGGAGCGGGCGATTCGCGGCGATCGGTATGCAACGACTCGAGTTCGATCAGTCGGTAACGCGTGAGGAGTTGGAACGTTTCATCGAGGACACGATCGCTCGACTTTCTTCGAGCGGCATCGACACAACTGAGTCCAGTCATTTGCGACCCTCGGGGATTAGGTGGGGGGAGATTGGAATTCGCGGCAAAGACGATGTTATAAGCACAGGCGAACCCATTGAGACTGCCACTTTGGCACTTTCATTGGGAGAAGAGGCAGATGCGGTGCGTTGGCTTCATCGCGAGGTCACGGATGGCAGAAACCTCCCGTTGGTCGAGGCTGAAGCAGTGGTTCGTGGCCTATCGGTCGCCATGCATGGCGATCAAAAGGCAATCCTCCCGCTATTGCAGCTACGGGAATTCGATGAGTACACGACCACTCATTCGCTAAATGTGAGTGTTTTGACCATGGCGCTGGGGGAGTACCTTGGACTAGGCGGGCAGGATGTGAGGGCGTTCGGGACGGCCGGGCTGCTACACGATCTCGGCAAGGTGCGGATCCCGCTCGAGGTATTGAACAAAGCTGGAAGACTCGATCCTCAGGAACGCGCCGTGATGAATGCTCATCCGGTTGAGGGAGCACGGATCATCATAACCTCCGAGCCCGATCTGGACATGGCAGCGGTGGTTGCATACGAGCACCACATCATGCTGAACGGGGGCGGGTATCCAGGGTTTTCGTACAAACGCGATTGTCACAAAGCGTCGAAACTGGTTCACATATGTGATGTCTACGACGCTCTACGGACAAAACGCCCATATCGGGATGCGTGGCCGTCCGAGAAGGTCCTCGCATATATCGAAGAACGCTCTGGTGCGGAGTTCGATGGAGGTACTGCGCATTCGTTTGCCGAGATGATACGTTCACGTGAAACCCAGATGATGACTCTCACCGAACACGATATGGTACAGACTGAGTCGGAGCCTGACCCATCTCTGTGAGCCGGTCTGCCAAAGGGCCGGCCACCTCGATGAATGGGAGCGGCTCGCTCTGACGCGCCACGAACAAGTTCCCCGCAAAACCCGTCTCCGAGATTGTTTCCCGGACTGTCCGTTCGGCGATATAAGGTTCGTTGTTCTGCTCGCTGAGATGTGCCAAAACCACGGTCTCGAGATCCTTGTGCACGAGGCTCGCGAGCAGCGTTCCTGCTGCGCGGTTCGAGAGGTGTCCGTCCACGCTAGAGATACGCTTCCGCAGGGCTGCAGGGTAGGGTCCGGTTCGTAACATCGTCTCGTCGTGGTTCGCTTCTACGATCAGGCAATGGCATCCGCGCAACAGATAGCGCACCGCGGATGTTGCTCGGCCTAGGTCGTATGCTACGCCGAGCTTTGCCCCTCCCGTTTCGGCACACTCCAAGGTGAACGCAAGAGATTCGGCCGCGTCGTGGCTGGTGAGGCAGGCGGTGACCGTAAACGGGGGTATTTGGTAGGCTCTATGAGTCTCAATCGGCTGTAATACGGCTCCATCCAGCTTAGACTCGAGCGCTGCGAGCGTGCCTGCCGAACCAAAGATTGGACAGCCGAAAGCGCGGGCTACTTGAGCCGCCTCACGCGTATGGTCGACGTGTTCGTGCGTGAGAAGAATGCCGACGATCGAATCGACCTGAACCCCGGCAGTCTTTGCTCGGCGCGACACTGCTCGAGGCCCAAACCCAGCGTCTACGAGCAGCGTTTTGTCGTTGGCGGTTACCGCAACGGAATTGCCGCGACTACCCGAGCCGAGAACCGTGACCTTCATCCGGTCACTGTACTATCGTAGATTGTCTCCAACATGACGCGAACCGCGTCCGTGACCTCCACCTGGCGCCGCGGCATCACACGTGATGCAACTTTGAGGAACCCATCCTTGTTCATGAGCACTCCCGAGCCACCCCAGGCGAATGGTGGGACGTATTTGGGGGCCGTCGGGAAGTCGAAGACGTTTGCGCCGGTGCCCACCGCAGCTCCCGTACTCAGCATCGTTCCGATCGCAGTTTTGGCGTGGTCGCCAAACAGCGTACCGAGGAACTGCCTTCCCGTTTCGACGTCGGTTTCGCCCACAGTCATGCTGATGGGACCGTAGGTGTTCTTGAGGTTTGACGTGGTCGTGCCGGCACCGAGATTGACCCACTTGCCGACGATTGAATGGCCCAGGAAACCGTCGTGAGCTTTGTTGCCGTACCCGAGAAATGCCGAGTCGGATACTTCCCCTCTGACTTTGCAGCGCGGTCCGATCGTGGAACCATGGATACTTCCACCCAGGATCTCCGACCCCGGCCCGACGTACACCGGTCCTTCGAGTCTAGTGCCGCCTTTCACGTAGGCGTTCTGTTCGATTACTACCACTCCGCCACGCACGTCAAATGTCACTCCTGGCTCAACGAAACCGCCGAGGACAACGACGTCACTCGGGTCACCCACCACTACACTGCCAGGCGGTAGCTCGTCACTCGATTCATGAGTGAAATCAACTGTGTCAGGGATGAGCAGGTGCTCCATCGCAGTCAACAAGTCGTATGCACCGTGGAGTAGGACGCCTTCAACTTCGATTTCCGGCCAGTCGACATCCTGGCCATTCCAGGTCGTATCCGTCGGCACCCACCATCCCACGGTCTCTCCGTCGTTCACCAACTTGGCTGCATTGCTAGAGAACTCGACCTCCTCCCCGGCAGGTGCAAAATCGGACCGTCCGATTATCGCAGGTCCACTCACTGGCTCGAGTGACCTCACCGGTGGGACGGAATCCTCGACAAAGTTGTGGAGATGCGCCGGGCCGAAAATTGCCTGTGAATCGCCACCCGCGACCGCTTCCCATCTCTCACGTATCAGCCATACTCCAGTTCGGAGTTCGCAAATCGGGCGACAGTTCCCGAATGGGAACCATGCGGGAGATAGGTCTGGTTCCAGCAGGTATAGGTGTTTCATCAGGGTAGGCTCCGGATTTCCGTCGGGAGTTCTTCCAATAGGTCCTTCAGCGCGGCGCAGCGATCCCGCGTCGTCACGAGTGTTACTCCGTTGGCCTGTACGACCACGAGGTCCGAGACTCCGTCAATTACGACCGCGCCATCGTCTGCCCACACTACGCAGTCGCTCGAATCGCGCCCAAACGTGGTCCCAACGAGAATGTTGCCGGTGTGATCTGCAACCCGCACCCGGCCTAAAGCGGCCCACGTCCCAACGTCGTCCCAAGGGAAACGGCCCGGCAAACACGCAACTCTCTCACTGCGCTCAAAGTGCGAGACATCGACGGCGATGGGAGTCACACTCCCAAAAAACGCATTTACGTCGTTCTGCTCCAGCTTGTCGAGGTGAGCAGCAATTTCCGGGGCATTTGCTTGGGTCTCAGCCAGAAATCGATCCGCCGTCCACGCGAACATGCCGCTGTTCCATAGGGCGCCCTCTTCGATGAGGGTGCGGGCGGTCTCGATATCGGGCTTCTCGATGAATCTGTTGACCTGGCTCGCGTTCCCTCCCAAGGGATCGCCGGGTTGAATGTATCCGTATCCAGGGTCGGGCCTCGTTGGAACGATCCCGACCGTTACCAGCATGTCGAATCTCTCTGCAACCTCCAGCGCTTCGGCAGCGGTGTCGCGAAATAGCGAATCATCGCCCACGTGCCAGTCAGCATGCACCGATAGAACTCTCGCTTCTGGATCTCTGGTCGCCGCAATCTTGGTTGCCCACGTCAACGCTGGTGCGGTGGAAGCTGCACGTGGCTCGGCGAGTACGTTCTCGACAGGTAGCTCTGGTAGCAGCCTACGCGTATCGGCTACGAGCGCTTCACCGGTAATGATCAGCACACGTTCAGCGGGAATCAGCCCGTCGAGCCGCGCGACGGTCGAGGCAAGCAGAGATCTCTCGCCGGACAAGTGCAACATCTGCTTGGGTCTTTGCTGGGTTGAAAGAGGCCAGAACCGGGTTCCCGATCCTCCGGCAAGAACTGCGGCCCAATTGCTCATGATGATTGCTCCGGGACTTGGTGCTGAGGCAGGGAAGTATCTCTGCTGCCGCATCTAAGCGCCGATTTAACGGCGTTGCCCGAGCGGCGGGACGCTTCAGCGCCTCAGAATGCTTAGAGTAGCTCGGCGATGGCGACGCGGTGGCGTCGCAGGTCGTATAGCAGGCTGCCAACGTTGACGCTCGGTCTCACGAGGACCGCGAGCAGGGTCTCTGGTGTAAGCTGAGCTATTATGGCGAAACCACCCGAATACTCAATCACACCGGTAAAGAACTGCTCGCGCCCGGATTCAGCGCCAAAGCGACTGCAACTGTCAATCACAGAAGGGACTAACGCAGAGACGCTATCGGGGTCGAGGCTTCCGGAGATGAAGCTGTCAATCGTAAGGCCGTCGTGTCCAAGCAAGATGACGCCGTCTACTCCGTCACGGCCGCCCAATGCCTGCACTACATCGCGGATGTTTGGCATGCGCGCCAAGCTAGGTTGGCCATGCTGGGAAGTCAAGCGGAACGTTGGGTTGACCGCTTTTCTGGCGGCCGCTAATGTTCACCCAGCCATATGAAACGAAACGTTGCTAAGCACTTTTGCTCGACGGCAGCGGCGGCAATCTTCGTCGTTGCCGCCGTCGCTTGTGATGACACGGGTTTGATACCGGCTTCGTTCTCCAACGCAGTCGACACGGTCACTCTCCACGCTCTCAGGGGGACGCCCATCCCCACCGCGAGTGCGTTCGACATTGCGTTCGGGATTCCGGCGCGCACCGATGAGGGAGAAACATTCGACTTCGCATTCGACATCGATTCTCTTTCTGCCGCAATCATACTGCCTGCGGGAGCTCTCGGCCTCATCCGGCAAGCTGGCATTCAGTTTAGTGACAAGACGTTCGAAGAGGTGGACGAGGCGCCTTTCGACGACTATGTAGTCGATTCGGTTTTGACTGTGTCTGAGGGCGATGTTTTCATTGGACGGTCGCGCAATACGACGGGGAATTGTTTTTACCTAGGGTCACTCCCGCGCTATGGGAAATTCCATGTTTTGGAGATCAATACGCTGGAACGTACTCTGACGCTCGAATTCCTCGTCAACGTGAACTGCGGGTATCGGAAACTGGAGCCCGGATTCCCGACTTCCTGACAAAATGATCAACATCAAACAACTTCGCGAATCGCCCGAAAAGGTGCGGGTCGCGTTGACCCGTCGTGATCCGGCGCATTTGGAAACGCTGGACCGGATACTGCGCCTTGATGAGTCGCGCCGCGAACTCCTCGCCAAAGTGGAACAGCTGAAGGCGAGGCGCAATAAGTCGTCCGAAGAAGTAGCTAGGCTCAAGAAGTCCAATGAAGATGCCTCCGTGCTGCTCGCTGAGCTTCGGGATCTGAGTGGCACGATCAAAAACATCGATCAAGAAGTCCGATCGGTGGACGCAGAGCTGCAGCAAACCGCACTTCAGGTTCCCAATCTCCCGCTCGAGGAACTTCCGGACGGCGGGGCTGAAGACTACGAGGTAGTCAAGGCCTGGGGTGAGCCCAGTACGCATGAGTTTGAGGCCCGTCCTCATTGGGAACTGGGTGAGGCCCTTGGCATCTTGGACCTGCCCAGGGGTGCGACGATCAGTGGCAGCGGATTCCCTCTATTTGTGGGGATGGGGGCGCGCCTGGGGCGCTCGTTGGTGAATCTCATGCTGGACGTCCACATTCGCGATCATGGATATCTGGAGGTTGCTCCACCACTGCTCGTGAACGAAGACTCGGCACTGGGTACGGGCCAGCTGCCGGATCTCGAGAACAATATGTACGTCACGAGGGACGGCCTATACCTCGTCCCGACCGCAGAAGTGCCGGTGACTAATATTCACAGAAACGAGATCTTGGCCGCTGACATGCTACCTCGTTCGTTTGTCGCGTACACTCCGTGCTTTCGGCGTGAGGCTGGAGCCCACGGCGCTGATACACGTGGCATCATTCGGGTGCACCAGTTTGACAAGGTGGAACTCGTGAGGATTTGCCGGCAGGAAGATTCACCGGCTGAACTGGAACTCCTGTTGGAACACGCCGAGAAAATCCTCCAAATGCTGGAATTGCCTTACCGCGTAATCTTGTTGGCTGCGGGCGATATCGGGTTTGCGAGCGCGAAGACATACGATATCGAGGTTTGGGCTGCCGGAGTAGGCAAATGGCTGGAGGTTTCGAGTGTCAGTACGTTCACAGATTTTCAGGCACGGCGCGCGAATATTCGGTACAGGGCCGAGCCCAATTCCAAGCCAGATTTTGTGCACACGCTCAACGGATCGGCATTGGCATTACCACGGACGATGATTCCACTACTCGAGAACAACCAACAGCCGGATGGTTCGGTTCAGGTGCCGGTGGCCCTCGCCGAGTACCTGGGGACCGATCGGTTGACGCCAGATGGTGCCGCGTAAGGTCAAACTCGCGCTCAAGCGGCAGGGCAGGGTTGTAGCATTTTCCCTTGCCGTTCTCTTTGGAGGCCTTTCGCTCTGGCAGGCATGGGATGTGGCTACGCATCTGCAGGACCAGGCGCGAGAAACAGCACAGATTTATGGCGAGATCATCTCGGCTCTGAACGATCCCGGCACAGAGGGTGCGGCGATCTTCTCGCTCGCTGAGGTGATCACCCAAACCGGGATACCAATCGTACTCACGAGTCCATCGGGTTTGCCGTACTACGCCGCCAACCTTCCCGATGTGTTGTTGGGTGGTGGTATGTACCCGCACGTAGAAGACACACCGGAAATCCGCGAGTACATAGGTGAACTAGATCGTAGGTACCCACCGGTACGCAAAGACGCGTACGTGATCCATTTTGGAGCGCTGCCGGTGACGCGCCGCTTCACGAGCCTGGGATTCCTTCAGGTTGGAGTCCTCCTCACCGCGATATTTGTCGGTGTTTGGGCATACCGCACGTCGGTCGATCGCCATCGTGATCGACTGTGGGTTGCTATGGCACGGGAGTCTGCACATCAACTTGGCACACCTTTGATGAGTGCGGATGCTTGGGTGGATCGCCTTGCCGATGTGGGAGACGCGAAGACGCAGGAGATCGCGGGCCATCTTACTGCAGACCTGGACCGGCTGCGGCGCGTGGCCAAACGATTCGAGCGGATCGGCCGGCCGGCACGTCACGACAGGGTTGGTCTCGGCGTCTTGGCAGAAAGAGTGGCAGCCTATTTCGAGCCGCGTCTTCCGAAGCATGCCAACCGCATTCACCTCACCGTTCAGGCGCCAGAGTCAGGTCCGACGATCAACGCCGACCCGGTGCTGATTGAGTGGGCACTCGAAGTACTGGTGCGCAACTCCATAGATGCGCTCAGCGGGCGAGGCGGGAATGTGTCCGTTACTGTAGCAGCCGAAGCAGAAAACGCCGTGATCTCTGTGGCAGACGACGGCCCTGGTATTCCGGTGGAAGTGCGTAGCAACCTCTTCGAGCCTGGAGTGTCGACAAAATCCGGCGGCTGGGGCATCGGGTTGGCACTCGCGCGGCGCATTGTCGAGGACGTTCACGGAGGAAACTTGGAGTTGGCGTCCACAGACGGTGGTGCGACGTTCGTTGCAACTGTTCCGAACGCTGGGGATGCCGACGCCAGTGGATGATCTTTGTCTCAACACCGCACAGCAGGATGCGGTGGAACATCGTGACGGTCCACTGCTGGTGCTGGCGGGCGCTGGATCAGGCAAAACCCGCGTACTCACTAGCCGAATTGCTCATCTGGTCGAACATCGTGGCGTTCCGCCACACAGAATCCTCGCGGTAACCTTCACGAATCGCGCTGCCGGTGAGATGCGCGAGCGTGTGACTCAAATGTTGAAGCGCGAACCAGCTGGTTTGTGGATAGGGACCTTCCATGCCATATCTGCGCGGCTGCTCAGGAGAGAGGCTCCACTTTTGGGGTTTACGTCGCAATTCACCATTTACGACGAAGATGATAGACTCGCGCTGATAAAGCGAATACTAGAGAGACTCGGGTACTCACACCGCACATTCTCGCCGCGTCAGATACAATCGATTATATCGGCCGCCAAGAACCGAATGGTATCGGAGGATGAGCTGGCGGGGTCGGCCGATGACCCGGTTGGGCGAGTGGCTGCGGCTGTTTACGTAGAGCTGACGAAAGCACTGCGATCGGCCAATGCTATGGATTTCGATGATCTCCTGCTATTCCCGCTAACCGTATTCCGCGAGCGTCCAGAGCGACTCGAACACTACCAGCGGCGCTTCGACGCTGTCCTCGTGGACGAATTTCAGGACACGAATCGAGCTCAGTATCTCTTCGTGAGAAGCTTGAGCGAACAGCATCGAGATATCTGCGTTGTGGGCGACGACGATCAGTCGATCTACTCGTGGCGCGGTGCTGACATTCGAAACATGCTCGATTTCCAGACTGACTTTCCGGAAACAACGGTCGTTCGACTCGAGGAAAACTATAGGTCGACGCAGGTGATCTTAGATGCCGCAAACGGCGTTATCGCGGAGAATACGAAGCGGTTGGGAAAGACGTTGTTCACTTCACGCCGCGGTGGCGATCCGGTCGCTATAGTCACGGCAGTCGACGAACGCGACGAAGCAGAGTGGATCGCGCGTGAGTTGCGAGAGCGCAATGCAACGGATGGCTACCTGTATAAAGACATGGCGGTTTTGTATCGCACGAATGCACAGTCCCGAGCGGTAGAAGAGGCGTTTCGTCGAGTTAGCGTACCCTACAGAATTGTCGGCGCGGCGAGTTTCTATCAGCGTCGCGAAGTCAAAGACCTCATCGCCTACCTGCGTCTGGTGGTCAACCCCTCCGATAACGACGCGTTCCTTCGAGCGGTCAAGGTTCCAAGACGGGGCATAGGACCCTCTAGCCTCGCTGTATTGGAGGAAAGTGCCCTCAGTTGGTCGAAGTCGCTTCTCGACACGGCTGCCATTGCCGATCGGATTGTCGACTTACGCCCTCACTCCAAATCAGTGCTGACTGAGTTTGCCGAGATGTTCGACAAGCTGAGGGCGAATTTGGACGAGAAAACTCCAGTTGCAGTACTGGAGTCGATTCTGGAATCGACCGAGTACGAATCGCACCTTGCTCGAGAAGGCCTCGACGGTATGGAACGTTTGGAAAACGTACGCGAGTTGGTGGCTGGTGCGGCGGAATGGTCGGAGGAGGCCGATGCCGATGAACCCGGTTCGCCCCTCGAGCTGTTTCTTGCCAACGCCGCCCTAATCAGCCCGAGCGACAATGTCGGAGGTGACCCGGAAGGGGTCAACCTAATGACAGTGCACACTGCAAAAGGGCTCGAGTGGCCGATCGTCGTCGTGTCAGGCCTCGAAGACGGACTGTTTCCGCTCAGCCGGTCGCTCGATACCGAACAGGGCACCGAGGAAGAACGTCGGCTCGCATATGTGGCGATCACCCGGGCTCAAGATCGAACCTACCTGAGTTGGGCTCGCACCAGGCGCCGTGCGGGGCAACTGATGCCTGGAATGCGATCGCGATTCCTCGATTCAATCCCGCCCGGCGTTGTCGATGAGAGGCGGTCGAGCGGTTTCTTCGGAGGTGATATCTATCGTCGCCCTGTGAAGGCGCACGCATGGAAGACTTTCGAAGAAACCGAGCCCGAGGAAGTGTCGCAGGATAGCCCGAGGTACGTAAAAGGTGAACGAGTGCTGCACAGACGTTTCGGCTCGGGCACTATAAAAGAACTGTCGGGCCAAGGTCGCGATCTAAAAGTCGTAATCTGCTTTGATGATGAAGAGATAGGGACCAAGAAACTGCTCGTCGCATACGCGGGGCTGGAACGAGACTGGGAGACGGCGTGAATCCCGTGGGCCGCGCCGATATCGAGAGGCTAGCGGAACTCGCCCGCCTCGAGGTCGAGGCTTCTGCACTCGAGTCCCTCACGAGCGATATGACCGCCATCATCGAGTACGTCTCACAAATAAACGGCGTAAGTCCCGAGCGGGCTCCCCATTCAAGCGATATCGATCCTCCCGAGACCGCCATTCAACTGCGGCACGATGAGCCCGAACCTGCCGCCTCGGTGCAAGACCCCAGCTCGTTCGCTCCGTGTTTCGAGAGCGGTTTTTTTGTTGTCCCCCGGCCCGAATCGATGGGTGACGGGTGAATTCGAACATCGAAGCTGAGTGCGTTATCGCGTCGCGCATCGAGGCCGCGGAAGTCAAGAAGCTCAACGCGGTCGTGTCCTACAAAAGAGAAGCCGTTCGGGAACAAGTCGCCCTGGTTAGCGGCAGAGTTTCGCGAGAGGGCCTCACGGGCCTCTCGTTCGGAATCAAAGACAACATCTGTACGCTCGAATACCCGACAACCTGTGCCTCTCGGATTCTGCAGGGATACCGATCGCCGTATGAGGCGACTGCGGTGGAGCGCATCAAAGCAGCTGGCGGGGTGGTTGCCTGCAAGACCAACCTCGACGAATTCGGAATGGGCTCGTCGACAGAGCACTCCGCCTATGGTAGAACGCTGCACCCATCTGAACACGATCGCGTTCCGGGAGGGTCATCGGGAGGCTCCGCCGTCCTGGTAGCAATGGGAGCTGTGGATGTGGCGTTGGGGTCTGAAACGGGAGGTTCAGTTCGACAGCCCGCGGCATTTTGCGGCGTCGTCGGGATCAAACCCACGTACGGGCGCGTTTCGAGATACGGCTTGGTTGCCTTTGGTAGTTCGCTGGACCAAATCGGAGTTTTGGCTCCCACGGTCGAGAGTGCCGCGGCGACCTTGCCGGTTATCTCAGGACGCGATCCAAAGGACCCTATGTGTGCCGACCTAGATCCACTGGAGCTGAAAGAAATTCCCGCTGATTTCTCGCAATTTACGATAGGCATTCCTGCGGAATACTACCCTGACGGACTTGATCCCGGCATCGAGAGAGCTTGCCGGCATGCGATCGCGGTGATGCAGTTGGGAGGGGCGACAGTTCGGGAGGTCTCGCTCCCTCACACCGCGGTGTCCATTCCGACCTATTACATCATTGCGCCAGCCGAAGCCAGCTCGAATCTGGCCCGGTTTGATGGTGTGAGGTATGGAAACCGGGTAACCGGTAGTCCGACAGAGGCCCTGAACTCGATGTACAAAGCCACGCGGGGAGCCGGTTTTGGCCCGGAGGTTCGCAGGAGGATATTGGTGGGCACGTACGTGTTGTCCGCGGGATATTACGACGCGTACTACTCGAGGGCGGTTGCCGCTCGCCGGCGCATCGCGGCTGAGTTCTCGAGTCTGTTTGCTTGTGGCATAGACTTGCTGTTCACACCAACCACACCGACAACGGCTTTCAAAGCAGGAGAGAAGCTCGACGATCCAGTTGCGATGTATCAGGCAGATGCGTTCGTGTGCCCGGCAAATCTGGCTCAGCTACCGGCAGCGTCAGTGCCGATCGGGCAGGCGAACGGGCTGCCGGTAGGAGGGCAGTTCATCGCGCCTTGGTTCGGTGAGGCAAATATGCTTGGCGCGGCTAGTCTGCTTGAATCGAACGTAGACCGGGCTCAGGAGTTCTGATGGGTTGGGATACCGTGATTGGGCTCGAGGTGCACGTCCAGCTGAGAACACTCTCGAAAATGTTCTGCGGTTGTTCGACTGCCTTCGGCGACCCTCCCAACACCAACGTGTGTCCGGTATGCCTCGGTTTGCCAGGTGCGTTGCCCGTGCCGAACAGAGCGGCCATCTGCTTAGGTGTGCGCACTGCACTTGCATTGGACTGCACGATTCAGAACGTCAGCATTTTCGAACGAAAAAGCTACTTCTATCCCGATCTCCCAAAGGGCTATCAGATCTCCCAGTTTCAACGCCCTCTCGCAACATCTGGTGGGCTTGCGATCAACTCGGAAACGGGATCGCGCAGGATCGGTTTGAGCAGGTTGCATTTGGAGGAAGACGCGGGCAAGTCGCTGCACGACCGGGTGCCGAATAACACTGCGGTCGATTTCAACCGTTCTGGAGTACCACTGGTGGAGATCGTGAGTGAACCGGAGCTTCGAGAGCCAGAGGAGGCGCGTGCCTACCTCTCGTCGTTGAAGCAGGTTCTGCGGTATTTGGATGTTTCGGGCTGCAACATGGAAGAAGGCAGCCTGCGTGTCGATGCAAATCTGTCCGTGCGCAGGCCGGGTGACGTGCTGGGCGTCAAGCAGGAGCTGAAGAATTTGAATTCATTTGCCGCGGTCGTGAGGGGCCTGACCCTGCTTCGAGAACGGCAAATCGAGTGCCTGGAACGTCGGGAGTCGGTTGAGCTACAAACGTTCACATTCGACGGTAACGGACTGCGCGCGACCCGCACAAAGGAAGAGAGCCACGACTACCGATATTTCCCCGACCCCGATCTCCCGCCGTTGGTTCTGGATGCGTCCGGAATCGATGTAGAAACTGAACGAGCTTCGCTTCCCGAGCTGCCTTGGGATCGGCGCGCCCGATTCGAGGAGACGCTCGGACTGCCGGCCTACGCTGCCGAAGTAATCACCAGTGCAGCCAAGTTGGCCGACTATTTCGAGGCGGTGGTACGCTGGTACGCCGATGCAAAAACAGTGGCGAATTGGGTTTTGGATGCTGTGATGGCCGATCGGAATACTCACGGCGGGGAGTTCCGCGTACATCCAAAACGACTCGCTGAGCTGCTGGCAATGATTGGCGACGGAAGACTCAGCAAAAGGGCGGGGAAGGACGTTTTCGCCGTTCTGGCGGAAAAAGACGAGGAGCCGGAGCATGTCGCGGAGCGTATGGGATTGCTCCAGGTGAGCGACGATGCCCAGCTAAAGGTGTGGGTAGACCGAGTACTCGATTCGTATCCCCAGCACGTGGTTCGTTATCACGCCGGGGAGGTGAAGTTGCTCGATTACTTCATGGGACGGGCTATGGAGGAATCGGAAGGACGGGCAAATCCAACGAGGCTTCGAACCGTGCTGCAAAGGTGCTTGGAGGAATTGAGTACTTAATCGGCTACGAGAAGGTTGGGACCGCGAAACTCAACGCCACTCTGTAGGCGCTTGTACCTCTGTTCTGAAGCCTCCCAAAATGGTACATCCCAATCCGGTAGGCCGAAACAATCCTTCGCCATAGCACGCAGAGTGGCCCTGTCGTTGGGGATACGATTCCTCATTGCGTCGAGGCGGATCTTCTTTGCGAGATGTAGGGACGACTCCCCTGACGGATCCAGTTTTTTTGCCATTCCCTCGTGTCCTGAAAGCACCTCCATCACCAATTGGAAGGCTGCGGCCATGTGTCGTTCAATCACATCGTCCTCCAAATCCCAACGGCTGCTGGCCGCAAGCACACGAAACGCTCGGTGCCAACTCTGGGTTTCGGCGACTCCCACCATGCCGCGGAACAGCCTGCGCCCGGTTCTTACCGAGAAGATCGTGGGTGCGAGGATTCTATCCAGGTGTGCGTCGGCTCCGGCATGATCCATTCTCACTAAATCCATTGCGGCTGTCGAGTATGACTCGCCTAAATGCGCCTCGAATCTGCTTTCCCAGTAAGAATGGCCCAGGGCGATGGTACGTGAGGTGACCACGAGCTGCCGCGGGACGAAGAAGTTGTGGGCCACAGTGTCGGCTGCCAGATGCGACATGTAACCCCACGCGAACGAGCGCAGCGGGTCGGTGGCGGCAGAGTTGAGTATCTCCGACGCGACATTCCAGGAATGGCAGTGGCGTCCGACTGGCGCATACTTCTTGGCTATGGAAGTATCGGCCGCGATGTTGCCGTACAGATAATCATAGGGGAATGCGCGAAGGAGGTCCGCCACCATCGATGGTAGCTGCGATAGGTTGGTGAGCACCGAATCGGCTAGGAATACGTGTGTACCTGGGGTCCACGCCGCGGCAGCTGTCGGAAGGGCAGCTAGGAGGACCAGGGCGATGATGATTGCCGCCACGTAGCGGCTTTTCGTCACCCCCTACCGCCTCCGTCCTCGGCGTAGCAGTGCGCGCCTCATCCGTTTGAACAGCTTCCCGCCGCGCCTGGTGGTGCGCAGCGCCGCGGTGATGTCGAGGGCTGTGTCCTCCACCTCCTGTTGTACCACGTCCACGAGAGCCTCGATATCATGTAGCCTGTCATCGATGGAGGCGGCAGCGCGCTCGGCGCGTTTGCGTATTCCCTTGGAGGTGTCAACGAGTCCATCAACCTCCGTCTTTACCGTAGCCACGACACCGGAGGCATCTGCGATCATGGTGCGTAACGATTCAACCGCAGGTTTTCCATCCGCACCCAGAGTCTTCGTCAACGATTCCAGTTCTGCCATCAGCTTTCGTACGTCACGCATCAGAAAAAGAAACGCCGCGCATGCCCCAATGAGCATTAGCGCAATCGCCGCAGTCGACAGGGCGGTCAAAACCTCAGCCCATCCCATTTGGTCTACCCTCCTTCTTGAACTCTCAACCCGAGCGAATCGCCAGCCATCTACTTGGAGCTGGCGATCATTCGGTTCAGAAGATCATCCATTTTTTGACGCTAATGCTGATGCCAAACCGACAGCTCGGCTCACCGGCACCGTGAAGAGGATCCCTGTACCGGGGTTCGTCATGTCTCCGCATTTTTCCTTAACCATCTCGACGGCGGCGTCGAGCTTCTCCTGCGTTTCTATTACCGAAAACACGGTTGTACTCTGCGGTCGGGATCCGGCGAGCAGCTCCTGTAGGCCTGCAAACACCGGTGCGGCGGTGGAATCTTCGGACAGCTGGCGCGCCATACCCCGACTCTCGATAATCGTTGCCCCGGTGACACCGATTTCGACAAAGCCCGATAGTATTGAGTCCAACTTGTCGCCCCGGTCGATCACCAAAACCAATAATTCCATCGTCGTTCGTTGCCTGTTTGCGAGTGAAAGGCGCACATCTGGTCTCGAAACGCTGTCACAAGCAAGATTCGCACGGTCGGGCACGGTGTCAAGCGACTGAGCTTGCGCTCGAGACCAAGGAATCATATGGTTGCCGCACCATGAATCAAAGATTTCGAGTCACTGGTGGCAGGCCTGTCAGCGGCGTAGTTAGACCGGCCGGCAACAAGAACGCGGCGCTGCCGATGTTGGCGGCCACGGTACTTGCAGATGGTCCTTGTGAGGTGGCAAACGTCCCGAGGATAAGAGACGTTGTTGCGTTCTTGGATCTTCTGTCCCACGTCGGCGCAGCAGTCGAATGGACTGCGCCAAACACAGTTACCGTCGATCCGGCCGCCATTGAAGCCAAACGTCTCGATCCGGAGTTATGCGCCGTGATCAGGGCGTCGATTCTGCTTGCGGGCCCCCTTCTGGCCCGATTTGGGCACGTTGTATTGCCTCCGCCAGGTGGAGACGTGATCGGGCGTCGAAGGCTGGATACACATTTCCAGGCTCTCGAGGCTCTTGGTGCCGACGTCACGATAGGTGCGCAGTTCCAGCTGGACGCCAAACGACTGCATGGTGCCGATTTCTTTCTTGACGAGCCCAGCGTCACCGGCACCGAGAACGCGCTTCTGGCCGCTTGCCTGGCGGAAGGGCGCACCGTATTGAGGAATGCTGCCACCGAACCACACGTCCAGGATCTCGCGAGGGCGTTGGTTGCCATGGGGGCCAATATTGAAGGGATCGGAAATAGCGTCTTGATAGTGGAGGGCGTGCCAAACCTTCACGGCGCGCGAGTGGAAGTTGGACCCGACCATGTCGAAATCGGCAGCTTCATTGGGCTTGCGGCGATCACGAATGGAGAGTTGAAGATAGAGGGCGTACGGCCCGACGATCTGCGCAGCATTCTGCTGACATTCGACAGGCTAGGGGTGCATCCGGTCCTGGACGGCGATAGCCTGGTGGTGCCTCCATCCCAGGAACGACGTATTCGGCCAGATTCCGGTGGACATGTACCGAAGATTGAGGATGGGCCTTGGCCCGCGTTCCCGGCCGATCTCACATCCATAGCGGTGGTTGTTGCCACCCAATGTGATGGAATGGTGTTGATATTCGAAAAGATGTTTGAATCGAGGCTCTTTTTTGTCGACAAGCTGGTGGGACTTGGTGCCAGGATGGTGCTGTGTGATCCCCACCGTGTAGTCGTATCCGGGCCCTCGCGACTGAAAGGTGGGGTCGTGGAGAGCCCCGACATCCGTGCCGGGATGGCGATTCTGCTGGCGGCCCTGGCCGCAGAGGGAGAGAGCGTGATTCACAATATCGGGCAGATTGATCGCGGTTACGAGCGCATTGATGAACGGCTGCGTGCACTAGGCGCGCAGATCGAGCGGCTCGATAACGAGTGACGAACGAGTCCACCTCTTTGACCTCAGAACGCCGTTCAGACAAACATTC
This sequence comes from Gemmatimonadota bacterium, assembly GCA_039589395.1. Lineage (GTDB taxonomy): Bacteria > Gemmatimonadota > Gemmatimonadetes > Gemmatimonadales > GWC2-71-9 > JBDGYW01. The sequence goes on from JBDHHK010000008.1 coordinate 16,350, forward strand.
GCCTCCACGACTCGATATCGAGGATTGGCACGTCAAATACGGCGTTGTTGCCGGAATAACTGGGGCTGACGGTGGATTTGACCTCGGCCTTTGGGGATCGCAGCCGAGCGGCACCGTGTTGAGGCAATGGCGGGTGTTTCAGGACTCGTTCGAGCAGCGCTTTGGGCAGTTTGTGGTCGGGCGCCAACTTCACGAGACATCGGTGGGCTGGTGCCAGGGTCTGGAGCGGGGCCTCGTGGTCCGCGAAGGATTCGACGGCCACCTCACCAGAGATCGTGGCACGTTGCTGACGGTGTTGGTTGCAGATTGTGTCCCTGTCTATCTCTTGGACCCGGCCTCCGGTGCTGTGGGCCTGTTGCATGCTGGATGGCGTGGGATAGCGGCCGGAATCCTCTCAGCCGGCATTGAGCAACTCGAGTTCGCTGGGATTTCGACACGGTCGAATCTCCTAATACATTGTGGCATAAGCATTTGTGGGCGATGCTATGAAGTTGGACCTGAGGTCGTTTGGAAGGTTACTGGTAAACGTGTTGGTAGGGCGGAAACGCTCGATCTTCGAGCGGTACTTGCCGAGCAGGCAGCACAGCTCGGCATAAAAGGTGTGACCGTGAGCCCTTTCTGCACGGTACACGATTCCGGGCCGTTTCATTCATATCGGGCTCATGGTGATAAGGCCGGCAGAATGGCCGCATATCTAGGTATGCCATTGGGTTGACCGCTTTGAAGTGCGGACTATATTTCCAAGGCTGTGAGGCGCGGGCGTAGTGGGCCCGCTTTTTTATTGGGGCGAAAGAGGACTATGGAGTACGCTCCGGACGATCTGACGAGTGCCGTTGACCAGCGAGTAGCTGAGCTAGGCTTCGAGCTGGTGGACGTCCGAAAACGGGTGTCTCGCGGGCGGACTGTGCTCCAGATTCGGGTGGATCGAGAAGGATCGGCACCGGGCAGCGGTGTGACCGCCGACGACTGTGCAACGGTGAGTAGGGAGCTGGAAACCTGGTTCGATGAGTCGGCAATGCTCGGTGATCGATATGTTCTCGAGGTCTCATCGCCTGGGATAGAGCGGCCGATACGCTTTCCCAGGCACTGGGAGCGGTACGTAGGTCAGGACGTGCGAATTCGCATTCAGGGTCGTGGTCGCGAACGAGCAACGATTGTGAGCGTCCCGGAAGAAGGCACAGTCGTATTGCGGTTTGGTGCCGAGGGTGAGGAGCAGGCGATACCGTTGAAAGAAGTAAAAGACGCGACGCTGGCAGTGGATTGGTCGAAGTTGGACCGATCTCTGGCGAGAAACGCAAGCAAGGAGAGCCAATGACGGGTTCCGCGCAACTTCTGGCGGCACTCCAGGAGGTGGCAAATATGAAGCAGCTCGACAGGTCCGAGCTGCTCGACCTTCTGCGTGATGGGATCCATGCGGCACTCGCGAGGCGTTACGGTCCCACTGTCCGAGAGGAAATTGAAATCGACGATCTCAAGGGTACCGTCACGGTCACTCTATTGAAGAGCGTTGTTGAGGAGGTAGAAGACACTGCGTCTCAGATCTCGCTGGAGGAAGCCCGATACGAGGATCGGGATTTTGAGGTGGGTGACGTGCTGGAAGAAGAGATTCCATTTGAGAGTCTCGGGCGCAATGCGGCGCAAGCAGCTAAACAGCGAATCATCCAGCGCGTCCGCGAGGGAGAGCGCAGCCGAATTAGAGGTGAATTCGGCGAGAAGGTCGGAGAGCTGGTTTCTGGTGAAGTCCAGCAGATCGAACGCGGTCGGCTCGTGGTGTTGGTGAACCGTTTCCGTGAAGCCGAAGCGATTATCCCTTACCGTGAGCAGAACCCGCGCGAGCGATTCCACCAGGGCGACACTATCCGGGCGGTGCTGAAACGCCTCGAAGAGACGCCCAGGGGACCCAGGCTGATCTTGTCTCGGGGCGATCCCGCTTTTGTAAGAGCGCTGTTCCAGCTGGAGGTTCCGGAGATACAGCAGGGAATCGTGGAAATCAAGGAAGCGGCACGCGAAGTTGGCGGGCGCACCAAGATCGCGGTGGTAAGTAGAGATGACGGCGTCGATCCAGTCGGTGCCTGCGTTGGTTTGAAGGGCAACCGCGTGCAGGCGGTAGTAAATGAACTGGGTGGTGAACGAATCGACATTGTGCCCTGGTCCCCCGACCCAGAGCGGTTCGTGAAACTGGCGTTGGCTCCGGCCCGGGTTTCGAGAGTGTTTTCCGATCCGGAAGCGCTCACGATCCAGGCAGTTGTCGACGAAGATCAACTCTCTTTGGCTATCGGGCGAAACGGCCAGAATGTGCGATTGGCATCGGAACTCACCGGCTGGAAGATAGATCTCTATTCGAGTAGAGAGTGGTTGGAACGAGGTGGTGAGGGGCCGTTGTTCACGCCGCTTTCGGCGGATGAGGCTTTGGTGGTGGACGTGATGCTGGACGAGTTGAAGGGTATCCCCGCTGAAGTCGTCGCTATCCTCGAGAACGCGGGTTTCAAGACACTTCGTGACGTTCTCGACCTAGAGATGGACGATGTGTTGAAGATCGACGGCATTGAGCAGGAACATGCTGAGGTGTTGCTCGCTTTCCTCTCGGAGTTGACTGAGGACGCCGACGAAACTTCTGACACAGACGCAGATGAAGACTCCGAACCGTCGGAAGGATCGGAAGCTGAGACCGTGGACCCCGAGGAGGCTCCACCGGCCAGCGAATGAGCGAGCGAGATATGAGGTTGGTCGGGCTCGGAATGAGGGCCGGATCGGTCGTAGTTGGGACTGCAGGTGTGCGTGACGGCTTGAAGAAGGGCAAGATACACTTGGTGGTGTTGGCGAAAGATTTTAGTCGCAGAACAGAAGAAAAGGTAGGGCGCCTAGCTAGAGCGAAAGGCGTGAAAATATTGGAAGGCCCCGACTCGAATGAGTTGGGACGTCGGTTCGGCCGGCGACCGGTGCAGACGTTGGGCGTGCTCGATGCAAACCTGGCCTCTGAGATCGGTATGGCCGATAGAGCGGAAAGCCGCTAGGAGGGCGTAGTGGGCAAGACCCGGATCCACGATCTTGCAGCCGAATTCGGAATTGAGAGCGGGCAGCTAATCTCGCTCCTCGCCGACATGGGCATCCACGTGCGCAGCCACCTTTCGGCACTGGCAGCGGACCAGGTCGCCCTAGTCCGGGCGCGATGGGAACGCGAGAAGCGAAAAGCTGCCGCTCCGGCCAAGAAGAAAAAAGCGACGCGACGCCGCAGCACCAAGAAGGCCGAGGTTGAAGAGGAGGTTCCAGAACCGGCCAAAAGGCCAAGGCGGCGGCGCCGGTCCGCTGCCGAGGTGGCCGCTAGGGCTGCCGCCGACGCGGGCATTGAAGTGCTGGAGGCAGCTGATGCCGCCGTTGCTGAAGAAACTGCCGACGCGGCTGCGGCTGAGGTAGGTGCTCCAGACACGGTTGAGACAGAAGATGCCGTAGTAGCTGATGCTACCGGCGAAGCTGAAGTTGAGGTTGAGCCCGAGGAGCAAGAGGATTTGGAACTGCAGGTCGTCGAGGCCGAATCGGTGGCTGCTTTTGATGAGGAGGTAGGGGCCGAGGCAACAGAAGTTGAGGTTGCGGAGGAGCCGGTAGAGGAGGTCGAGGAGGAGTTAGAAGAGGTCGCAGAAGGCGAACCTGTTGCCGAGGGAAAGGCAGCTCCGGTAATTCCGCTACGTGTGACGCGTGCGCCGGCTCCGACACCTACGCCTCAGAGGAGCCGTCCAGCCGCTGCGGCAGCGGGGCCACGCCCGGTTGCGTCAGCCGCGCCTGGCGAAGTTGCTGAAGAGCGCCGCCGCGACCGTAAACGCCGCAAACGCAGCAAACGGGGTCAGGTGGACAAGGATGCGGTGCAGGCGAACATCAACCGGACGCTTGCGTCGATGAAGACTCCGAGCAAACGGACGAGCAAGCGTCGTATTGATGCTGCAGGCATGCGTGAGATGGAAGAACTCAGGATCGCGGAGGAGAAGGAACGCGATCGTACGACGATTCGCGTCAATGAGTTCATCACGGTTTCCGAGCTCGCGACCACATTGGAGGTTGGACCCACCGAGATTGTGACTTTCTGCTTCAAGGAACTGGGGCTGATGGTTACGGTCAATCAGCGGCTGGATTTCGACCAGATCGATCTCATCGCCGGGGAGTTCGGGTTCAACGCGGTGCGCGATGAGGAATATGCGCCAGCTGCCGCACTCGAGACGGAAGTGGAAGACTCCGACGAAGCGCTAGAGCCCAGGTCACCCGTTGTTACAGTCATGGGACATGTTGACCATGGCAAAACCTCGCTTCTCGACTACATCCGTGAGACCAACGTGATCAGCGGTGAAGCCGGTGGCATTACCCAGCACATCGGTGCGTACCATCTGGAACTGCCGAACGGCAGAATGATCACCTTCTTGGACACGCCTGGACACGAGGCGTTCACGGCGATGCGGGCCCGCGGAGCACAGGTGACCGACATAGTCGTGCTGGTGGTGGCCGCAGATGACCGCGTAATGCCGCAGACCGTCGAGGCAATCAGTCACGCTAAGAGTGCCGGTGTACCCCTTGTCGTTGCGATCAACAAGGTAGATTTGCCGGGCACTGATCCGGGCAGAGTACGACAGGATCTGTTGAAGCACGACGTCTTGCTGGAAGAGTTCGGTGGCGAAACAATGTGCGCCGACGTCTCTGCGAAAACGGGGCTTGGAGTTGACGACCTACTCGAGAAGATACTGCTGCAGGCCGATCTTCTCGACATCAAGGCCAACCCCGATCGCCTCGCCTCGGGTATCGTTGTCGAGGGCTCGCTGGATTCCGGGAAAGGGCCGGTTGCTACCGTTCTCGTCAAGAACGGAACGCTCAAGATCGGCGACAATTTCATCTGCGGGAATCTCGCCGGCAGGGTGCGGGCACTGATAAGCGAGCACGGCAAACGGGTGCAGGAGGCTGGTCCGTCGATACCGGTTCAGATTCTCGGGTTCAGTGGTGTACCACAAGCGGGAGACAAGTTCTCCACGGTGAAGGAAGCTGTCGACGCTCGCGAGATCGCTCAGAAACGCCAGCGTCTGGATCGTGAAGCCGAACACCGCCGCACCTCGAAAGCAGTCTCGCTCGAAGATCTGTCTAGGCAGATCGAGGCGGGGCAGGCCGAGTCCCTTAACATCATCATCAAAGCAGACCAGGGTGGACCGGCTGAGGCTCTGGCCGATGCCTTTGCGCAGCTTTCGACCGATGAGGTTGCAGTCGAGGTGGTGCACAGGGGTGTTGGTGCGGTGTCGGAGGGTGATGTGTTGCTGGCCAAGGCTGCCGGAGCGGTGATTGTCGGCTTCCATGTGCGACCCGATGCGAATGCTCGATCTGCCGCCGAGAGGGAAAAAGTGGATATTCGCACCTATCGTGTGATCTACGAAGCGGTGGAAGATGTCAGGTCTGCGTTGGAGGGAATGCTGTCGCCCGAAGAGAAAGAGACAGTGTTTGGAGAAGTGGAAGTCCGCGAGACCTTCAAGATTTCCGGTGTCGGCACCATTGCAGGTTGTTACGTGCGGAGCGGACTTGTACGCCGAGGGCTTCGGATTCGCGTCGTCAGGGATGCCGTTGAGGTCTACGACGGGGAAATGGCGAGCCTCAAACGCTTCAAGGACGACGTCAAGGAAGTGAAAGAAGGACTCGAATGCGGTATTGGTGTCGAGAACTTCAACGACGTCAAGGTTGGTGACGTGCTGGAAGCATATCAAGTTGAGCAGGTCGCCCGTACTCTCGAGCCCACGGGAGCGTCGAAGGGCGACTAGTGATCGTTGGCGTGCTAACCTGGGAGTTGCACCTGGACGGTTGCCGGTCGCTCAAAGAGAAACGACGCATCCTGAAGAGCCTCAAGGATCGTTTGCACAACCGATTCAATGTTTCGGTAGCCGAGACGGCTTTTCAAGACCTGTGGCAGCGGGCGGAACTAACCTGCTGTGTCGTCGCAACCGATCGACGGCATTCTGAATCCGTGCTGAGCTCGGCCGACAAGCTCGTTGCGTCGGACGGGTTTGCGCGCATCGTCGATTCATCAACGAGCTTCTTGTGAAACGCACCGAGAGACATAGACGCGAGCGGATGTCGGAGCTGATTCGGCATGCAATGGCCGATGCCATCGCTATCGAGTTGAAGGATCCACGTGTTGGTTTCGCAACCGTTACGCGGGTTACCGTGTCGGCGGATGTGACCCACGCAACGGTTTATGTCAGCGTTCTGGGAACTGAGGAGGACAAGGCGAAGGCGATGGAAGGATTGGAGCATGCTAGCGGATTCTTACGCACTTACGTCGCCAAGAAACTCCATATCAGAAAAGCACCGGAGCTGCATATCGAACTCGACCGAGGACTCCAGCATGCAGCCCACATTGACGAGCTCCTTCAAAGACTCGAAGACGAAGAGCATTTGCCCTGAAAGACGGTTATCTGCTCGTTGACAAACCGGCGGGCCCGACCGCTCACGATGTTGTCGATGTGGTCCGTCGTCGGCTGGGTGTACGGCGCGTGGGTCACACAGGAACGCTCGATCCGTTCGCAACGGGGCTGTTGGTCCTGCTGGTCGGGCGCGCAACGCGCCTGTCGCAGTATCTCGTGGGTTTGCGGAAGGTGTACGAGGGCACGATCGAATTAGGTGTCTCAACTGACACCCACGATCTGACGGGTCACGTGATTGCCGAGGACAACGGCTGGCAGAGTCTCGGGCGCGAAAGGATCGATAGCGATATGGCCAGGTTCTTGGGGTGCCACCTTCAGAGGCCTCCAAAGTACTCAGCCAAGAAGGTTGGTGGTCAGAGAGCGTACCGATTGGCAAGAAGAGGTGAGGAAGTAGACCTACCTCCCAGGGAAATCGAAGTGTTCGACTTTTCGTTGACTGGATTGGTGGGCGCGGAGCTTCAGTTTTCCTGCGATGTAAGTAGTGGCACCTACGTTCGAGCGCTTGCGCGAGATCTTGGAAAAACGTTGGGATGTGGTGCTTCTTTGAAATCGCTCAGGCGAACATCAGTAGGGAACTTCGACGTAGACCGAGCACAGGCGCTGTCTGATATCGAAAAGAGCTCTGCTTTGATCGGTCCTCCGGTAGAGGCAGTTTCTTTTTTGCCACGAGTGTCAGTAGAGAGTGAGGACGTGAGGAGCAAAATTGTGCATGGGCAGCCGATTCCGGCCGTGGACGAAGACGCAGGTGTTGTGGCATTGGTAGTTGGAGAGCAGCTGATTGCTATCGCAGAGCGACGTGACGACATGTTCAAACCCAAAGTGGTACTGGAAGGGTAGGGCTGGGCATGCCGCCAGGTGCGGGAACCAACGGTACGGTGATTACGGTGGGAACCTTTGATGGTGTGCACCTTGGTCACCAGCGCGTGCTCGAAGAGATCGCGGAACGCGCTCGGGTGGCCGGTCGCCGTAGTGTGCTCGTGACATTTGAACCCCACCCGCTGGAGATCGTAAACCCTCAGGCTGCGCCACCCCGGCTGACCGTTGGGGCCGAACGTCACGAGATACTCGCGCAGAGCGAGCTGGACGCTGTCGCATTTATCGAGTTCGATCGAGCACTGTCGAAGTATTCGCCGGAGGAATTTGTAAGAAGGCTCGTCGACAGGTTCAATGTCAAAGAACTTGTAATCGGCTATGACCACGGATTCGGCAAGGGAAGAGCCGGCAACGTAGAGCTGCTGCGGGTGTTAGGCAGGCAGATGGGATTCGCCGTCGACGTCGTCGAGGAGGTCGACTACGATTCTCGGCCAGTATCATCGACTCGAGTGCGGCGTGAAGTAGCGGGCGGCGATCTGGAGTCGGCCAGACACCTACTTGGACGCCACTATTCTATGGTCGCGCTCGTAATTCCGGGCATGGGAAGGGGTCGGCACCTGGGGTATAGGACCATCAACCTCAAGGTCGAGTCTCCGAAAAAGCTCCTGCCGCCGAACGGAGTCTACGCGGTATTCGTTGAATGGTCCGGCGGAGCCTCGGCAGGGATGATGCACCAGGGGCCGCGGCCGACCTTTGGTGAAGCTGAACGGTCGCTGGAAGTCCATCTTTTGGATGCGCACGAGGAACTGTACGGACAGGAAGTGAAAGTGAGTTGGGTGGAACGACTCAGAGACGTGACCAGCTTCAATTCGCCTGACGAGCTGATCAAGCAGTTGGAGAAGGATTATGTTGCAGCACGGCGCGCGTTGACAGGCCCGAACGGGTTCGGTAACCATTAAGTCTTTGCAACTCTAGATATTGCCATGTTCTCAAGCATACGAAATCGCCTAATCATGATTGCGGGGCTCGTCGCCCTCGCCATCTTCTTTCTCGTTCCGAGAAACGTCACGCAGCGGGTACGCGCGGCAGACGGGACCATGAAGGACACAGTGGTTCGCCGCGTTCCCATCAAGCGAGGGCTCGATCTTCAGGGCGGGATCTACCTCGCTCTAGAGATCGACGAAAGCCAGGGGCGCGTTCAGGACCGCGAGGACGCTATAGAGCGCGCTCTCACGGTCATTAGAACACGCATCGACGAGTTTGGGGTGACTGAGCCTGATATCCAAAAGGTCGGCACCGATCGCATTGTCGTACAACTCGCCGGCATCGACGACCCCGGCCGTGCAAAGCAGATCGTTCAACGTTCGGCCTTCTTGGAGTGGCGCATCACCGACATGGATGAACGGTTCAGGGATGCACTGCCGGCAATTGACGGTGCGCTGCGCCAGGCGGGAGTGAGGGCTGCGCCTGGTGCCGAGGCTGCGGTACCGAGCGCGATCGAACAACTACTCGGCACGGATTCTCAAACCACCGAGGCAGACTCAGCTCTCACTGGCGCCGATTCTGCGTCAACGGACGTGCTGGACGGACCGGGACCACTCAGTTCGTACCTGTTTGGGGGGAGCTTGCCCGGGGAGTTTCTGGTTGAGGAGGAGCGTTATCTCCAGGTCGATTCGATCCTCCGGTTGGAGGTTACCGAACGAGCGATTCCCAGAGGCCTAGATCTATTTTGGGGGCTGGAACCGACCTCGATGGGGGGGCGACCATATCGTCCGCTATACGCGGTCGAAGATCGTGCGGTCATTACCGGTGAGTATTTGACCGATGCGGCCGCAACGATCGATCCGGGAACCAGAAGCGCCATTGTCCGCTTCGAGCTCACCCGCAGAGGTGGCCGCATCTTCGGGCGGGAGTCGGCTGAGCATGTCGAAGACTACATGGCGATCATCCTCGACGGGCGAGTGCATAGACAGCCGCCGATCATTCGCTCGCGCATCGGGCGCAGCGGTCAAATCGAGCTGGGGAGTGTTGGGCTCCAGGAGGCGCAGGACCTTGCGCTCGTGCTCAGGGCTGGTGCGTTACCTGCGAGGCTTTCGATTGTCGAGGAACGGTCCGTAGGACCCAGCCTTGGCCGCGACTCGATCAGCCAGGGAAGTCGCGCCGCGGTAGTTGCTGCGGTACTGGTCCTGGTCATAATGGCGGTGTATTACAGACGGGCCGGGATCTTGGCCATCGCCGCTCTGCTCTTCTACGTGTTGTTCACGCTTGGTGGCCTCGCCAGCTTCGGTGCAACATTGACATTGCCTGGCCTAGCGGGGTTTGTCTTATCGCTAGGACTTGCGGTAGATGCTAATGTGCTGATCTTCGAGCGAATACGCGAGGAGCTACGACTCGACAAGACACCACGGTCCGCTGTCGATGCAGGCTTTCAGCACGCGATGCCAGCCATCATCGATGCCAACGTCACGACGGTGATCACGGCTGCATTCCTGTTCCAATTCGGCACCGGTCCCGTCAAGGGATTTGCCGTCACTCTCATCATTGGCATCGTTGCGTCGCTCATCACTGCGGTGTTCGTAACGCGAACCTTCTTCTTGATCTGGCTCCAACGCCGCACGGTCACACAGGAGCTATCTATCTGATGTTTCGGCTTTTTGACGACGCCCATTACGACGTACTGGCCGTTTGGCGCACGGCCGCCATTGCGGCCGTCGTGTTCATGATTCCTGGATTACTGCTTCTCGGGTTCCGGCAAGTCACCTCGGGCCGTGCACTCAATACAAGCATCGAGTTCACAGGCGGAACTCTGATTGAGTTGACGGCCAGTGAAGGCATAGAAACCGCCGATATTCGGGCTGTGCTGGCGCCGACCGAGCTGAGCGGCGCGGAGATCCAGACTTTCGGAGCACCAGATGAGTTTGTCGTCCGCGCGCGGCTCGATCCCGACGAGGAAGTAACGGAGGAGACAACGCAACGTACAGGCGTGGTGCTCGACAGTGTGCTCACGGCGAGTTTTGGCGCAGACGCCTATGAAATCCAGCGCACTGAGGCGATCGGTCCGAAAGTCGGTAGCGAGCTCCGAGCACGAGTGCAGCAGGCGCTGCTCCTGGCGTTCGGTGCAATCTTCCTCGTGATCTGGTTCAGGTATGAATGGCGTTTCAGCCTCGCCGCAGTCACGGCGACGGTACACGACATTTTCACGACGCTGGCGTTCATTTCTTTGCTCAACCTCGAGGTGTCACTCGTCGTCGTGGCAGGCCTGCTCACCATCATTGGATATTCGTTGAACGACACGATCGTGACATTTGATCGGGTGCGAGAGAATCTCAAGAAATACAGACGCAAGAGCATTTACGAGATTCTCAATAGAAGCATCAACGAAACGCTGCCGCGAACGGTGCTCACGTCCGGAACGACGCTGGTTGCGACATTGGCTCTGCTATTCCTCGCAGGAAGGGTGATCAGCGGGTTTGCCATAGTCATGACGTTCGGTGTGCTCACAGGTACGTTCTCGTCGATATTCATTGCGTCCCCGATCTTGCTCGCTATCGAAAGACGCTGGCCAGGTGAGGACGTGCGTGGTGCGAAGACGATCTCCCAAGCTGGCGCCACGGTTGTGACCTGACGTCTTGTCCCGGCACCGCTGTGCTGGTTGATACACACTGCCATCTAGGCGACGCGCGCTTCGACTCCGACCGTTCGGTCGTGGTGGAGCGCTCAGTGGCTATGGGGGTGGGCCATTCCATTGTGATTGCCGACTCCGGGCCAACAACGCAACAGGCAATCCATTTGGCGGAAACGTACGGCTTGTCCGCAACGGCAGGTGTTCACCCCCATCAGGCATCTTCCTGGAACCCAGAGATATCCGAATTCGTCGAGCGGTCACTCGCCGATCCGGTTGTGGTAGCTGTCGGAGAGACCGGCCTCGATTATCACTACGACTTTTCACCCAGAGACGTTCAACGATCGGTTTTCGCTGAGCACCTCGAGCTCGCGGCCCGCGTCGAACTACCCGCCGTCGTCCACTCACGCAATGCGGACGATGACTTGATCGCCATCATTCGAGACACAGAAGCCACTCTCGTGTTACACTCGTTTTGTGGCGGACCGGATCTTCTCGCGATCGCGCTGGAACGTGATGACTACGTCTCGTTCAGCGGAATGGTGACGTTCAATTCCTGGAACGACATTGAAGCTGTTCGAAACGTGCCCGCGAACCGGATTTTGGTGGAAACCGATTCCCCTTATCTTGCCCCAGCCCCACATCGCGGTAAGAGAAACGAACCGTCATACGTGGTTCACGTGGCCGAGAGAATAGCGGCAATAAGGGGTGTGAGTTTTGAACAGATAGCGCGTGAGACAACGGAGAACGCCATCCGTTGTTTTGGGGAGAGTGTGGATCCGGAGGCGCGATCAGGTTGAGGTCAGTTAGTTTGTTTGTGACCATGATGGGCCGCGGAAAAACGCAGAGGAACGCGGATGCTTTCCTAGCGCCTTTCTTCAACAGCAACGGTGGCGGCAGTTAAGAGTCGCAGAATCGGACTTTCCAAGGAGCAGAACCAAATGGACATCGTTTCAACATCCGACGCACCTCAGGCGATAGGTCCCTACAGTCAAGCCATGGTCGTCGGCGATTTCGTTTTCACCGCGGGTCAAATTGCGCTCGATCCCGCCACGATGGAGTTGGTTAGTGGAGATGTAGCCGCACAAACTGATCAAGTGTTTGCGAACCTCAGAGCAGTGTTGGAGGCAGGCGGTTCGAGCCTGAGCAAGGTAGTGAAAACGACTGTCTACCTCGCCGACATGGCTGACTTTCCCGCGATGAACGCGGTCTATGCAAAGCACTTCGGCGACCACAAGCCGGCTCGCGTAACCGTGCAGGCAGCGGGTTTACCGATGAACGTGAGCGTCGAGATCGACGCTGTTGCGACCAAGGGTTGATTCGGACTTACGGGGGCGGATCGGGTCTGGTGGCCCGTGCGGTCTTCAAAACCGTTGGGAGACGCCTTCGGCGGCTCTGGTGGGTTCGATTCCCACACGCTCCCGCCAATCAAGTCCGGTCTGAGACTTTGTTAGTTGGAAAACCGAAATGAAGCCAGGGAGCTCATGAGTTCCGCTTCGGGCCGGTCATCTATGGCGAATCACCCGTATTCCGGTGAGAAACGTGCCCTGATTCTCCTCAATCCTGAGGCAGGCCACGGGCGCGCCCGGAAAATGGCAAGTCTGATACCGAGTCTGGCGAAAGACTTGGGCTGGGTTGTCGAACAACGCGAGACTCGGGAGAGCGGTCACGAAGTCGAAATTGCAGCCGAAGCGTGCCGGAATGGTTGGCCAGTTATCATTGCGGTGGGAGGGGATGGGACGGTACACGGTGCCGTAAACGGGCTGCTCAGCGAGGGCGAGACGGAGACCGTTCTCGCGCACGTTCCAGTGGGGACTGGAAACGACCTTGCCCAGACAGTGGGGCTCAACAAGAGAAAGGCACCTGGTCAGAACCTACGCAGAATTCTGGACGGGGAAATCCGCTTGTTCGATGTGGGGCGCGCTCTCGATGAGTACTTCATCAACAGCGTGGGGTTGGGATTTGCTGCCGCAGCAGCGACGAATCTCGTGAAGTATAAGAGGCTCGGCGGGTTCACCTCCTACGTAGTCGCAGTCTATCAGACCTTTTTTACGTACAAGGCCCCCGAACTGGCCGTTCGCTCGACGGCGTATTCTGAACGCGGCCAGATCTTGATGGTTGAGGCAACGCTCGGCAAGACGACTGGAGGAGGGTTCAAAGTCAGTCCCGATGCCGATCCTTGCGATGGGCAACTGGACGTCTGTTTGATTCGGGAGATCGGTACGCTGACGTTCCTGCGCTATGTACCGAGAGTGATTCGCGGAACACACGTTGGGCTGCCACCGGTGGAGATCTTTCAGACTCCGCGCGTCGAAGTCCAATCGTTTGCCGGGCCGCCGATCGTGCACCTCGATGGTGAGCTTCGCTCGGCCAAGACAGACACCCTTGTAGTTGAGATACTGCCCGGTAAGCTTCCAGTCTTATGTGCCGTCTGATTCTGCTCGCCCTGATTGCGATGCTCGTCGTCCCGGCAACCTTGAACGCTCAGGTGGTCCAGCGGCCGCCACAGCAGCAGCAACGTCCAGATCCATCAGACACCATTCCCGTACCACCGTTTCGGTTCAAGCCGCCGGTTTCGCCGTTTGGCGCGTTTGGTATGTCCATGCTGCTTCCAGGATGGGGACAGGCAGTTCTAGGGCGCAGAGGAACCGGAGCGTTTTTTGTCTTCTGGGAGGGAATTGCGCTGACGATGACGGTGAAATCCGTGCGTCAGCTACACTATCAGGAAAAGATCGGAGTCGTGCCCGACTCACTAGATAATAAGCGGGCCGAGATCGAAGACTGGTTCGTGTTGCTCATCTTCAACCACCTGGTGGCCGGCGCCGAAGCGTTCGTGTCGGCCCATCTCTGGGATTTTCCGGCAGACTTAGCGGCGCGTGAGTTACCGGGTGGTGCGCTCGGGTTCGGTGTGAATATCCGTTTGGGTGGGAGAAGCCTGTCTAGAAAGAGAAGTGCCGAAGTTCCGGGCCCGCCGAGGAAATGACGGCATACCGGTACCCCTCCGCCCAGGCGCCAGGGTTCAGGTACCAGCGGTTCTCTTCGAATGACTCAAGGGCGGGGCGGTGGGTGTGGCCCAAGACGACGAGGTCCACGGTCTTCCGATCTTCGAGGAAATCTCTGGCGAATTCGGTCTGTGCGGCTGTGGCCCGCGACACCAGGTACTCGTCGCGTCGCCGGCTTGCCAGGTACTGGGACAGCCGCCGCACCATCCAGAAAGCCAGATCCGGGTGGATCAACCGGAATGTGCGCGCCGTGAGCGGGTGACCGGTTATGCGGTGCATCATACGTCCCGTTTTGTCGAGTTCAACCAACCCGTGGCCGTGGGCGACCCAGGCAGACCATCCGGCCAGGCTCAGCTGTGCGGGCTCGCCAAAGTACTCTGCGTCAAGCTCGCGCTCCCAGAAACTAGCTCCCCAGCTATCATGGTTTCCGCCCGTGACTGTCAGGTGAACGCCAGCTTGTCTGACGCGTACCAGGGCTGCCAAGGTGGCAAAGACCGCTCTTGGAATAACCGACCGGTACGTGAACCAAAACTCGAACAGGTCTCCGTTGATGAGCAGATGGTCGCAGTTGTCGGGCAATGTCTCTAGGAACCGATGAAACGCCGTAGTCGTATCATCGGAGCCCCCGCTCAGATGCGCATCTGAGACAACTATCGCCGTCGCTGAACTGGCCACGGCGGAGTATACCGGACCCCCTCGCGTGCTCGCAACCTCTTGTGGTGTTTGACTTTTGGCTCGGGAGCACCTTATCTTGCTCCCGCTGACCCACCCCGTGCTCCCATTGTGCTCCCACTGGAGGGAATGAATAGATGTCGTCGGAAAACGCATTGGGTCTCATTGAGACCAAAGGTCTCGTGGGCACCATCGAGGCGGCGGATGCCATGGTCAAGGCTGCGCCGGTCAGTCTCATCGGTAAGGAGAAAGTGGGCGGCGGCTACGTGACCGTCATGGTGAGAGGTGATGTAGGGGCCGTTAAGGCAGCAACGGACGCCGGTGCTGCTGCGGCGGAACGGGTAGGTGAGTTGGTTTCGGTCCACGTCATCCCGCGTCCGCACCAGGAACTCGAGAAGATCCTCCTTCAGCGCTCCGCAGGGGACTAGGTCGTGAAGTGGTCCGGCCGGGCTCTCGGCTTGATCGAGACGCGCGGCCTGATCGGCGCCATTGAGGCTGGTGACGCTGGGGTCAAAGCGGCCCCGGTCGAACTCGCCCCCGCTGAGTACGCCGAGGCAGCCCTCGTAACCGTCTGTTTCCAGGGCGATGTCGCAGCCGTTAAGGCTGCGGTCGATGCCGGAGCTGCGGCCGCTGAGCGGGTTGGAGAGCTGGTCTCTGTACATGTTATTGCTCGCCCTCACGAGGACCTCGACCTGTTCGCCGGGGACGGCGGGGCTCCCGTGGGGGTGCAGCCGACGGCACCAACTCACGCGTTCGCCGATGACACGAGCAGACTGATGTCGATGAAGGTGGTGGAACTTCGCCGCTCTGCCCGCAAAGTGAACGACTTCCCGATTCAGGGCCGATCGCTGGCCCGAGCCAGCCGGGACGAAATCCTGGATGGATTCCGCAGTTTGGGCCTACTCTAGCGGCTCCTCGGCCGAGTTGTGACCGTCATGGATGACGATCTGAAATCAATCCAAGAAGCTCGAGACAGGGTCGAACGCGCGCACGCTGCCGCCGAAGAGCTTGCGCTCATGAACCAGGAGGACGTAGACCGGTTCGTGACGGCAATGGGTGAAGCTGCGGAGCGGGCAGCTTCCGGTCTGGCGAGGTCGGCCGTCGATGAAACCGGCATGGGGCGTTACGAAGACAAGGTGACGAAAAACTTGTTCAGCGCCGTCGACGTGCGTCACTACATCCTCCCCATGAAAACGTGCGGCGTGATTCGGGACGACGCCGAACGCCGCGTTCGGGAGCTCGCGGTACCGATGGGTGTGGTCGCAGCGTTGCTGCCAACCACGAATCCTACATCGACAGCGATATACAAGGCACTCATAGCCGTCAAAGCACGAAACGCCGTGGTGTTTTCACCGCATCCGAGAGCCGCGGGTTGCGTTCAAGAGACTGTGGAGATTCTCGCCGGAGCGGCTCGCGCCGCGGGCGCTCCAGCCGACGTTGTGCAGACCATGGGCACACCCACGCTCGAGGGGACCGGCGAACTAATGCGTCACCGTCTTACCGCTGTGATTTTGGCTACAGGTGGGGGCCCGATGGTTCGTGCGGCGTACAGCTCTGGGAAACCTGCATTTGGAGTGGGGCCCGGTAACGCGCCCGCCATCGTGGAGCGATCCGCCGATATCGCGCAAGCTGTGGCAGACATCGTTCTAGGGAAAGACTTCGATCACGGACTGATCTGTGCGGCCGAGAACTCTCTGATTTGCGACGAGCCAGTCGAAAGTGAAGTGCGAGCCGAATTAGCCGCGCAGGGAGCTCTGTTCGTCAACGGAGCTGATAGGGATCGGCTCGAGATAGCTATGAAGGATGCGCGCAGCGGCGGGATCGCGGGCGCCGTGATTGGGAGACCGGCGGCCGAGATCGCGCTCCGGGCGGGTCTGAAGGTGCCTGAGAATACGCGCGCCCTCGTGGTCGAGTGTAGTGCGGTTGGACCGGAGGAGTTTTTCTCTAGAGAGAAGTTATCGCCCGTGCTGGCCTTCTATGTCGAGGACGGGTGGGAGGCATGTTGCGAACGGAGCATCGAGCTGCTCGAGTACGGAGGCATCGGACACACGCTCGCAATTCACAGCAACAACGAAGAGATCATTGACCGATTTTTCGTAGAGAAGCCGGCGTTCCGCATCCTCGTCAACACTCCGGCAGCCCTGGGTGCTATCGGTGCCACAACGGGGCTTCCGCCTGCTCTTACCCTCGGACCAGGAACCTGGGGCGGCTCCTCGACGAGCGACAACATCACGCCGATGCATCTTCTGAATGTGAAGCGGTTGGCCTATGGGAGGGGGGTGGCTGGAGGAGCGGGAGAGGTGGGAGAAGCGGGAGGGGATGACGGGGGTACCGCCCGTCCGCCCGTCCGTCCGTCCGCGAATGGGGATGTGGGTGGTGAGGAACCGTCCGCCTTCGAAGAGGAAATCCGCCAAACAGTCGAGCGTTTTCTCGCTGAACGCAGGACCCGGAGGGGAAAATGACCCCCGAAGAGATCAAACTGCTGGCTGATAGAATCGCCAAGCTCCTCGCAGATAGAGGGTGGTTGCCGGAAACGGTCAGGCCCGACCCACCCGGTCGACCCAATCCCGATTCTCTGCCGGCTTGGGCGGGTGCAGCGCAAGCGTTGGACGATGTTGCACCAGTAGTCGGTCGCAGGACTCCTTCGGGGCAGCATCGGCCGGCTTACGATCTTCTCACAGCGGCGGCTCGCGGTGCGGCGGCAGGTACTGCGCCATCTCCGCTACCTGGCGGCAGTGGCGCGGCCGAAGCAGTTGCGGTAAAACCGGTTGATGTAAGGGTAGCGGTTTCTGCGCGCCACTTGCACGTATCTGCTGAGGATTTCCTGAGTTTGTTTGGGCCGGACCAGGAGCTCACCTCTCTGCGAGAGATCTCGCAGCCAGGGCAGTTCGCCGCTGAACAGCAAGTTCGTGTGGTGGGACCCGCGGGAGCGATCGACGAGGTGCGAATCGTCGGGCCGGCGCGCTCGCACACTCAGATCGAACTCGCTGCAAGCGACTACAGAGACTTGGGGCTCGATGCACCTGTCCGTCACTCTGGAGACCTGAAAGGCAGCGCAAGTATCAGGCTCGAGGGCCCTGCGGGAAGCCTCGACTTGAAAGAAGGGGCCATAGTAACTGCCCGTCACTTACACCTAGGCCCAAACTGTTCTGCACGCCTTGGGCTGGCTGACGGTGATAGAGTCGACCTCATTGTGGGTGATGGGGACCGTCGCTGTACGTTGTCGCAGGTGCCGGTTCGTACTGGGGAGCGACATGCGACTGAACTCCACATCGACACCGACGAAGCTCACGCATTCGGAGTTACGAGTGGTGCCGCGGTTATTTTCGCCGGGCGGTGCGTCGCAGGGCCGGAGCAAGCAGAACCTCAGAAGGTTGGCCGACAGCTCGTAACCGAGAGAGACGTGAGCCGCCTGGCAGCTTCGGGGCACACACTTCAACTTTGTAGTGAGTACCTGTTCACCCCCGCCGCCAAGGATCGTGCGAAGGCCCTCGGTATTTGGCGAGGCAATCCATGAGCCAAGACGGTGTGAGCGCCACGGAGCTCCGCGTGCGCTATGCAGAGACCGACCAGATGGGATATGCACACCACTCCAACTACCTCGTGTGGTGTGAACAGGCTAGAACCGACCATATGCGAGCCCTGGGTGTATCATATCGGGAACTCGAAGAACAAGGCCTACTTCTTCCGGTTGTCGAAGCTAGGCTCCGTTTCAGAGCTGCTGCACGCTACGATGATCTTTTGACGGTGCGTTGTTGGGTACATGATGTCTCCAGCAGACGAGTGATCTTCGGATATGCAGTTGAGCGAGGTGCTGACGGCCGCCTACTGGCCACAGCTCAGACTTCATTGATGGCACTAGGTTCCGACCATGAGCGCACGACGATTCCTGAGTCTGTTCGGCAGGCACTCGTTGTGGTTCCCGATCCTGTGCGCTTGTAGCGCTCAAGCGATCCTGGCGAACCCAGCGTTTGCCGTCGCACAGGATCAGGCGATCGTGGATGCTATTGCCGGCGTCCTGGCGGTCGAAGATGCTCGTGTGTTCGATGAGGCCGTCTTGGCAGCAGCGGCACTCCATCCCGAGCCTATGGTGCGGCGTCGGGCTGCACTGGCCGTAGGGCGCATAGGTGATTCCGCGGGCACTCGTCTTCTCCTGGAACTTCTCGAGGATCAAGCGACAGTTGTTCGGGAGGACGCTGCGTTTGCGCTCGGACTGTTGGGAGATCGAGCTGGGGCTGCGGCGCTCCGGGAGTTGGTGTTGGCTACTGCTCCGGGCGAGCAAGGCCCGATGCACCGGGAAGCGGTGACTTCGATCGCTCGAATCAACAGCATAGATGCCTCGGTTTTCTTCGAAGAGTTGCTCGTGCGTTGGGTCGGACGCGCGGTTGCCGGGGATGAACTGCCGCCGACTGTAATCAGGGCTCTCGTGGAAGCATGGCGGCTGGAGGATCATGCACCTATAGACAGACTAGCGCAGTATGCCGAGTCGCCCGATCTGTCGGCGCGACTAGCATCGCTCTATTCACTGATGCGCTTGCGAGCGCCCGCAGGGGCAAACGCATTCATACGCGGTCTCGACGACGACAATCGATATGTCAGGGCCGTTGCGGTAAGGGCACTGACTGCCGAGTATGCCGATTCAGCGGGCCTCGATCGCAGAGGCACTGCAGGCCGTATCGTCACGCTCGTTGAAGATCGGGATTCCCACGTACGAATCAACGCACTGCGTACGCTTGGCTCCTACGGAGACCCAGCCCATGTAGCGACGGCCGCCAATGGCCTTTCTGATAGCGATCCGAACGGTCGCGTCCAAGCGCTAACGGCCCTGGGTGAATTGGGCGGCGATGAGGCAACGCGTCTATTGATCGACAATCTCAGCCGTGGGACATTCGCTGAACGCAGGGAGTCCCTGCTGGGCCTGGCTCGAATAGCTCGCGACACGGCGTTGGTGCGTTGCGCCGGGTGGATAATTAGCGACGATTGGATGATTCAGCTAGCCGGCGTTGAGGCTCTTGGAATCGTCGGCGGAGACACGGCGCGCTCCTGGCTGCTTGGCCTTGCACGCGATTCGGACGATCGGATCGCTGGCCGGGCACTCAACTCCCTCTCATTGGTTGATTCGACAGCCGCTGGCATTTTGGCCCGCGAGCTGATATTGCGCGCAGACCCAATCGTCAGAGCGGCTGCAGCGCGTCGTTTGCAGGACGCTCCCAGCAGCGTGGACGTCGAATTGTTGACCGAAGCGTATGACAGGAGTCTGCGTGATGATGTCAGTGCTGCTCGGGTCGCCATCGTCAGAGCACTCGGCGTAGTCGCGCAACGTGGAGACGTCGAGCGGGTCTCGATAGAAGAGCGGTTTCTGCAGCGCTTTCCAACGTGCGACGACTATCTCGTTAGGCATGTTGCGCACGACGTGTTACCTACCGCAGCTGCTCAATGGGGTGCGGTTGCGCCCATCGAGACTGGTCGCAATCCCGAGGACTATCGCGACATCGCTCGGCGTCTCGTGCTCCCAGCCGAGCAGGACGGTGGACTTCCCGAGCTGATCATCGAGACCGAACACGGTGACATATTTTTGACCCTGTATGCGGCTGAGGCGCCGGTAACGGTTGACGCTCTGCTGCAATTGGCCGATAGGAATTACTATGATGGCGGAAATTGGCACCGAGTGGTACCCAATTTCGTAATTCAGGATGGGGACCCACGGGGTGACGGAGCGGGAGGACCGGGTTTTTCGTTGAGGGACGAAAACAGTCGTAGGCGCTATGGACGTGGCACCGTAGGCATGGCGTTGTCGGGTCCCGATACGGGGGGCAGCCAGTTCTTCATTACGCACAGCGCTCAGCCTCACCTCAACGGGACCTATTCTGTGATTGGTCAGGTAGACCAAGGCATGGAAGTGGTTGACAGAATTACTCGAGGCGATCAAATACGAACCATCAGGAGGCGCTGACGCATCCGGAAGGATTTGTAGGATGTCGCGTGTGAAGGATAAATGAGAAAGTTGCCAGCTGAGTATCGAGCCGCGTGGTCTATTGGATTACTGGTTGCTCTAGTTGCCCTCGGCGGGTGCAGACCGCAGCCAATCGTTGTCAGTCCGGAAACATTGGCACGCGTTGACATGGAGACTGTGAGAGAATGGGTCGCGGAACTCGCACCACCTTCCGCTACGAGGTATGACCTGCGGTGGACGTTCCAGACTCAGCGCGGTGCAGTGCGTGGGCAGGCTGCGCTTCGTGTCGAGCCGCCCGATTCGCTCAGGTTCGACTATCGCGGACCGTTCGGCAGGTCAGGAGCGGCGTTCTTGGTCGACAGGGACCTGATTTGGGCTGTACCCGAAGGGGAGGTGGAGAGACTCTTTCAGATAGTACCATTGTTCTGGGCGGCTCTTGGCCTGCCACGGGATCCACCTTCCGGGACCAGGATCTTTGGCTCCGAAGCTGAAGACGGTCGCCGCTGGCGCTATGGCGTGGGCCGTGACACTTTGGAGTATTACGTGGCCCGCACACCGCATCTGAGATTTTTGGCGGTGATGCGCCAACTGGACGCGGTACTCGGACACGTCGAAGTCAACTTTGATGAACAGACGCACCTACCAACGAAGGCGACGTTGACGTTCCCGGAGACTGCCTCAGTCTTAATCCTCGACGTAGCGAGCATTGACACGAGCGTGGCGCTGTCAGAAAATGTTTGGAAACGTCCGTAGCGCGTTATTGTTGCTTGGCGTGAGCCTCGCGGCCGGCGGCTGCCTGTATGGATTCGCGGGGGGCGGGCTGCCTGGCCATATCCGCACAGTCGCAATCCTACCGTTCGACAACCAGACTCCAGAACCCACGTTGACCCAAGAAGCGTCAGAGGCAATTCGTGAGGCCATGGAGCAACGCCTCGGACTTCGCGCAGCAGCGGAGGCAACTGCGGACGCCGTGGTTCGTGGTGCGATTCTTCGATACACGGCGGACATCCCGCTTTCATTTCAGGGTGGACAGGCCGGCAACGTGAATGTCACCCGCAGGCGCGTACAAATATCGCTAAGCGTAGAGATTTACGATCAACGAGAAGATAGGGTGCTGTGGGAACGTGCCAACATTCAGGTGGATGGCGAGTATCGACCGCCCGAGCAAGAAAACGGGCGAGAGTTGGCATGGGAGAAACTCGTGACCGACATCGTGGATGGTGCTCAGTCACAATGGTAGTTGACTTCTAATGGGCATGAAGCACCAACGTGGTAAAAGGCGACTCGGATGCCTCTTTACTGTACTGGTCTTGGCCACGGTGGGGTATTACGGGTTGGAGCCGGGCAGCATGTTGTTCAAGACTTGGCAACTAAGAGAGGAGATGAAGGCGCAGGCAGGGTTCGCACCGAGCATTGACAACGCAGCCATTAGGCGCCGTCTGAACCGCAAGATCGAAAACCTCGGCCTACCTCCCGCAGTCCGCTCGAATCTAGAGATTAGACGCACCCTTCGACCCAGGGAGATAATTATCAGTACCGAGATCGAAATGACTTATGTCCTGCCGTTCATCACTCGGATCGACACACTCGATATTGAAGTCAGGAGCCCTGTCTAGCCTTCTAACGGAGCGTCCCTGTTCCAGCTGTGGTGTTCTTTCCAAATCATCGATGTAGGAGCTGCTTTTATGGCGCGTATCAACGGCAGAGGTGCGGACGAGTTGAGGCCGGTGTCACTCGAACGGGGAGTGAACCCATACGCGGAAGGTTCCTGCTTAGCTCGAATGGGAAACACTGTCGTACTCTGCACGGTGAGCGTAGAGGAAGGAGTTCCCAGGTGGCGCCGCGGCAGCGGTCTAGGATGGATGACGGCAGAATACGCGATGCTTCCTCGTGCCACGACCGAACGGACGCCGAGAGAACGGCGCGGCCCAGGAGGTAGAACCGCGGAAATCCAACGCCTCATCGGTCGCAGCCTTCGTGCGGCGCTCAAAGATTTCCAGTTTGGAGAACGCACCCTGCACATTGACTGCGATGTGCTGCAGGCTGATGGCGGAACCCGTACCGCCGCTGTAACTGGCAGCGCCGTTGCGGCTGCCGACGCATGTGCGTGGATGGCCCAGGAGCATGGGGTCGAAAACCCGTTCTTGTCGTTAGTATCGGCAATCTCTGTGGGGATTGTTGACGATGAGGTGCGGCTCGATCTCGAGTACGCAGAGGACAGTGCTGCACAAGTTGATGCCAACATTGTTGTGGCTGAGCCGGATCTGTTGGTGGAGGTGCAGGGAACCGCCGAAGGGCGTCCGTTCAGTCGAGCGCGATTCGACAGCGCGCTCGACTTGGCGGTCGCCGGCGCGCAACAACTTTTCTTAGAGCAACGGAGAGTTCTGGGATGGTGAAGCCGCCACTGTTGATTGCCACGAGAAGCCTTGGCAAGCAGCCTGAGATCAAAGCCATTCTCGCCGACATTCCCTACCGGTGTGTCTTTCCAGATGAAGCAGGCATTCTCGAGACGTCTGTCGAGGACAAGCTCGAAGACGCCGGGACCTTTGAGGGGAACGCAATTCGAAAGGCGGAATACTTCGCGCAAAAATCTCGCATGCCGACCGCGGCGGATGACTCGGGTATCGAAGTGTTTTCGCTGGGGGGCTCGCCGGGCGTAAAGTCGAAGCGGTTCGCTGTGCCTTCTTTGCATCAAGACAAGGCCAACAACGACGAGCTATTGCGGAGGCTCGCAGGGGCACCACGGGAAAGGCGAAAGGCCCGGTACCGGTGTGTTGTGTCCTATCTGACCTCGCCAAACTCGTTGCCAAAGACATTTGAGGGTGTCTGCACCGGCTACATCCTGGAGGAGCCACGTGGGACCGGTGGGTTCGGATACGATCCGCTGTTCTGGTCCGATGACTTGGAGATGAGCTTCGGTGAGGCCGACCCGGACCAGAAACACGCTGTGAGCCATCGTGGCAGGGCGTTTCGTGCGTTCGCGGAATGGCTGGTTGAGCAGGGATAGGTGAACCGTTGACGGGCCACACCAATGAGTATCCACGTGGTCTCGAGGTAACGGCCGTACTGCGGGAGCCGACCCTCCGTGCGGCAATTGAGGCCGTACGACTTGACGAGGGGAGCCATGGGCTGGATGTGGGCTGTGGGATCGGCACCTTCACTCTACTGCTCGCAGACTCAGTCGGGCCCGACGGCGGAGTAACCGGTCTCGATGTGTCTGCTGATTTCCTCGATTTCGCGCGAGCCAGGGCGCAAGACGTCGGCCTCGCCGACCGCGTGAGTTTCAGGCAAGGGAACGCAAACGCTTTGCCGTTCGAAGACAGCTCATTCGATTCTGCGTGGAGTGTAGATTGCGTTGGGTATGGCACGTCCAACTCAGAAGTCTTGATTCGAGAGATGGCCAGAGTGGTTCGACCTGGGGGACTAGTGGCAATCCTGGCGTGGTCGTCGGAACGGCTGCTGCCTGGTCATCCGCAGTTGGAAGCAAGACTGGGCGCGACGTCTGCAGGTCTCGCTCCGTTCAACGCGATGATGGCGGAGGGCATGCACTTGCCCCGCGGTTTGGGTTGGTTCCGAAAGGCGGGTGTGCAAGCGCCTGCCGCGCTTGCTCTGTCTGGAAGCGTCTTTGCGCCGTTGAACGATTCAGTGCGGGCGGCCTTAACTGCGTTGATCGATATGAGGTGGCCCGGAGTCGAATCGGAGCTGGAACCCGAGGACCGACTCGAGTTCCGCAGGTTGTGCGATCCCGAGTCTCCGGACTTCATTTTGGACCACCCCGATTACTACGCTTTCTTCACATACTCGCTCTTTTGGGGCACGGTCAGCGGATAAGCTCTCGAACCGGGGCACGATCCACAGGTCACCCGCTCAAACCCAAGGCTACACTATCGACGCTAGCGCCCAGCCGGCGGAGTGCCTCGTTTCTTGGCTTAACGATCTCGCTACTGAGGTGCGTGGTCGGGGTTCAGATCCCGATGGCGTTCAACCATCCCAGTGCGCCACCCGCAAGAATGAAGAATAAGATCGCGACGTTGACGGGTATCCCAAGTCGAGATTCGGGCAATCCCAGGAAACAGAGAAGCAAAGAGAATACCGTCGTACTCAGTGTAAACGGCTGCCACACTTCGAAGCGTCCCATCACGAGAGCTCCGGCGCCGAAGAACGCGAGGGCGACCGATAGCCAGAGAATGCCGACAATGCGGATGCCGGTGTGCCCGAGATCTAACCTGCCGCCCAGAACAGTTGTCTTGTATGGCGCTTCGTCGAGCGACGCGATCTTCCAGGGTACCACGAATCCGACGGTGTGTGCGAAACCGTGTACAAAGAGGACCATCGCTATGAAAAACCGCATCAGGTCTCCGGACTGAAATGAATGAAAGGAATTTTAGTCTGAAGTAACGGAGTCTGACAGGTAAGGCGTGGCTGCCACGGCTTCAGCCAGGGCCATTTCGGTAAGGCGTTTAGAACCATGCGAAACGGATAGCTCCGTTTCGCACCCCGTGCACTCATGAACACATCGTATAGCGGTATTCAAAGGTCGGTGACAGAGACGGACAACGCTGGAAACTGCAGTATTTGGGCGAGCTGGCCCAACAATTAGTACCGGCTCGGCATAGCATAGGTACCGCCCCCGAGCGTCGAATGGCGCTCGGGGGTGCTCTACGAAGCCTACAAAAGATCAACCGAATCCTACCACTGATTGCCACGTTACTCTTTGTCAGAACACAACCCCGTAGCGACCCAGCCCAAGACCGTTTAAGTTGTTGCACCGTTATCTCTTCGGGGCGTAGCGCAGCCCGGTAGCGCGCCTGGTTTGGGACCAGGAGGTCCCGGGTTCAAATCCCGGCGCCCCGACTTGCCTTCCCAATGACTTCATCGCACCTGGCGGCAAGGCTGCGGGCGGAAGGGCGGTAGGTGGCCCCTCACCGACGGCGCCTGGACGGTCGCCGTCCTGTCGGATAGCAAAGCAACAGTGCCGTTGAGGAGAGTCTGATGGTTCTTGTGCCAAGCGTCCCGTACGTGCCACCACCTCAGGCGTCCCTGGAAGCGCAGGAACTTGCTCGAGACATTGAGGAAACGATCGTTAGGTATCAGGAAGACCACCCTTCCGTGCGGCAGGAAGACTTTCGGCAAGCGCTACATATTGCCCGTGCCAGAGCTGGAGCCACCTCGCGACAGGAAATCAGAATCGCCGTGGTTGTGGGGCTCACACTGATGGTGGTGCTGTTGGCAGTATTCCTGCTGGTCGGATAGCAACGAAAGGGCCCCACGGATCCCGTGTTGTTGAGATCGTGCGGCCCCCGGGTGTGTGAAACGGCTGTTATAGCCTACCGCATGTCTTGAGCTTCTCGCCCGCCCTTCAACTCTTCCTTCAAACGGTCGAAGTTCCATGCGATCGCGTGCAGGATCACCACGGTCACGGCACAGAGGATCGCGAACACTGCCGTGAGTATTGCTGCGAACCAAAGCACCTTTTCCAGCGAGAGATTGGCGAAGTTGACGGCAAGCAGGATGAACGCCAGAGCCATTAGCGCAACGCTGTATCGCTGCATGCGAATTGCGAGTACGGCCGGTGGGATCACATACTTGCGTTCGATTATCAATCCCGGGCTTGCCTCCACGGTCGGCCTGCTCATAGGTCTACCTCTGGTCAGGAAGTACACCAAGGTTTGAATATCAGTCGCGTGCGTCAAGGGTTGGATTGAGAGCCGCCGGTCACCGGGTATTCGAAGCACAGGAGAATGGCAGGGAAGGGGTTGTGCTGGGGGTCGGAGGTGCCGAGTTTAGGTACTCCAGCGCCCGTAGCTCAGTTGGATAGAGCAACGGCCTTCTAAGAATGACAGGCGGTTTTCCGCCTGATCCCGCTACCTACCTCTCAGTACCTATCCATAGAGAAAACCTAGGGTTTGGCAGTACTGCTGTTGTCCGGTGAGTACGTCTGTTTCTGGTGAAATACGGTCAGACTGCCCGCAAAAATGCCCGCACTCGAACCATGAACGAAAAGAGGGTGGTGCCAATGACGGTAGGGGCTGAAGGGGCGCTTCGTGAGGCGGCGGCCGAATACATCGACAATGGCTTCGCAATCTTCCCCTTGAACGCACGCAGCAAGGAACCCCATCGGAGCTTGCCGAAGCGAGCTCGGGGTGAGGCTGGCTTCAAATTCGCCACAGTAGATACGGCGATCCTCGAGTACTGGGACAGCGATCCTAACGCCAACATTGGATGCGTCCCTGGTTGGTGCGCCAATCGCTATCTCGTGATCGATGTTGATGGCCCCGATCAAATGGATGAGGCAGTCAAGCTCGGGCTATTATCGGAACCAACCTGGATGACGCAAACAGGACGGGACGACGGAGGATTCCACTTGTGGTATCCCCACCCAGGTGGTGAGATCGGAAACGAAGTAGTACCCGGCACACACCTGGAGATCAGGGCAGATCACGGATACGTCGTACTCGGGGGAAGCATCCATCCGGACACGGGCGTTCAGTACGAATTTGAGCGACTGTCACCCAAACCGTTGCCGCTCCCGTCGAAAGTGGCCGAGCAGATCCGCGAGATAGGCAATCGGAATACGACGGAGCCGGTTGAGCGGAAGGCAGCGACAGCGGACGACATCAAGACTGTGGCCGAGATGGTAACGAAGCTCAGTGCCGAGCGAGCAAGTGATTACAACGAAGCCATAAAGGTTGGCATGGCGATCCATTCTGTGATGTCTGATGCTACCGGACTCACGCTGTTCACAGCGTTCTGCAAGAAATCCCGTGAGAAATTTGACGAGGACC
>JBDHHK010000009.1:0-41919 GCA_039589395.1 Gemmatimonadota bacterium
TAGTGGCCGTCTCGGGTAACCTGACTGATGGGCCGCGCGATCAAGTGTCGAGCGGCCCATCTGACATTCATCTCGTGTCGCCCGTCGCTTAAGAGTAACAACGCCTGGACACTGCGATCGCTGACAAGGCTGTACGAAAGTTGTTGATGCTGGTGCCAGGGAAAGAACTGCTGCGAGGGTACTGTCAACATGACGCTGATTGCTCGTACCGAGAGCATCGGACACAATCCGATGGCGTCGAAGGGTAGCGTAGGGTGGGGTGCGTTTTGGGGTGCGTAAATTACGGCGGAGTACAACTTGAATGTCGTCAACGTACGGCACCGACGCCCGTAATCCCCTGAAAAACTGGCAATTTCTCGCGTTTCGGTGTCCCCCGAGCCGAATGGGGTGAACCTGCGGCTGCTGCGCAGCCTCGGTTTGCTCCGCAACAGTGGGTCGTGAGGCCTCGCTTCAGGGAATGGACATTTCTCCGCCCGCTCTCCGAAGGACCCGTCCAGCTGCTTCCTGGAGGACCCACACTCGGGGCTTGTTTGTCGGTGCAGCCGCAGTGACAAACCACAGACCCAAACTGAGACCCACCGAATATTCACCGATATAATAAGTGCTTGATCTGACGGGGTTTGCGGGGTGCGGGGAGGCTTCCGTTACCGGCTCCTAAATCCTGCGCGTCTGCCAATTCCGCCACGGTCGCGAGCGGGACCAATTATTATGTCTAACTGCTTGTGGGGGCAGGGTTTCTGACCGGATGAAACCTCTGTGGCGGCATCGAGCGCAACACGCGAAACCGGCGTTGATACGGCATCTTGCCGCATGTCGGAGCGTTTGATACTGCATTTACCTCTAGCAAGACCGGCCCAGAGCCAGTGTAGGAATTTCAATCCGCCCTTCGCCAGTATGCTTGGTGGGATTGGGGCTAACTGGAGGATCGCCTGACGTATCTGAAGACACGGTTGTGGATCCAGGCGTTACGTGGGGGGGCGATCGATCTAGTGTACAGGTCGGATCGGCCCGCCCGCGCATCCCAACGGCCCCCGTAACACAGAACGCTCGGGGATTCAGCGACTAAAAGGGCAACACAGAGCGTGTTGCGCTCACGGGCAGTCTTTAGGGTTCACCGTGGCCGATCTCACCCGCGACCACGAGCGTATGCCGCATCACGTAGTCGGGAGAGCCTTTCAACCGGGTACGGACTTCGAGGAACCATTCGACTGTGTCGTCTGAATCCAGCGATGTGGTACCCTCAGCTTCCTCAGGGACGAAAAACTCGAACGAGGCCTCTATCGGCTGCCCCTTAGATGCCGGCTCGTTATGGAAGCCCGCCTGCTTGTCCTCGTATAGAAGCTCGGTATTGATACTGTCTGTTCCCCCGCGCCGCGAGACCTCCCGCCGCTCGCAAACGAACCGGACGGCCAGCTCCTGAACTTTAACGGCTGCGAGCGCCCGCTGCCGCGCACGCACGACGAACCGCTCGCCCCTTCGCAGCGGATACTCGCTCACGGTGACCATTGCCTCCGATACGTTCCGCACCAACAGGCGATAGTAGACGGCCAGGATCACGAAACCGGCGCTCACGAGAGCGACGCAAACGACGGTCACACCCGAAGCCGTGTTCCACTGCCCGTCCTGTCCGAAGTAGTCAGCGAGCATGAGCAGTGCTGAGGGATCCATATCGCCGCGGTCCAGAACGCCAGATCCGCGCGCTGCCCGGTGCGCCTTTCAGGCCGTACCTGCCAGACGTCTCCGTGGCGCCGAGGTGCCGCCCGGCGTCCCGACAGCTCCGCTCCATGGTCGACGACCAGCCAGAATGCTGCCAGTCCCAGCAGAACGGCAAGCATCGTCGAGACATGCGGTATCAGGACGACGGTTTTGATCAGGAACGCTTCGGCAGGTGCCCCC
The DNA here is from genome assembly GCA_039589395.1 of Gemmatimonadota bacterium. GTDB lineage: Bacteria > Gemmatimonadota > Gemmatimonadetes > Gemmatimonadales > GWC2-71-9 > JBDGYW01. The sequence goes on from JBDHHK010000009.1 coordinate 1,897, forward strand.
GGCCTGTAGTAGGCTGTCGTGTCGAGGCCAACAGGCAGGGAAGCAGCGAGTGCACAGCTTGCGGACCGGCCTACGGGCGTGGCCTGCGACGACTCATAATCCTGCCCGGCCACCTCGTAGCTGAACCGCACGCGCAGCTGACATCCCCGACGGCCCTGTCGTTCATGGGAGTACTCGACCGTCGCGGACACTGGGCGGAACTGGCGCAGCGCGGTGCGCTGCGCATACAACAAGTACAGGCCGCCGGCACCGAAGCCTAACGCGCATACGATCGATGCCAGCATGGCGAAGCGATAGAATTGCGTCAAGGTACCCTCCCGTCGCGACCAGCGTACCACCCGCGCGGGCTCAGCGCCAGGGGGATTGTCAACTTGGAGTGGTTCCGGTTGGACTTCGCGGACAGTACAGGAATTCGTTTTTTTCTCCGCTAACTATGTCGTCCCGAGACGTGCGTGTCGAACATCCCCTCAAGTTCCGCTCTCCACCCTTGTTGTGAAGCGAAATCCACTTTAACTGAACGTCTGACTAGCCGGCGACACGTCGCGGTGCGTTTCCGGAATCCTAGACAGGTTCGCTTAGGAGCAACATACTTTGCGAAGGGGAAAGCAGATTCCTAACATGAAACACCTCGAACTGCGCTGCTTCGGCCCGCCTGCCGTTCTTCTGGAAGGTCAGGATCCTCCCGCCGACGTTCTGTGGAGGCGTCACTTGGCCCTGCTGGTGTATCTGGCGCTCTCGCCGGGCTATGCCCGTACGCGCGAACACCTGAAAGGTGTGTTCTGGCCCGACAAGCTGCAGGATCGCGCGCGGCATTCGTTGAACGAGGCGACACGCCGGCTGCGCGCGGGACTTGGCGGCCAGCGCCTGAAGACGCTTGGGGAAACGATCTCGCTGAACGCAGTGGAGCTTGAGGTCGACGCGCTGATGGTGGAGGAGAAAGCAACCCAAACGCCTGCCGACGCGGCGTCGCGCACGGTGCCCTCGATGCGGCCCGTTTGGGCGGCAAGCACTTGAGGCAAACACAGGGCGAACGGAAGCAGGGCAACGACGAGCTTCAAACGGTTTCGGGCATTCATGAGCACCCCAGTCTTAAACAGATGTCGAGTGTGTCGCGGGAACGGGGATGGCAAGGAAGTGCCGAACCCGCGAGTTCTTTGGATAACCTACGCCAACGCGGTCATGTGGCAATCACGTGAATTAGGCGATCAGTCAACCGATTGTTGGATAAGGATTTATGATGTCTTTACGTGGCTCGTTGAGTCGAGATGATGAGCGATGAAGGGGGCGTGGAGTCCGTGCGAAGGAGCTCAACGCCAGTCACTCCTGAATCCGCTTAGATCAAAAAAACTCCAGCTTCACCTTGTATCGTTTTTCAACTGAGAAAGGGCCCAGGGGTATACCCACCCCCCCGGACCCCGGTTCCACGAAAGACGGTGGTTCAACCCGTACGGCGAACAGTGATTGTCGCGATGGGGTCGTTCCAGCCGTGAACCTCGGGGAGGAGGTCCACCCCACCCACGATTCCTGGATGGTGGTCAATCACGCCGTTCTCTGCCAGATCGGGATTGCTGGCGCCGGTTCCTTCATCGTCACTCATTACGCCCGACAGACCCTGGCAGGGCGGGACCATGTCGGCGAAGTCCTCGGTGTTGATCTCCGTTCCGGCATCGTAGGCCCCGAGGTATTGCTCGACCTCCTGCCCGATCTTCTTCGGCAGCTTCAGACCGTCAACCCCGGTGAAGCCGTCGTTGGTGCAGATGAGCATGCTGGCGAAGGACACGAAGTTCGACCCCGGCTGGGCCGTGAGAGAAACCGTTACCGATTCGCCGGGACGGACCGGGGGGATGGTCGGGCCGGTCACCGTCACCCATTCCGAAACGTGGAGGCTGGCATCGAGCGCCTGCTCCATGGGTGCCAGGTTCCCGTTCTCAGCGATCTCCTTCAGCTCGAAGCTGGCAGCTTTCCCAACGGTGAAGATGTTTTCAGCCCCCTGATGGAGGGCCACGATGGGCGGCGTGAGAAACTGTGCGCCGGATGCAATGTTCGAGATGGTGATTTCGTATGTGGCGGGGAAACCGAGTCCCCCAGCCTGGGATCCCTCGGCCCTGGCGAACTCCGGTGAGAGTGAGGTGATCGTCTCAGAGTCGGAACACCCGACCAGAGCGGCGGCGGCTACGGCGATGAGGACTGGTGATCTCATTTCTTCTCCTTGTTGAGGTGGGAAACAGTCCGTTCACACCCACAGGAGAAAGCAGGGATTGGTCCGCGGAGGCCAGGAAGAGAGACCTCAGCGCTAAGTGCCAGCCGTGCAGCGGTTTCCGGCTTCGGGGAGCCGAGGCAGGATGGTCTGCGCAGTGTTCCATGGAACACTTTTGGGTGTTTCATCGACGGGGATGGAACGTTCCGTCCCTTCCCCGAAACAAATGTTTTCGCTGATAGCCTTGCGGCCTAGCGGGCACCATTAGGTGCCCGTATAGGCCTCCAACTCGCTTGCCGAGCGGCCGCATACCCTTCCAGTCACGCTGCTTTGCGCAGACGTTCCTTCGGTGTAGGACGCGCTGAACTCGATATCTATCGCACAGCTGCCGCTTCGCCCATCGTTAGTGGCAAACTCGAAACCGCCGCGTTGCCATCCGTCAGCCGAGAACGATCCGTCGTTGAGCACGACGTGAGAATAGAAATCGATCTCCCCATCCACAGTGAGAGTGTTCTGGTCGGACGCTACGCCACAGGCATCGAACTGGACCCCGACTTCCATCTCGAGGTTACTGGCGAACGTCTCGTCGTCGACGGTGCCGTCAACTGATCCATTCAGGGAAATTTCGCCTCCAAGATTGCACGGTGCCGAGACATTGACTTCCTGGTCGACATCGATTTCTGCCATCTGCATTCCGTCCAGGGGCGCTGACGCGTGGGCCGAAGCGCCGACGCTGCTAAAGGCCCCACCGAACGCGTTAAATATGGCCTGGATCTCGGTGTCCGTGAGTTCGTCACCCGAGTTAACTCCCACCGGGTCGCCACCGCATGCAGCTAGAGTCAGAGCCAGCCCTATGGCCATTCCGGACATCGACTTTTGATACCGTAACATTGTTCCTCCATCGTTTTGATTGCCTCTAACACAGGCAGAAAATCCGAGCCAAGCCGATTCGCCGCGTCGAATCATTTTGCCCCTCGCTTCTAGAGCATGCGGGCAAACGACTGAAAGCTGTGGCACCGGTCACTTTCTTGTTTGTATCGGCCGGTTCACCGTCAGACTTGATATCCGGACTATTCTTCAGAACGCCGAACGATCAGATTTCTCGCGTCCATCCGGTCCTGCTTTTGCCCCATTGATGACTAGGAGCACCACAAGCATGAAGACTCACCCATATCTGGTGAAAACCAGTTCCGTGTTTCTCGCTGCATGTTGTTTATCGGTAGCGTGTGGATCTGACAACGGTGGAAACGCTCCTTCAAACGACCTCTTGATCATCGGATACGACCGGGAACCGGACCAACTGAACCGCTTCGGCACGCACATCCTCGAGGACGTTCACTCCTGCGTTGTCGAAGGACTCACGACCACGGATGAAGACATGAACATCCTCCCTCTGCTTGCGGCGGAAATCCCTACGCTCGAGAACGGTGGTGTGAGATTCACCGCTGACGGCGGCATGGATGTGATTTGGAGGATCCGGCCGAACATCAAATGGCACGATGGTGTGCCGTTCACATCGGCCGATGTCGAGTTCACGGTCGAAGCCCTCAACGACCCCGGGTATAACCCGGAGAGCACGGACGGGTTCGACCGTATCGAGTACGTGGAGACACCGGACTCACTTACGGCAATCGTCCATTATAGGGAGATCTACGCTCCGTATGCGCACCAGTTCTTTCGGGGTGCGTTCCCGAGACATGTCTTGGAAGGCCGTGATATTGACCGTGCTTTCGATTACAACAGGAACCCCCTTGGCACCGGACCGTACCGCGTCGCAGAGTGGCGAACAGGTGAGTACATCTTGTTGGAGCGTGTGCCAGACTACTGGCGCGGAAGTGAATATCCGAAGATCCAGCGTCTGATGTTCAAGTTCGTCACGAACACAAACACCCGCATCAACCAGCTACTGAGCGGCGAAGTCCACGTCGTCGCACTGGTGCCATGGGACAAGGGGCGTGAAGTGCTGGCGACTGACGGCGTCACGTTGAACCGCATGATCGGCAACAGCTACGAACACCTCACGCTCAACCAGAGACAATATCCGCCCTTCCGTGATGTGAAAGTCAGGCAGGCACTGCTATACGCGTTGGATCGTGAACTCATGGTCAATACGGTCTTGGATGGACTCGCGGTGACAATCCACGGGCCGATTCAGCCTCCCTCGTGGGCGTATACGGATGATGTCCGCCAATACGAATATGATCCAAACCGAGCGGCCGCGTTGCTGGAAGAAGCGGGCTGGCACGACCACGACGGCGACGGAATTCGGGACCAGAACGGAGATCCCCTTTCATTTACACTCATTACGCAGGCTGGCTACGCGATCCGGGAAACGTACGCACAGGCTATGCAACGCCAGTTTCGGGACATTGGCGTCGACATGCAGATCCGTTTGATCGATGGTACTTCGATCACCAGCATTTGGTTTGCGGGCGAGTTCGACGCATTGCTGGGATGGTGGCACATGCCGCCGGACCCTGAGATCAGCATGTTCTTCGCGAAGGATCGAATGCCTCCAGCCGGCAGGAATATTGCCTACATCGAGGACGACAGCCTCACGCACCTACTATATGCATCCGATCGCACCGTGAACATCGACGAGCGTCGAGATTATCTGCACGCCGCTCAACGATTGATTGCGGAGCTTGTACCAATACTCCCGCTTTACAATGTGACGCGCCTCGATGCGGTGCCGTCCAATCTGCAGAACTTCAGGGGCAACCCAACCAACACCGGGATCTTCTGGAACGTCCACGAATGGGAGATCCGCTAGTCGAAATTGCGATTTTTCGGTAGGCGCTCGTTGTTTGCAGCCCCGCATTGGTCCGTCTAGCGGTTGTTAAAGTGGTACCGCTATACCATATTAACGGCGTAGAATGGAATTCAATCGATTTGTTCTGACCCACGAGGCACCGATACGCCTAGGCTTCTTCCTCGGGATCTTCATGGTCATGGCGCTTTGGGAGTGGCTCGCCCCCCGGCGGGTTCTGGCCGTGTCCAAGGGGCTCCGGTGGGCGAACAACCTCGGCCTCGTCTTTTTGTACACCGTGCTGCTGAGAGTCTTGTTTCCTGCCGCCGCAGTGGGCATGGCCGTGTTTGCGCACAGCGTTGGTTGGGGTCTGCTGAACCACTTCGAGGCGCCATACGCATTTGCGGTCCTCGTTTCGGTGGTCGCATTGGACTTCGGCATTTACCTACAGCATGTCATGTTCCACGCAGTGCCGGCGTTTTGGCGTTTGCACAGGGTTCATCACGCGGATCTGGATTTTGACGTTACCACCGGAGCTCGCTTTCATCCCATCGAGATTGTGCTGTCTATGGTAATCAAGTTTGGCCTCATCGCAGTCCTTGGGCCGCCGGTGGTAGCGGTAGTGGTTTTCGAGGTGCTGCTCAACGCAACGGCGATGTTCAATCACAGCAACGTGCGCATCCCAGTCGCGGTGGATGCCGTCCTGCGCTGGCTGGTCGTCACGCCAGACATGCACCGCGTACACCATTCGGTTGAACACGACGAGTCCAACTGCAACTTCGGCTTCAGCTTGCCCTGGTGGGACCGGCTCCTAGGTACCTACCGCAATCAGCCGCGAGCCGGTCATGAGGGGATGACCATAGGCCTCGATTCGTTTCGCGATCTCAAGCGCTGTGGCACCCTGTGGGGTATGCTGACGCTGCCGTTCGTCGACAAGAGTCCCGAGTAGCCAGTGAATCGAGCAAATGAGGGGAGGTCGAAGGCGCCAGGTAGGCTCGGACGTCTTGCGGTACTGCTGGCAGTGGTTGCCGGAGTGATCGTCGCAGCTGCGTACCGCGAGCGGTTTGACGCGAGCGCGGTGCAGGCCTGGACCGACGGTGCCGGTGCGGCCGCACCTCTGGCGTTCATTGGCGTATATGCATTGGCACCGGTGTTGTTTTTGCCGGGCTCCGTGCTGACGCTCGCAGGCGGCGCCCTATTCGGACCGATCTGGGGTGCGTTCTATAGCCTGACGGGGGCGACGCTGGGCGCGTCGCTGGCATTCCTGGTCGCTCGCTACCTGGCGTCTCACTGGGTCGCACGGAAAGCGGGCGGGCGCCTTCAGCAATTGCTCGAGGGCGTCGAAAAGGAGGGCTGGCGCTTCGTCGCTTTTGTGAGACTAGTACCGCTGTTTCCGTTCAACCTGCTCAACTACGCGCTGGGCCTCACGCGAATTCGGTTTCTTCACTACGTCGTCACATCCTACGTTGCAATGGTGCCGGGTGCCCTCGCGTACGCCTATCTGGGTTACGCCGGACGGGAAGCAGCTGCTGGCGGGGAGTCCATAATCCAGAAGGGGCTGCTCGCATTGGGCCTGCTGGCATTGTTGTTGTTCGTACCCAGGCTCGTGACGCGGCTCCGGGCATAGAAAGCTTTGAATGTTTGTCACCGGGGTCTTGGTAGGAGGCCTGTCGGGCCGATACATCCGCCACTACAACACCGACCCTGACCTAGGCCCACCCTCCCGCCTCTAGCCAAGCACTTCGTTGAGTCGTAATGTAGGAACCGCAGGTTGACCACGGAGCCGCATGTATGGCCGACGTCTTCGACCGTCTCAAATCCGCGTTGTCCGACCGATACGCCATAGAGCGTGAACTAGGTCGTGGCGGTATGGCGGTGGTCTACCTCGCCCGAGACTTGAAACACGAGCGAGAGGTGGCGTTGAAGGTATTGCGCCCCGAGTTGGCCGCGACCGTCGGTGTCGACCGGTTCCTGCGAGAGATCAGGATCGCCGCCCAACTGAGCCATCCACATATTCTCCCGTTACATGACTCCGGAGAAGTCGACGGATTCCTCTTCTACGTGATGCCTTTCGTCGAGGGGCATTCGTTGCGCGAGAGGTTGACCCGCGAACGCGAACTCCCGATCTCCGAGGCCGTCAGGATTCTGCGAGATGTCGTAGACGCGCTTTCATTGGCGCACTCGCACGAAGTGATCCACCGCGACATCAAGCCCGACAATGTGATGCTTTCGGGCCGTCATGCGTTGGTTACTGATTTCGGGGTGGCAAAAGCACTTAGTCAGGCCAAGAGCTCATCTGACCTGACGACCGCGGGGGTGGCACTCGGCACTCCGGCTTACATGTCACCGGAACAGGCCGTTGCCGACGAGCAGGTGGATCACAGGTCAGACATCTACGCCGTGGGCGCGCTTGCCTATGAGTTGTTGACGGGGCGACCACCCTTCCTAGGGACGACTCCTCAGATGGTGCTGTCTGCGCACGTGGCCGACCCTCCGGATCCGGTGACGAAGTACCGCGAGAATGTGTCGCCGCCGCTCGAGCACCTGGTGATGCGGTGCTTGGAGAAGAAACCTGCCGACCGGTGGCAGACCGCCGACGAGCTGCTGGCTCATCTGGAGGCGGTGGTAACTCCGAGTGGTGGGATGACACCAACGACGACTCGGCCGGTCGCGACGGTTGGGGTGGGCGAGCGGAAGCGTTCGGTCCCAAATACAGCTGTGATACTCGCGGCTGCAGCGGCTCTCGTGTTGATCGGTGGGTTGTGGCTGCCATCGTATTGGACGAACCCGAGCGTTGCCGACGCGGATTCCGAATTACCACGCATCGTGGTCCTACCCTTCGAGAATCTCGGCGCGCCGGAGGACGAATACTTCGCCGACGGGATCACTGACGAGATCACCACCCGCTTAGCCGGCCTTTCCGCGCTTGAGACGATAGCGCGTGCCGCGGCAATGCGATACAAGGATACTGAGAAGACCACCGCCGAAATCGCGATAGAGCTGAATGTCGATTACCTGTTGGCAGGCACGGTGCGCTGGAGCAAGCCCGCTGGATCGGAAGGCAGAGTAAGGGTGAGTCCGCAGCTAATCCGCGGAACGGACCACACACAGGTATGGGCGAAGGCGTTCGACGCAGAGGTGACAGATGTGTTCGGGCTACAGGCGGATGTTGCCGAGTTGGTGGCGCAGGCGCTCGACGTGTCACTTGGGGGCGGTGAAAGCGAGGCAATGCGTGACATGCCGACTGAGAACATTGAGGCGTACGATCACTACCTGAGGGGGAACGTAGTATTCAACGAGGGCTACCCGTGGGGTCCCGCTCTAGTGGATGCCATTGAGCATTACGAGACAGCCGTGCAGTTGGATCCCAGCTTTGCTCTGGCGTTTGCCAAGCTGTCCCTTGCCATCAGCAATGTTGGGTACGACACCCTTTCAGCGTCCGACAGGGTGGAACGGGACGCCCGAAAGAGGGAGGCTGCCGAGGAAGCGCTGCGGTTAGATCCCGACTTACCCGAGGGCCACGCCGCGTTGGCGGCCTACCACTACAGCTGCTGTAGTGATTTCCCCAAGGCACAGGCGGAACTCGAGTTAGCTTTGGCACGCCGGCCCAACGACCCGTTCCTAATCTATTTGAGCGCGGCGCCGTACAAGCGGGGGGGTAACCTCGAGCGGGCCGCCGCCCTAAGCGCCAGGGCCTCCGATCTCGATCCTGGGAATTGGTCCATGGCCGGAGAGGCGCGCAGAATCTACGGTATGCTGAGACAATACGACCGCGCCGAACGATACCTGGAGCGCTGGGCGGCTACCCGCTCATCCCAATTCCAGGAGATGCCGACTTTCCTGGCTGTTTACTACTACTACCGGGCCGAATTGATGTTGAAGCGGGATGGCAATGTTGATGCGGCACGCGAGCTACTGGAGCAGGCACAAGAACCTACAGGTCTAGACTACTGGGAGCTTGTGACAAATCTGGACAAGCCTTATACACGGGTCATGTGCGTTCACGAAATCGATGCCTGCCGCGAGGGATTGAGGCATGCAACCTATCGGGATGGCGGTGTTGACGACGTCGACTACTATATGACCATGGCCGATCTCTACCGCTGGGTTGAGGATGAGGATCATAGTCGAGCTTACTACGACTCAGCAGCAACGGCCGCCGCCGGAGAGAGAGACGCCGTTCTCAGTGCCATCGGCCCTGAGCACCTTGGCAGGCAAGTAATCGCACGCCAGTTTGCGGCATATTCAGCGCGTATACACGCCGGACTAGCCGACACCACCGCCGCCTTGAGTTTTGTCGCTCGATCATTGGAGGCAAGGTCCAGGATGGTTGATAGGTTCGGAGCCATCTTCTTCGAGCAATACTCTCCCGCCGCCGAAGTGTACCTGATGGTTGGCCAATACGATGCAGCACTCGGGCAACTCGAGTACCTGTTGTCGATACCTTCATATCTGTCGGTGTCCCTACTCCGCATCGATCCCATGTGGGACCCGCTGCGGGATGATCCGCGGTTTCAGGCGCTTTTGGAGAGGTACGCGAACTAGCAGCACGATTGCCTTCCGGCCTTCGTTGCCGCCGAAACGGCAGAGGTTCGTCCTGGGGCTTATGTGCGGCACTCAGCCGAGTTGCTCGTGCAACTCAATAACCGCAGACCCTACCTACTGCCCGAACTATCTCTCATAACAGTCTGGTCAGTAGCACCGTCTTGAGCTTTTCGGGTGCGGTTCGATTGGGATCGGACAAGTACACCTCAACATGCGCACGCTCTCGCTGCTCGCCCTCAGCTTCGAGTAGCTGATTGATCTTCTGGAAGCTCTCTGGCTCAGTAGCGTACGGCCCCACGTGCAGAATGCGCGCGAACCGAGTCGGCTGCGTCGTCTCGAGTCTAATCCGACGAGCTGCCTGGTTGCCTTCGAGCTTGCCGCCTCGCTTGGTGGTTGCTGCCTCAACTCCTGCGTCGATCTCTTCTTTCGTGGTCTCGTCCGGGACAGCCATCATGACACGCCAGCGCCAAAATTCTCGGGCAGGCACTTCATGAACGGGCAGGTCATCGCCCTCGGCCCGCCATTCACATTCGAGCACTCCAACTTTGAAGACAGGTTTCCCTGCCTTCTTGCGGGCAAATCGCATGGTGTAAGACACCCCGTAAAGGGCGCCTATTGCTTCTCCGAATTTGGCGTCTTCAGGCGGCCCCGCTCCTTCGATTGATAGTACCAGCCGAGACGGCACCTCTACGATGTCAGGCTGGTTCTTGGCCGTGAGGAAGACAGCAGGCGTGTATTGTTGCGGCTTGTCGCTCATGTTGCTCGTGAATCCTACAACGGTCGTTTTGCGATCACGTGAATCTGCGAGAGGTAGAAAGCTCGCGGTTCGAGCTGACGGTCATTGACCTGACCCAAGCTCCTTCCGTTGGCTTTCTATCATCCGTTCGTGAAAATCAACGCGCTCTTCGAGTTCTACAATCCGATCTTCCAGAGCGTGCACGGCTTCTAAGTCGGGTGCTGATAGCGACTCCCTTTTGGACTCTGCATCGAGTCGCTCTTTGAGGTACCAGCGAACGGTACCGATCACGCCCCAAGACAGAGCGAATCCCATTCCGATCAGCGGGAAAAAGTACTCTGGTGGCATCTACGATTCCTTCTTTCCAACCGTGGCAATGTATATCACGAAGAGATTCTCTCCATCTAGGCCCAAAATCCGATTGATATCATCGTCGTTGAAGCCGCCGATCGCGCATACACCGCTACCAATCCTGTCGGCCGCAAGGTACAGGTTTTGACACACATGTCCGGCATCCAAGTGCAAGAACCGGAACCCACGCTCGCCGTATAGCCACGTCATCCTTTCAGTAACGGCGATCCACAAGAACGTGACGGCGCTGGACGCACAGAGAGGTTGGCTATTGCGGCAGGCCGATCCGATACCCGTCGCCGTCGTCGGCGTTTTGTCCATCTCGATGAGCGCGTGCTCTAAGGCGACATATCGATATAACCCGGGCTTCAGGCCCTCGATCCTGTTGACCAGCAGATATGTCTCAAAAGCATGGCGCGCACCCGCCGAGGGTACCGGCCGCAAGGTGGAAGGGCGGTCTGTAACCTCGCGAACGCCCTGCGTTGCCCAGAGCAAGAATGACAATTCCAGGAGCGAGATGGGTAAAGCACTGTATTCCCTGATCGAGCGGCGCCTTCCGAGTACGCTGCACAGTTCATATCGAGGGTCCTCAGGCAACTTCGGCTCTGGCAGTGGAATCCGTCTTGCTTCTTCAGGCACCGGCAATTCCAACGGCGGTTGCGGTACTCCTCTTTGCTCACCTGAAGGCGAGAGGAACTGATGAGCGGTCTTTCGCAAAAACTCTCGTCCAATACTGTCAGGCATCAACTACTCCGGTGTTTTGACATTCAATGTTGTGATGGAGGTTCCACGCAACAAACTCCAGTGTCAAGCGCGGGCCCGGATCGGTTTCCCTTCAGGTACCGAGGTCGTATCCTTACCAGTGTTCCTTCTCTCTGGAGAAAACGGTCATGAGCGACAATCCCAAGAAGAATAAGAACTCGGTGTCTTTATCTCGTAGAGGATTCGTCACACATGCTGCCGCGGCAGGAGCCGGCGGTCTGTTGGGTGACATGCTGGATGGCGGAACCTCGAACCTGTATGCAACAACCGCGTCTCCCGCTACCTCGATTCCAACGCGACCATTCGGGAGAGACGAAACCGAAATCAGTATCGTTGGTTTCGGCGCCGGTAGCCGGTTCTACACATCCACCCCTGACGACGATTCGGCCGCGGAGTTGATCCGAGCCGCTATTGACCGGGGAATCACCCTCGTTGAGACAGGGTCCAACTACGGAGGTACCGAGGGGCTCTCCGAGCGGCGCATTGGGCTAGCGATGACAACCCACCGGGACAAGGCCTTTTTGGAAACCAAGGTGGACGAGCGCGACTACGACGGCGCCATGCGTGAGATGGAACGAAGTATGGAGCGGATGAACACCGACTACCTAGACCTTGTTCTACACCATTTCCTTCGCAGCAACGAAGAGGTCGCGCAGGTGGCGGCCCCCAACGGTGCGGAGAAAGCCCTCAGGACAATGATGGATGAAGGCGTCGTACGCTCACGGGGCGTTTCCACACACACGCCCGACCTGGCTATGGCAAGCCTCGAGCGGCTTGAACCTGAGGCTATCCAGCTTCCCATAAACGCCGTACGCGTTCCTGATTTCGAACCTGAGGTGATTCCCGCGGCAGAGGGGCAAGGGGTATCGATCATCGCCATGAAGACATGCGGCAACGGGTACTTTTTCCCAGCCAATGCCACCGAGCCCGACCGTATCGAGGAGTATGGTCCACCCCCGGGGGCGTGGGACCGCTGGGACCTACCCACCTGGAACGACTACATCCACTACGTCTTGTCGCTTCCCATCACCGCCGCAACTATTGGGATCGATTCGTATTTCACACTGGAAGGCATAGTCGCAGCCGCCGCATCCTTCGAGCCGCTATCGGCGGAACGGAAAGAATCCATCCATCAGAGAGCTCAGATCTTCTCGCGAACGGGCTACTGGATTCCGCGCGAAAGACGTGACAGAGGGGAGGAGTAAAATGAAGGGCCTCACTCGCGTCGTCCTGGCACTCATACTTGTATACATGCTCACGGGATGCAGCGACGCTGGCGCTCCAGCCGACGTCGTTGCTCTCATCGAGGCAGCAAAGGCCGAGGTTTCCGTTGCTAACATGGACGAGGAGTTGGACTCTGTCGTCCAATACGAACGTATGTCTGGCAGCCCTGGCGAATTCGCCGCCGTCGAATATCTGAGGCGGACCATGCACGCCGAGGGCATTCAAGTGGCGGTCGATACCTTCTTTGCATATATCAGCGATCCGGTGTCCGCAGTTGTCGAGGTGCCGGGTACCGACTTCGCCCCCGAAGCCATAACCGTCTCGGGATCGGGGACCGTGCGGGGCCTTCGGGGATTAGCAGTAGATCTCGGTGAACTATCCGATCTCCCAACCATCCTCACCGAGACGGGTGAACGGTTGATTTTGGACGCTCAAGGGCCGAACGGCTCGATGATGGTATCGCCCGTTCCCGACCTGACAGGGAAGATCGCGCTCGTCACAGGCCAACCCCGCCCGGGCGCCGCGATCCAGTTGGCCCAGCTAGGGGCTGCGGGAATGGTGTTCGTAAATCCTGAGGAGCGCCTAAACGATCTCACGGTGACATCTGTCTGGGGTGGGCCGTCTCTTCTGAACTACCACAGGATTCCCAACCTCCCGGTTGCTGAGATCAAACGGAGTGATGGCGATCGCCTGCGGGAAATGATGGCAAGGCAGCCGGTCCAGCTGAGGATCAGCACCGAGACACGGACCGGTTGGAAAGAGTTGAGGTTACTCACTGCAACCATCCCTGGGCCGAGCGAGGATGCCCCCTACGTTCTGGCAGGCGGGCACCTGGATGCCTGGTACCACGGCGGAACGGATAACGCCGGTGCCAACGTGGCAATGCTAGAGACAGTCCGAGCTTTCCATCGGCATCGACACTTGCTCCGCAGAGGCCTAGTGATGGCCTGGTGGCCGGGCCACAGCAATGGACGCTACGCCGGCTCCACCTGGTTCGTGGACAACCGCTTTGACGAGCTTCGCCGCCGTGCCGTAGCGCACGTCAACTACGAGGGGATGGGACAGATCGAGGCAAAGCGATTCAGCGCAAACGCAACCGCATCTCTGAACGGTATGACTCAGGATGTGTTTTTGGATGAGGTGGGAGATACCGTCCGCATAACTCCGCCAGGACGAAACTCGGATCAGTCATTCAATGGTGTGGGGTTGCCGCTATTGCAGCTGAACCACTCCCGTTTGGCTGAAGACGGAGGATACTGGTGGTGGCACACCCCTGACGACACACGCGACAAAGTGAGCGCCGAAGTCCTGAAGGTGGACACCGATCTATATGTGGCTGCACTGGGGAGGCTGTTGGCGGAGCCAATCCTTCCACTCAGTCTCTCGGCCACTGCGGAACGTCTCGGATCCATACTGAGAGAGCGGCAAGAGACGGCGGGGGAACACTTCGACCTCAGCGAGGCGATTGCTCGGCAAGAGGAATTGCTGAGGGTGGCCAGGAGGGTAGAGGCCGATCTCAGTGCTGGTAATACCGGGGCCGAGTTGGATTTGGGAATGGTTGCAGTGCTCCGACCCCTGCACCGGGTGCTCTACACCCTGCTGGGTGCCTACCACCCCGATCCGGCCGTATCCGAAGGCTCCCTGCCGGGGCTGAACCCCATCGACATGCTGGCAGCCAACGATCCTTCGACCGACAGGTATCAGTTCGCGATCACTACGCTCCGGAGAGAACTGCCTCGGATCCTCGAAGCCATCGACACCGCTCGTGAGCGGGCTGAGGGTTTGGCGGGGATGTGAGTAGGAATCATCTCTTTCCGGACATTCAGTCGTTTGATGGGAGGCTACACAGCTCGGCGCAACGTCTGGACAGCTCCAATCCCACTGCACATACTTGCCAGGGGTGGAGTCGAATTCCAACGGTGATCTGCGCAACGGAGTTTGCGTCAATCGGTCGGCCGGAACTGAAGGAGTGCCCCAAGGAGGTCAAGAAGAATGAGTCAGACTCGTCGGGACAGATTTCTCAAACGGATCTCCAGCGTAGGCGGGGGCACTCGCGATGACATCTCGATGCTACTCGGAGGAATAGTCCACGATCTCCGCGATCAAGTAGAGCGGGGCATATTCAATGATGAGGAGCTGGATATTGTGGTGCCGTTTCACGATAAGGTGGAGGAACTCTGGCGGCACACCATGGTTAGCAATCCTCCGATGGACCCGTACCTGATGGCGTCAGGCTTACGAAGTCTTCGTGCGGCCTGCGTCGGTCCTGTTGCCGGTTTCCAGTTGCGGTTGGATCAGGCTGTGGAGAAGGCGGCGAACTTCGCGAAATCAGGCGAACGCGGTAGCCGTAATCCATAGCTCCCGTGGCTTCTTCCATTCTCCTCGTAGACGACGACCCGGCGATTCAGAAATCGCTGGGAGCACTGCTGGAGAGTTCTGGTTACGAGGTTGGACATGCGTCCAACGGCCGTGATGGTCTCGAGCTTCATGAGGCCTACGGCCATGACGTGGTTCTCCTGGATTTGGAGCTTCCGGATATTTCTGGAATCGACGTCCTCGAACAGCTCCGTGGCCGTGACGCCGCGGTCGTCCTGTTCACTGGGCACGGCGACATCGAAACCGCCGTACGCGCCATGCAGCTTGGTGCTGAAGACTTCCTCACAAAACCTGTCGAACTACCGCACTTGATAGCCGTAATCGAACGCTCGCTCCGAAACACCCAGATGCGGCGAGAAATCGAGCGACTGCGGAACCGTATCGATCACGATGTGTCGCCTGAGGGCCTGGGTCATTCGCCACAGATGAAGAAGATCGCGGAGCAAGCCGAGTTGATCGCGGCCAGCGAGAGAACAACCGTCCTACTGACGGGAGAGAGTGGAACGGGAAAAGGATGGTTGGCGCGCCTCATCCACAACCTCTCGCCACGCGCCGATCGCCCATTCATTGAGATAAACTGTGGCGGGCTTTCGGCGAACTTCCTCGACAGTGAGCTGTTCGGCCACGAAAAGGGCGCCTTCACCGATGCGAAAGAGAAAAAACGTGGCCTTTTCGAGTTGGCAGATGGAGGAACACTCTTCCTCGACGAGATTGGTGAACTCGCACCACAACTGCAACCGAAACTCCTGCGAGTGTTGGAGACCAAGTCATTCCGAAGGCTTGGAGGTACCGCGGAGAAAACAGTTGATGTACGGCTCATTTCGGCCTCCAACAAAAACCTGGAGGCGGCGCAGGTGGATGGAAGCTTCCGCGAAGACCTCTACTACCGAATCTCGGTGACCGCGATACACCTGCCGCCGCTCAGGCAGCGAACGCGCGATGATCGCCAAGCGTTGCTTGAAGGATTTCTGGCGACTCTCAGCAATGAGATCGGTGGCAATATGCCGACAATCGGCGCCAATGTCTTGGAAAGGTTGCTGGAGTACGAATGGCCGGGTAACTGCCGAGAGATGCGTAATGCATTGGAACGAACTCTAATCATGGCGCGTGGACGTAAGGTGGGAGTTGAGCATCTGCCAATAGAACTTCAGAGGAAGCGGGGATCTTCTCAGTATCGCTACTTCGGATTGTCACTGGAGCAAGTGGAGAAGCATCACATTCAGCACATGCTCACCCGGCATGAGGGCAACCGAACTCACGCCGCGAAGGACCTGGGTATTACTCGAGCGACCCTGATCAACAAGATCAAGAAGCACGGCCTGAGCGATTGATTGCGAGGGCTCCCTCCGAACGGCGTTGATTTCCACGCAGTAGGTTTTCCTACCCAATGCCGCCCAAAGTAGACCAAAAAACGCCGTCAACTGTAAAAAAAACGAACAGCTCACAGCCGGCCTTGCTGTAGTCTTCTAACTCTTTTTTCTGCAATAACATACGATACACGGCGTCAGTCGTAGTGTATGTTTTTTTTACATTTATTGAGCCTTGTCACGGTCGGCTATGACGCCATAACTACTTGATTTACAACATCTTACAGTTCACGCCGCAAGTGGCACCGACCGTGCCTTATCCAGCGTGCAAGAAGACGCACCGAGAATCACGCTGGAGACAACAATGTTCAAAGGAACCGCCGGACAAATCGTACTCGCCCTGACGCTGGTTTTCGCACTGCCGATGGCCCTCGAAGCGCAGGAATCGGCGCGGATTCGTGTGAGTGCTCGGGTTGTTCGCTCCGTGGTTCCTGAGACGTTTGCTGCCACCGCTGCACATCTGCAGCAGATATCCGAGACAGGCGTCAGTGAAGCGCTGGGTGTGAGGAGGCCTGTCGAGACCGATAGCCGCTTTGCTCACATCTTCACGCAGAAACTGGCAAACGAGGCTGGCTCAACGCTGGTCGGTTCGCCAGTGGTTGAGTATGCTGAAACTGAGGTCGATCAACCTGAACTTCGAATAACAGTGGCATACACAGCGAACTGAGAAGCGCCTTCGGACCCGCACCGGGGTGTCGGACGCACGCAGTGCGATTCGGTCGTGAAGCAACTATTTCCTTGCGGAAGTGCGGCGTTCCCGCAACAGCCAGTAGTTTCTAATACCCTCCCGTCCTGGTGGTCTGGTACGTAACTACCTGTCACATAAGCCTTTACAAATCTCAAGTCTTTGTTTACCTCTGGCGTGCGCCTTGCGTAGGTGTATGTTTCTCCAAACGGGCGAGTCCCGCGCGGCTCGCGAACGGCCTTTAGCGATTTAAAGTCCATCAAAGGAAAAGAGGTACGCATGAAGCAACTCACAAAATGGGCCGCCTTGCCGGTAGCATTGCTGTTGTTCAGCGTAATGCTCACTGCTCCAGCGGCTGCGCAAACCACTGCGTCGATCGATGCGACGGCGGTGGTGCAGAATGGGTACGATCCCATCACCACGAGGACAGACCAAGCCCTGGACTTCGGAACTGTAGATGCCGGCTTGGGGCCGTACGACGCGGTAGAAGCCAATTTCGGTAGGGTCTACATAACGGGTGAGGCGTCCGTACCGGTGAACATCGAGTACACCACACTGCCCGGTGTGCTGGTCATCGACGATGGATCGGGAGCAACCATTCCGATCACCTTCGAGACGGATGATGGGATCCAATGGACGACCGGATACCCGGGAGCCTTTACGAGGTTCAACCCACTCATCACTCAGACCCTCGCGTTCACAGGTTCCGGCGACTTGACGGTTGGAATTGACGGCACCATCTCCCCGCCGCTGACCGCGACGGACGGCACCTACGACGGGACGATCGTTCTCACGGTGTGGTACCCGTAGGGCTCACCGTGGCCTTTGGGTAACCAAAGGCCGCTGCGGTAACGGCCGGCGACCGCACCGTTGCGATCGTCGGCCGCACGCGCCTGAGCAGGAAAGAGACTCACCTGCGGTGAAGACCACCCTATCGTTTGCCGCACTGCTGGTGTTGGCATCGGTCTGCCCCGAAAGGGCTGTTGCGCAGCGTGATGCGCCCGCATTCGTTGTACCGCGGCCACTCGTTGCGATTGCTCGCCGAGACCTCACTTTCGGGACGGTGCACCCAGGCATTCCGGCGCCGGTATCCACAACCGACGTGCGTTATGCTGGTCTTTTCGAGATCCACGGTTCCAAACACGAGACTGTTCGCGTGGAACTCTTGCTTCCATCAAAGTTGACCTCGGCCACCGGCGCCGAGATGCCGCTGTCATTCGGCCCGGGGGACGGCAGCGCCGCGACTGACAGGGGACGCTTTCACGGTATACCGTTTGACCCTAGACAACCGCTCGTCGCAACTCTGGGAGCCAACGGCAAACTGTACATTCGACTGGGTGGGACTGCACTTCCGACGCGCGCCCAACCCGATGGCACGTACCGTGCTGCTGTTACACTTTCGATCTTCAACCTTGGTAGTTGACCATGCCACCATTCACCAGACCGCGACTCTTGGCCGTCGCTGCCACGGTCCTCGCTCTTCTGCTCCTGCCTCAGGTTCTCAAAGCCATTTACGTAACCCCGCACGCACTGTTCATCAGCCACGGGGAACGGGCTGGCCAGGTGACGCTGGGCAATTCGGGGGAAGAACCTGAGGAGGTCACGGTCGAACTCAGGTTTGGATTCCCAGACACGGATCCAGACGGGAGTCCTTTCATCCGGTTCATCGACGATCCCGATCCGCGTTTCCCATCCGCAGTCGAATGGATAAGACCCTACCCTCGGCGGCTGCGCCTCGAGCCAGGTGAGCAGCAGACAGTCCGGCTTCTCGCAACACCACCTGACGATCTCCCGGAGGGCGAATACTGGTCACGAATGATCGTGACGGCCCGGGGTGCGACATTACCGATCGAAAGTCCCGATACTGCCGTTCGCGCCGGGCTTTCACTCGAAATGCGTCTCATAACCTCGGTTACGTACCGCAAGGGCGAAATACGGACCGGCATAAATCTGAGAAGCTTCGAGGCCAGCGTGGAGGGCGACTCGATCGTGGCATGGGTCGACGCGTCGCGTGAGGGAAACGGGGCGTATCTAGGAACTGCCAAGATTGAAGTGCTCGACCAGAGTCAAGCTTCCATCAGGGAGTGGGCCATTCCGATCGCCGTGTACTACCCGATGAACCGGAGATTTGCCTTACCGCACCAGTCGCTCCCGAGTGGGACGTATGTGTTGCGACTGACTCTCGAAACCGAGCGCTCGGACCTCCGTGAAGGGAACGTTATCCCGGCACCAACCGTCTCAGATTCCGTCGAGATAGTGGTGCCCTGAGCGGAGCCTCCTTGAACCGCCGACCGCCGGTCCAGACCAACATCCGCCGCACTCTGTGCTTCGAGGTGCGTCGGCTGATCTTGTCGGCCTGGTTGCTTGCAGCTGGAGCCCTGCCCGCCAGCGGTCAGATAGATACCGCGCTCGTCCAGGCCGTCGTGGAAATAGACATTGACGGTGGACCGTCACAGGTGGTTCCGGCGGTATCCTACAACTCAACTATGCTCGTGCCTCTCCGGACTTTCCTCGAGATGGCTGAGCTGCAGCTAGCGGAGTTCACGCCTGACAGCACCTTAACCGTCCTGATCCAACCGGGCGACGTCACACTCCAGTTCAGGCCTGACAGTGGCTATTTCGTTCGGGGCGACTCGCTATTCGCATTGGAACCACTCGAGGCTGTTTGGTGGGACGGTGACCTATACGTGGCGACCGAGGTCCTCGATCGAGCATTCGGAATTGCCACTAGCATGGATTGGGCGAGTCTCTCCGTACTCGTCGGCCAGGCGTCCGGACTACCGGTCCTCCGGCGCGCACGCCGCGAAAGACGACACGCCGCCCTCGACCGTCCAGGACCACCGCCACTGCCGCCATTCAGTACTCGTCCGCCCGAGAGGTTCGCCGACGGTGCAGTGTTTGAATGGTCTATCACGAGTCCGACTGACGGTACTACTGACGATCTGACGCTCGTGACTGGACTGGGCGCGAGCCTCTACGGGGGGAGTGTCGAGCTAAGACACCAACTGCGCAATTCAACTGGCCCCAATTCCTCCGACATGAGATTGTCCTGGACTCGTGCGTGGCCGCAGCGGCGGTGGTTCAAACAGCTTGGAATAGGCGACGTCCGAACGAGCGGCATGCGCGCCAGGACGATTCGGGGCTTCGTGGTTACCAACGCACCGTTCATCCGCGCGTCCGAGTTCGAGGTTGAGGAAGTGTTTGGTCGCCTGCCGGCGGGCTGGGAGGTAGAGCTGTACGAAAGTGGTCGGCTTCGTGGCTACGACGAGGTCGATGCTCTTGGCGTGTACCGCCTGCCGATTCACCTGAAGTACGGACAGAACCCGTACGAACTAGTTCTCTACGGTCCGACCGGAGAAGTAATTCGTGAGAGGCGGACGATCCGCGTTCCCTTTAGTCGGATCCCAGCGGGCCAGCTGGAGTACGCGGTGGCGGCTGGCTCGTGTCGTTACGAGCCGTGCAGCGGGATGGTCAGCACAGATCTGCGCTATGGGCTGACCAACTGGGCTACGGTTCAGGCAGGCACCGACTATTTCGCTCTACATTCGGCAGAGGATCTCTGGCAGCCCTATGCGGCAGTCTCGGTAGCACCGCTGCAGTTTCTCCGGGTGACCGGCGAGGCTATCTACGACGGGCAGCTCCGAGCCTCACTGGGAATAGAGCCAAGAACCTCGTTCAGGTTCGACCTTTCTCATACAGTCTATGACGAAACTGGGCATCTTTTCCGCGCCGGAGCATTCGAGCGGAGGCGTACGGAAGGCTCGCTGTTCTGGCAGCCACAGGGCAATCGCAGCAAATACTTCCTCCAGTTCGTGGGGTATCATTCAACGGGACCGGACCTCAAACGGAATTTCCAGAGAGTCTCGGCCACGGCGCGCCTGGGACGCGTGCGCCACTCGATCGGATTGCGACACGACTTCACGCAGCAGGGACTGGTGTACTCGGATCATCGCACCGGCATCGACTGGAACGCAGATTTTGTGTTCACCGGCGGTCATAAGTGGCTTCGCACTGCTAGTGTTCGGACTGGCATCAGCGTTGATGCGGGCGACGGCCTCAGCAGGCTCCGCGCCGCTGTAGGTAGGCAGATCAAGAGGAGGGCGAGGATCGACATCGGACTGGGATGGCTCCGAAACGGCGGGGTCAGTTTGGACGTCGGGTTCAACACCGCAATTTCGGGTCCACGGTTTGGGACCAGGAACCACTTCGACAACAACGGTGGTACCGACGGAGTGATGTTCATGGACGGATCAGTGGTGGTTGACCCGGACACGAGAACCTTTCGTCTGAGCGACGGCCGCGATCTTGGCCGGGCTGGAATCTCGGGGGTTGTCTTCCTTGATGAGAACGATAACGGAGTACAAGACGTCGGCGAGCGTGGCCTAGAAGGCGTGCCGATCCTGGTCGGAGGGTGGCATGAGGAAACGGATGCAACCGGACATTTTGCTACATGGGATCTTTTGCCGTACGAAGACTCTTTCGTTCGAGTCGACCAGATCGACTTCGATGACCCCCGGCTCGTACCGCTCAATACGGTAATTTCCGTCTCCGCTACGCCAAACAGTTTCCAGGCGGTACCTGTGCCGATTGTGATTGGCGCTGAGATCAGTGGGTACGTAGTGTTGGACGGGGAAGGAATCCCGGGGATAGCCGTTGAACTGCGCAACCTCACCATCGGGAGGACGATCTCGGTCGTCACTTTCAGCGACGGTGGGTTTTACTCCGTCTCCATACCACCAGGCGAATACGACATCACTGTGCCAGAGGAGGTTTTGGAGCGGCTCGGTGCGGCCGCGACGGCAATACAGATTAACATCCCATCCGGTCAGGGCGACAAACGCATCGAGGAACTGATCGTCAATCTCGAACGAGTGTCGGACGAACCAGGTATCTTAGACAGGTACGATAGGAATCACCGACGCCAGCAACGGGAACGGAGCAAGGGGAACAACTAGTGGCCATCAACGGAAGCCTCGACGAAGCGTCCTTGGCTGACGTTCTTCAATTACTCTCCCTCGGCCGCAAGACGGGCAGGCTTTCGGTCTCAGATCAGTCCAATCTGGGCCACGTATACCTCGATTCTGGAAGAATCACTCACGCGTTCCTGGTGAATCGCCACCACCGCCTCGGGGACATTCTGTTCAAGAGCGGGCACATCACCCAGGAGCAGCTCACTGAGGCCATACGTCTGCAGGCGGCCAGCCCCGAAAAGAAGGTTGGAGAGATACTCGTCGAAACCGGTGCGCTTTCCGACTCCGAGCTGCGGCACTACATGCAGGTACAGATAGAGGAGGCAGTCTTTTTCCTGTTCACATGGCGCAGGGGGGATTTTTCGTTCGAGCGGGATGTGAAACCTGCACCAGAAGACTTTGTGGTTTCGATCGACCCCGAAACGCTGCTGCTGGAGGGTGCGAGACGTGTGGACGAGTGGAGCGTTATTGAAAAAAAGATCCCGTCATTCAACATGGTCTTCAAAGTCGATCAACCGCGCATCGACTCGTCCGATGCAAAACTGTCCGACGAACAGAAACGCATAGCGTCATTGCTGGATGGTGCTCGAGAACTCTCTGCAGTGGTTGCCGAGACAGGGATGATTGAATTCGATGTGGGGAAGGCTCTCTACGGACTCATCACTGCCGGGTTCGCCGAAGCCGTAGGGCCGAGTGCCACCAGGGACTCGAACGGCTCCACAGACGACGACGCTATCGGGCATCTCGACCACGACAAGCTTCTCGCTTACCTGGAGCAGCAGGCGGAGTTTGCAGATGAGGAGCAACGCAGACACTCGGGACTTCACATAGCCGATTGTCCTACTTGCTCGAAACGTCTGCAGGAGATGCACGTACGACGAAGCCAAGGGCTACCGGCAATCCCGGACGATCCCGAAGCCACCATTCCCGATTCAGACATCAAAGAACTTGCGCTCAACCGAAGGAGCGGATCCGACCGACGCAGCGGAACAGATGACCCGGAGGATTTCGACGGCGACCGTCGTGTGCATGGGGCGGGTGACAGGAGAAGCGCAAGGAGAGTTGCGGCAGTGGAGGGACGGCCACCGGCTGAGCGAAGGACGTTGGACGATCGGCGGAACGCCGAACGGAGAAACCACCAGCGCAGAAGCGGCGCACATGTTGATCGCTCCGACAAATACTCCGTTGAACGGCGGGCCGGACTCGAACGGAGACTCCGCGATCAGCGCGTCGTACTGCGACGTGCTACGGACACCAAGCTGCGAGCCCGGGTTGGGCGCCGCGAAACTGTTCCGCTGGAGCTCCGCGGAGACATCTCCATCTCGCAACGTTTGAGTATTTCGGGCGGGAAATCGGGAGGCACTGGTTCCGCAGGGCGCACCACAATCTCGACTCGCCAGACAGGAGACAACGACTCGGCGCATTCCAAGTCGCCGTCTGCACGTTCCAAGCCGAGGAAAGCCGCTGGCCGTGACACATCCGGTACGCGTTCACTGCAAAACTCGACCGACGGCCCTGACGACGAAAACCCAGGCGGCAAGCGCACCAACCGTGGCTCCAAGAAGTCAGGCGAGGATGGAGCTTCTGCTGACTCACAAACGCAACCCGAGCAGAAAGAAACAGATCCTACGAGCACGCCCTCAACCCAATCGACGCCGCGACCAACGCGGCCAAGTGTGCGGCGGATGAGGGAGTCACCGCTCAAGGGAATCCCGCTAATAGCAGATGGCACCGAGTGGATGTTCATAGAACGCGTGGACGCTGAAGATGGGACGGACGGGGAGCCGTTAGATCCTGAGGCAGCCACCGAGTCATCAGCCACGCAGGAAGCCGATGCGGCCGCACCAACGATTGAGTCAGGCGCAGAGAAAGCAGAAGAGGCAGTCGAGTCGGGCGCTGAGACGGTTTCACACGATACTAATGACCATGCTACCAGCGCCGTCGCCTTTGAGGCCGAAACAGTTGCGTCCACTCAGGACGCGGATACGACAGTAGTGGACCTCGTACCTCCCTCTCTCGAGCCGACTGCTGAGATTGGGGGTTCCCAGGGGGCAGCTCCCGAAACTGGCACTGCTGACGCTGGCGAAGAAAGGCAGACCAGGAGACCCAGTTGGTGGAAGTCGAAAGCGAAGTCGGAGGATCGAGAAGCGGAGCAGGCGAAACGGGAGCTAGAGAAACAGAAGAAGGACCTCGAGAAGGCCAAGCAGGAGCTGGGAAAAGCAAAGGCTGAGGCAGCAAATACGAAGCTCGACGCAGACAGGGCAAAGTCGGAGGCACAGAAGGCAAAAATCGAAGCCGACAAGGCTACGAAGAAGGCGGAAAAAGCAGAGGCCAACGCCGCGAAGGCAACCGCCAAGGCAGAGAGTGTCCAGTCAGAAGCGGCCCAGACTAGGTCCGGCGCCCAAAAGGCGAAGCAGGAGAAAGAGAAAGCAAAGGCGGAAGCGGAGAAGGCGCGCCTAGAGGTGGAGGCGGCAAGGGCGGAAGCAGAACGGGCGAAATCCGAAGCGGTCCAGACCAAGTCCGAAGCCCAAATGGCGAAGCAGGAGGAGGAAAAGGCAAAGGCAGAAGCGGAAACGGCACGCCTGGAGGTAGAAAAGGTAAAGGCAGAAGCGGAAAAGGCGAAATTTGAGGCTCAGGAGGCGAAGACTGAAGCTGAGCGGGCAAAATCCGAAGCTGCTGAGGCCATACGGGAGGTCGAAAAGGCACTAACTGACTCCGATGACCGAAGCAAGGAAACGAAGGCTGCCAAATCGGAATCAAAGAAACGCACGGCCGAGATCGTCCTAGCAAAAACCGCGGCGCACAGAGCCAAAAAGGAGGAGGAGAAGGCAAAGGCGGAAGCTGATAAGGCACGCCTCGAGGCTGAGGCGGCAAGGGCGGAAGCGAAACGGGTTCAATCCGATGCGGTCCAGACCAAATCCGAAGCCCAGAAGGCGAAGGAGCAGGAAGAAAAGGCAAAGGCGGAAGCTGATAGGGCACGGCTCGAGGCTGAGGCGGCAAGGGCGGAAGCAGAACGAGTTCACTCGGAAGCGGTCCAGACCAAGTCCGAAGCTCAAAAGGCGAAGGAGCAGGAAGAAAAGGCAAAGGCTGAGGTGCATGAGGCACGCCGAGATGTAGAGAAGGCGAAGGCGGAGGCCGAGAGGGCGAAGTCCGAGGCACGGGAAGCGAAATCCGAGGCTGAACTGGCAAAATCCCAAGCCGAGCAGGCCAGGTTGGAGGTCGAGCAGGCACGATCTCACGCGGCTGAGGTAGAGATGGATGCCGAGACCGTCGAGACGGCGTTTGTGCAACAGCCTACAGGTAGAGGTACGCCTGTCTCTCTGAGTCAGCCACGGTCCCGCTCGGGACGAGGAACACCCGTGAGCCTCATGCAACTGGTCGACCGTCTGCCTAGACGGTCGAAACCCACCCCGCTCGAATCTGTGCGGAGAGGAACACGCCAAGAGCGTCAGGATTCCACCACACCACAGCCACTGCGGAAACGTCCGGTGTTCTGGGTGAGTGTTGCTGCCACAGCGGTGGTGGCAGTGGCGGCCGGCTGGTTGGCCAACCCGTTCTTCTCGGATGAGCCTGTGTCTGTTGCCTCGTCAACAACGAGTCCCGACCTCAGCACCGAGGTTGGGCAGGCGGCGGGAACCGACGTCCCCGCTGCGGTCCCAGCAGAAACAAGCCTCGCCGCTACAACACCACCAGCGCAACAACCTGAACCTGCTGTGGTGGAGCCACCTGCCGCAGAGACTCCGGTTGCAGGTGCTCGAGAAACTGAGACGACAGAGGCGCAATCCGAACCCCCGCCGGCGCCTGTCCAACCCACTCCGCAGGAGCGTGTGGCCAGAGCGGATTCTGCGGTCACACCTCCACCTGAACCGGTGCAGCAACAGGCCGAGCCCGCAGCTGCCGCAGCCGAGGCTGTCACCCCGACGGTATCGGTCGTTGGGTCGGTCCGAGCGTCCGGCACTGGCGCGCAGCTCGGGGGTGCGACGGTGTCCATAACGGGCACGGAGTTCGCAACTACTACCGATGCTGCAGGATCGTTCTCCTTTCAGGGCCTGCCCGCAGGATCGCTTTCCGTCGCAGTAGAGCTCGAAGGGTTTTTGCCCGGCAGAGAATCGGTCGTAGCCGAGATCGGGGAGCGCATCGAACTCGACCTGGAACTACGTGGACCCCCTAACGCACTAGAGAGAGACGAAGAACTCGATGCCGGTGATTGGGTAACGTCTAATCTAGCCGAAGCCGCGATGGTGTTAGGCCGCCCCGTAGCAATCATCGAAAACCTCTGGATCGAAAGCATCGCAATTCCAGCTACAGGGACCCGGCCGAGGATACGAGTGGCGCAGCTTACCGAGTCTGGCGAACGGATCGCGATGGTCATCTCCAGGTCGGGACCAGCCAATTCTGCCGCTCTACCGCGCGTGACTGCACTTAGAATCATCCCGCCCACCGAAGCGTATCCAATCACCACTGGAACCGTGAACTTCGGGGTCTTCATGGTGACAGCAAAGGCCAAACTGACCGAGGAATCCCTGAGGGCACTGTTACGGCGAATGGTGGAAGCAGGAAATAGCTGAGCAAGAAGCCAGTATCTGCAGTGCCGGCACTAGCGAACGTCCCGTTGCGAAGACAGATTCGATATCTCGTTCTTTACTGTCGGAGGTTCGGGATATGACGACCACTGTGGGTATGTCGCGGGACGTATACTCGAGGACGGTTCCTCGGAAAGCGCTGATACTCTCAGTAATCGCCCTAGCTGTACCTGTCGTCTCAGGCCTTGCGGCTCCTGGACTCGGGGATGAATACGGGTTCTTGGTTTCGCTATCTGCCCTCGTTCCCGCATTCTTGCTGACGTATTACCGCGGTTTGACGGGTGCTGCTCTGGCGGTGGCGGCTGGTATGGTCGCACTCTCGATCAGTCAGGTGTTTCTCCAGGTGTTTGGGTTGGCTGCCCCAAACTGGGGATGGTTGCTTCTCATCATTACCAACTTTCTTTTCATCACGATCGGCATCGCGGTTTTTGCGGAGATGCTGCACCGAGAACGTCGCAAAGCCGAGGGCCTGGCGCTCGCCGATCAACTGACCAACCTGCCAAACAGACGGCATGTTGAGATCGCACTGGACCGCGAGTTTGGTGCGGCGCTTCGGGGGCGCAAGTTGGGCGTTGTGATGTACGATATCGATCACTTCAAGCAATTCAACGACCGCTACGGCCACGCGGTGGGTGACGAGGTGCTGCGGACATTTGGATCGGTGCTACAGAAATTCACGCGACGGCAAAACGTCTCGGGTCGCTATGGAGGTGAGGAGTTCATCTCGGTGGTTTCGGACGTCGACCGCGACGGCATACTCATATTTGCCAATCGCGTCCGCGAGGCGATCAAAAACACCGAGCTGCCCTGGGGTAAGGTGAGCGTGAGTGGAGGAGTGGCGCTTTATCAGGAGGGCATGGGATCGCACGAGGTCTTGGTGGCCGCTGCTGATCGCGCCCTTTACGCTGCAAAGGACGCAGGTCGTGACCGAGTCGAGGTAGCCACGGATGAAGCGTGGGTATCTGGCCGGCCGTCGGCCCCACGCGTTTCCAGTCCGCAGCAGCGACGCCGCGTCCTGGTGGTCGACAGTGAACCGGAGGTGAGACAGGCGCTCACAACTCTGCTGCAAGAAAGTGGCTATCTCACGGAGGAGACTGGCAGCGCCCAGGAGGCCTCGCGGATGATGCTCGAGGCCGCTGAGCCTTTCGACGCTCTGATTACGAGCCTAACGATGCCGCGCACCAGTGGGTTCACACTTGTCGACCAGCTGACTGAAGCCGCACCCGACTTACGCGTGATCTACATGTCCGAGTCTATGCGGGAAAGAGTGTCATGGCCGGGCGTGCCCGGCATAGTACACAGGTTTGTGCCAAAGCCTGTCGACGGAGCCCTGTTGCTCGAGACTCTCAAGGAGGCGATCGAAGAGGAAGTCTCGGCGTAGGTCACGTCGTTTTTAGAAATGGAAGGTTCATTGCCGAATATGCGTTTTCACCTGATCTGCGGGCTAGCAGCAGCCATTGTCGCCGCTCTCAGTGGAATGCCCACACGCGCCAGCAGCCAGGACAACTCAACTCTCGCCGACTCGTTGATTCCGGAGATGGAACAGGTATTCGCTGACATACCGCGCATGGTCGATCATACTATGACGGTTTTAGGTCACGCTCTGGATATTCACGGACAGGAGGGGGGAGTACTGTCCGTCGTCCAAGCTGCGGCCATTCTGCACGACATCGGGATTCCCAAGGCAAGAGAAAAGCACGGCTCCAGTGCAGGCGAGTACCAGGAAATGGAAGGCCCCCCCATCGCACGCGAGATCTTGTCCAGGCTCGGGTTTCCCGAAGATCAAATCGATTTGGTGTGTGGAATCGTTGCCAACCACCACAGCGACGCCGATCCGCGGATCGTGAACACCGCCGACTTCAAGATTCTCTGGGACGCCGATTGGCTGGTGAACTTTCCCCGAAGATATCGAGATGCAACTACTTTGGAAAAGGCCTCCGCCATCGACGAGATCTTCAAGACGGCAAAGGGGAGAAAACTTGCTCGGGGGATGTTCCTGAACTGATCCCGTAGGAAACCACATTGCTGCGAGTGCGTCTGTGAATTGTCAATACGGTACCATTTTGCCATATTTATATCCTCAACTGTTTCGAGACGGCGTTTGATCGCCTTCCTCACTGTAGAAAGCTGGCCCGGTAGATGGATGAGCACTTATTTAAAGAACGGGGCGAGGCGAATTTTGCGCCCCAAACCTGGACAAGACGATCTCTGGTTTCCTGGCTGGGCAAAGGTTGTGTGTTGGCGTTGGCCGGTCGTGGTCTGTCAGGCTGTAGTTCCTCCACTGAGGTGGACGTAAACCATGTATGGACCGGATGTGATGGCGATGGCTTCGCGTTCGAACCTGGCACCTGCGACACACTTGACTGGGGTGAACGCACGGTGGATCCGCAGAGGCTGGAGGATATCCTAGCGAATTGGCAACTGAGCGTGGGCGGCCTGGTGGAAACAGAGCTCACCCTGAGCTTTGATCAGCTGGTGGACCTGCCGTCTCACAATCCAGTGGTGGATTTTCACTGTGTGGAGGGCTGGTCAGTGTATGATGTAGCCTGGAACGGAGTGCACCTGAGCGAGCTGTTCGGGCAAGCCAATGTAGATTCGAGCGCCACGTACGTGAACTTCCGCACCCTAAACGGCGAATACAACGAGAGCCTGCCTTTGGATGTTGCCCTCGAGGCCAACACCATACTTGCCTACGGGATCGGCGGTAACAGCCTGAGCCGCAAGCATGGCTTCCCCGCTCGTATCGTGATCCCCAGACTCTATGGTTACAAGAGCGCCAAATACGTGGAACGTATCGAACTGAGCAGCAATGCTATCGAGGGATACTGGGTAGACCGAGGCTATTCCTACGCTGGAGAGGTTCACCCGGACCGGCTGCGCGAAGGCAAATATTAGCGTACTGCTTCCGCCATTCCCTCCGCGATCGGCAGCTCAGAAACAAGGTAACCGCTCAGCACTTCGCGAACGTAGGTACGTTTGCGCATATTCCTTGTCATGTGAACCTGTCCCTCCAACCAGGAGCACCTCGATGATAAAGCCTCGTACTCTAGTTGTATCCGTTTGCCTGCTCGGCGTGTTATCGGTGCCAACACTGTCGCAGCGGCCCTCAATCGAAGACTTGCGCGAAGAAGTGCGCCAGGAAGTGATCTCGTTGGCAAAACTCACCCAGGAAATCGTTGACATGGTCTACAGTTTCAGCGAACTGGGATTCCAGGAGGTGTGGACCGCAGATTACTTGACCGGGATCCTCCGGCAAGAAGGATTCGAGGTTGAGAGAGGTGGCGCGGGAATGCCCACGAACTATGTAGCTACGTGGGGCAGCGGAAGTCCCGTTGTTGGATTTATGGGTGATTTCGACGGTCTTGCTGAGACAAATCAGAAGCCAGGAGTACCATGGCGGGAAGCCTTGGTGCCAGGTGGCCCTGGTCATGGCGAGGGGCACAACACCACACCGTCCGTTGATATAACAGCCGCCATTGCGGTCAAACGTGTTATGGAACGGCACGGACTCGAGGGAACACTCAAGATCATTCCCGGCGTCGCTGAAGAGCTGTTGGGTTCGCGTACCTATATGGTGATGGCGGGCCTGTTCGAGGGGATGGACGTGATGCTTTCGACGCACGTGAGTCGGGCCATGACCACGGGCTGGGGCATCTCGGGATCGGGTCTGGTCTCGACGCAGTTCACGTTCTACGGAAGGACCGCGCATGGAGCCGGCTCGCCTTGGTCGGGCCGCAGTGCGCTCGACGCGGTGGAGCTAATGAACGTTGGTTGGAATTTCCGTCGCGAGCATCTTAGGCTCCAGCAGCGTTCTCACTATGTGGTGGCAAACGGCGGCAACCAGCCGAATGTCGTGCCCGGCGAGGCGACGGTCTGGTATTACTTCCGTGAGCTCGACTACGAACGCATAAAAGGTCTCCACGAACTAGGTCAGACCATAGCCGAAGCCGCGTCGATGATGACGTCGACCACGATGGAGGAACGGATTCTCGGGTCCACATGGCCGTCGACCATGAGCAAGCCGCTCGCCGAACGGATGCAGGCGAACATCGATCGGGTTGGAATGCCCGACTGGTCCGAAGCCGACTTTGCGCTCGCCAAGGCTGCGCAGCGGATGTACGGCGCGGACGTAGACAGCTTGCGCACCACGGTCGACACGCTCCGGGAAGCAAGCCAGGGCATGGGGGGCGGCAGCGATGACATCGCTGAAGTCTCATGGAACGTTCCGACGATCCGGCTCCGCTACCCGGCCAACATCCCCGGTATGACCGGACACCACTGGTCGGCCGGCATCGCCGAGGCCACCCCGATCGCGCACAAGGGTTCGAACCAGGGCGCGAAGGTGATCGCGATGACGGCAATCGACGTGCTGATGGATCCGGCGTTGGTGGAGGAGGCCTGGCGGTACCACCGGGAGGTGCAGACCAAGGACGTTCAGTGGGTATCCCTGATTCCTGAAGGCACAGAGCCTCCGACATTTCTGAATGTTGAGATAATGGAACGGTGGCGTCCGCACATCGAGCCGTTCGTCTACGATCCGAGCCAGTACGACACTTATCTAGAGCAACTAGGCGTTGCGTATCCGACACTGGAGACGGATTCGACGAGGCTGAGAGGCCGGTAAGGCGGTAGGTTGGTGGGGCGGTACGGCGGTACCGCCCCCAACTTCACCCCTCGCGGCGGTACCCCGCACCGCGCTGCCCATCACGGCTGGAGGGCGGTAGGGTGGTTTCTCACCGCAGACCCAACGTTGACGACCTCCGACCCAGTGCCCCACATTCCACGACCATGACCAGCCCTAGCGTAGTATGTCGCTGACGACCCGGATCCTCGTCGCACTAGTGGCCGGCCTAGCTGTCGGTGTCTTCATTTCGTGGAACCAGCACGAGTTGCTGCTCACCGGCGTCACTTGGGTGGAGCCGATCGGCACTCTGTGGGTGAATGGGATTCGCATGACCGTGATCCCCCTAGTGGTGTCGCTCCTCGTTACAGGATTTGCCTCAACCTCGGCAGGAGGGGCCGCAAAGATTGGTGGGCGTACGCTCGCAGTGTTCGTTGCTTTGGTGACGTTCAGCGCGCTGATCGCGGCCATCTTTGCTCCGCCTCTGCTGTCTCTCGCTTCATTCGATGCCCAAGCCTTTGCGGCGATCCGTGAGACCACGTCAACAACGCAGGTAGAGTTGCCGCCGTTCCGTGATTGGATTGTCGGATTGATACCTGCAAATCCGGTGCGTGCCGCTGCCGACGGTACGATGCTACCGCTTGTGGTGTTCTCGGTGATCTTCGCTTTGGCCATCACTCGCGTTGAGAAGAACCGCAAGCAGACGCTAGTTGATTTTTTCGAGGCGGTGACTCGTACAATGATCGTTATCGTCGAGTGGATTCTGCTCGTTGCACCGGTCGGTGTGTTTTGCCTGGTCGTACCGCTAGCGGCTCAGACCGGGATGGATCTCGTGGGGGCGATGGGTGCCTTCCTTCTGATTGCGTGTGGTCTGGTGTTGTTAGCACTTGCTGCTTTATACCCGGCCGCTGTTTTGCTAGGACGAATTCCGCTCGGGCAGTTTGCCCGGGCAATGATCTCGCCGCAAACGATTGGATTCAGCACCCGTTCCTCGCTTGCTTCGTTGCCGGCGCAGCTCGATGCCGCAAATGACGACCTGGAGCTCCCGGAGAAGGTGACTGCGATTGTGTTGCCAGTTGCGGTGTCGTTGCTCAAATACGCATCTCCAACCGCACGGATCACGGGCACCCTATTCATTGCTCGCTTATACGGAATCGAGCTCGGGTTTGTAGAAGTCGCTGCTATTACGGGCGCCATTGCGGCGCTCAGCTTTTACTCACCCGGTCTTCCAAGCAGCGGACTGCTCATCATGACGCCGATCTACCTTGCGTTCAACCTTCCTGTAGAGGGGATCGGCCTGCTCATTGCGCTCGACGTGGTCGTGGACATGTTCATCACAGCGGCCAATGTGACAGCTAACGTGACGGTGGCCGTGTTGATTGCACGGTTTGGCGGAGGGGAGGAGCCGGTCGTACCCAAGAAGTATGTGACTGAGCCGTTCAGGCTAGAGTAGGGTGCTGCGGGCAGGTGAAGGCAAAGACACCCGCCCGACCTCCCTCTGGCAGCCGCCCTCTCCGATTGCTAAGCCATCGAACGCGAAATAGGCAATGGTGGAATGGCCACAAACTCTTCGCCTCCCTTTGTGATCCCTTCCCAAGTTTCCGCAGCGCTTGACACATAGGAACTCCGGTACCAGTTTACCACTACAAGATTTCTAATCAAAATATTCCTTGGCGGCGGCTCTCTGCAGTGGAGATCGAGCGCCGAGCCTTCCATAAAAAGTGTTCCAGCCTCCCAGTGAGTGCTGTGACAAACAACACTCGGGGTGTTTGAACACCCACGCCTCAGGTGACAATCGAATACGAAACGGATGTTGAATCCGGCCACTTCAGAAGGAGCCGACCATGGCCGAACTGATGATGACGACGAAGGATGGGGGAACCACCAGCTTAGCAGGAGATACGATCGAGACGTTCGCAGCGACCCTTCGCGGCGATCTCTTGACTGCTGAGTCGCCGGGATACGATGAAGCCAGAACCATCTGGAACGCAATGGTAGACAAGCGCCCAGGAATGATCATTCGTTGTGCTGGCACTGCGGACGTGATCCGATCGGTGAACTTCGCGAGGGAGAACGATCTCCTGGTGGCGGTTCAAGGAGTCGGTCACAACATCGCCGGAAACGCCGTGTGTGACGGCGGAATCATGATCTCTCTTTCAGATATGAAGTCGGTACAAGTAGATCCAGACTCGCAAACTGCGGTGGTCGAACCGGGCGTGACGTTGGGCGACCTCGATATCGAGACCCAGGCATTCGGTCTCGCTGTACCGGTTGGGATCAACTCGACCACCGGGGTAGGAGGGCTCACGCTGGGAGGCGGCTTCGGTTGGATCAGCCGCAAGCACGGCCTAACGGTGGATAATCTGCTTTCAGCGAACGTGGTCACGGCGGAGGGTGAGTTCGTCAAGGCGAACGCGAACGAGAACGCCGATCTCTTCTGGGGACTTCGTGGCGGTGGCGGCAACTTTGGTATTGTCACTTCGTTTGAGTTCCAGGCCCATCCGGTTGGTCCGGAGATCCTTTCCGGCCTGATCGTGCATCCTTTCGGCGCCGCGCGCGATGTACTTCATTACTACCGGGATTTCGTCGCTCAGGCGCCTGAGGAACTCACAGTCTGGGTGGTTATGCGCAAGGCTCCGCCGCTGCCGTTCCTGCCGGAGGAAGTGCACGGAACCGAGGTCGTTATTCTCGCGGCTATGTACGCAGGCGATATGGCAGAAGGAGAGAAGGCGCTTGCGCCGCTACGGGAATTCGGGAATCCGATCGCCGACGTGATTAGCCCACACCCGTTCGTCGGTTTCCAGGCAGCATTTGATCCTCTGCTCACTCCAGGTGCGCGAAACTACTGGAAGTCGCATGACTTCCTGGAACTGAGTGATGCGTTGCTCGACACACTGATCGAGTACGCGGGCAAGCTGCCTCATGCGCAGTCGGAGGTCTTCATTGCGCAGATGGGTGGTGCAACTAATAAGGTTTCCGCGGACGCGACGGCGTACCGCCATCGTGACACCGAGTTCATCATGAACGTGCACGGCCGTTGGGAAGCTGCGAGCGATGACGAAAAGTGCATCAGCTGGTGCCGGGAGCTCTTCGAATCGACGACACGCTTCGCCACTGGTGGCGTCTACGTCAACTTCATGACGGACGAGGAAGACAACCGGGTGCGCGAGGCATACGGTGACAGCTACGACCGACTAGTTGAACTCAAGAAGAAGTACGATCCGACGAACCTGTTCCGACTGAACCAAAACATCAGCCCGAACGGAGCGAAGTAGGGTTGTGAACGTCCAACATCCAACACCCAACATCCAACGTCAAAGGGAAGCGCTCGGTGTACCTGCCGTTGGATGTTGGATGTTCCTTGTTCGACGTTGGACGTTCGCTGTCCTCCCTAACGCCGTAGGACAGGCACTCGAACCTGTGAGGGATAATCTCGAGAGTGATGCACCACGTTGTGCGCAACCACTCCTTCCGTCTCGTCGTAATTCCTACCACCCGTGTTCAGATTACGTGTGAAACGTGGGAAGTTGGAACTGGAAACCTCCATACGAATGCTGTGACCCTCGGCAAAGAAGTTTGAAGTAGAAAGTGGGCCCAGCTTGACCTCATACACCTCGCCCGGCTCCATGAACACTTGGCCCTCATACCCCTCGCGATAGCGCATTCGCTGAATTGTCTCGTCCAGATTATAGGCGGTGCCGTCAGGGTACACGTCAACCAGCTTCACCGTAAAGTCGGTATCTCGTACATCCGAAGACACATATAGCGTGACCTCTATCGATCCGCTTACCTCTATGCCTTCCTCCAAAGGCTCGGTAGTGTAAACCAGGATGTCTTCGCGCTCCTCCATGCGCCGCTGGTCAAATGCACCAGCGTCGATCGCGCCTCCGATGCAGCAGACGTTGCCTCCGTACGATGGCACAGGGCGCGCCGGATCGTATGTGAAAGAGTCGGGATTGTCCGAACTCGGCCTTGTCGGAGTGAGTGTTCCATCCCCGTTTAGGGTGTTCGCGTTGCCATCGCTTTGGAGATAGTAGGTGACCATTTCTGCACTCTCCGGAGGCCACCCGTCGGCCGTGCGCCACTCGTTCGAACCCATCGTGTAATACCGGACTTTGGGCAGCGTATCGGTAAAGCTGTTACGCTCGCCCTTGAGCCATTGGTCCCACCACCCATACAGTAATTCGTTGTAATCCCACATCGCGTTGCCCATGTTGCGCTCCCCAACCACCGTATTCGGTGTCGCTCGGGTGTAGGCGCAATGGCCCACTGGCGCAATCATCGCGAACTGGTTTTCTCTGGTCTCTGAATCAGCGCCGTTTTCCCGCACGTGGTTGAAGAGGGCAAGGTTTGGTCCTACTGATACGTCGTACCAGGACATGAACCAGAAGCTCGGTACGCCGATAGGAACGTCGTCGTGGTAGAGGCCACCCTTGTACCATGCCGGATCATTCGGGGTGCGCTGGATCATGCGTCCACCGGTCGCCACTGGTGCCGGGTCGGCATAGATGCCTTCGGGTCCGTCGACAGAGCGCATCAGGTCCTCGAGCGGCAGATGCCAGAGCGCTTCGGTCCAGTCCACCCGCGGCATCTCGGGCGCCAGGTCGAAATAGCGGGAAAGACGGATGAGGTCGTCCCGCTCAGCGTCACGATCGAACCGTGGCCGCTGAGTGTTCTGCACGCCATACAGCCAGGCGAAGAACAACATCTGTTCGGCGCCGCCTCGGTACCAGTTCCCTTGCTCGTACCAGTCGCCGACTCGTCCTACGCCTGCTCCAAAACCCTGAGGCACCATTGCAGCGTGTGCAGGGTGGTCTAATTCGGCGAGTCCCATCTGCCAGTCGGCAGTTGACGAACACCCGTATGTTCCGACTTTGCCATTGGACCACTTTTGGTTCGAGATCCAGGTGAGAGCATCGTAACCGTCAGTCTTCGGCGGACCGAGGATATCCCACTCACCATCTGAGTAGTAGCGACCACGTTCGTTCTGATTGACGTAGGCGTAGCCTCGTCTCACCGCCTCTAGAACTCCATCGAGACGTTCCCCGCTGAATTCTCCGTCCCGCCACAGGTTCATGTTGTAAGGCGTGCGGACGAAGATCGTCGGTACTGGATTCGCGTCGGATCCCTTTGGTCGGTATATCACGGTTGCCAAGCGCACGCCGTCGCGCATCGGCATCATAACCATCTCGTCGACTTCGGCGATTTCCAACAATTCGTCCCAAACAGCTGACTGCGCGAGTGTTGGGTCTGCGAGCACGGGCGCAAACGTGGCACACGCGGCGACAAAGAGTGCAACTACATGCCGCGTAACTGCGAGGTTGTTCACAACGCATTTCATGATTCTACTCCCCAATCATCTGGGATTCAGGAAGGGGTTGATGGATATGGCGATCCGCGACCGCTACACACTCATGTCTTGCTCTGGTTCATCCGGATCTTCCAAGCAAGCAGTATCCCAACGGCCCATATCCAATTCGTTTTGCTTCACACATCTCTCCACCGCAGCCTCGCACGCCAACCGGTGTTCCTCGGAGACCACTCCACCCTCGACGCCAACGACGGTCTGAAGAGTTGGTAACAGTGCCTGTGAAAGATCTACCTGCAGCGAATCGTCACAGCCACGGCAGTATTCACTCACGAGGTACAAAACGCGCTCCCGCGGTGTGCCGTGTTGCTTCAAAAACCTGTCAGGCAACGCTCGGGCGAACGCTTTGTACGCCCCCTCCCGGCGATCGCCACCTCTCCTACGCTCGGCGGCAGACCACCGGTGAGCGCTGCGGCGATCTTTGATCGTGCGATTACGTCCGTGCGGCATTGTCGCTCCCCTGATTTGATCTCTCACATAACGTGGTTTCCGGCTGGGTGCAAGGGGGTGAGGCGGGAGGAGACGGAGGGGAGCGAGAGGCGGGAGAGGAGGGGAACTTGCGTATGAGGAACTTGTGACCCACCGTCTTCGAAGACATCTTTGCCCGGTGCGAAAGAGGTTGGGATAACCAACTCTCGAGATTCAATATTGAAAGGAACAGCAAAGATGCGCATGCTCTCTGCAGTTACAGCCGTGCTCGTTTTTGGAACCGCGAACGCACAGGTCCAGGCGCAGCAAATGCCGACGGTAGACTTCACCCGCTATCGCCTCCACGACGAAGTAGGCGAAGTACTCAGGGCTTGGAACAGCCGTTATCCAAACCTGACTCGGCTTCACACGATCGGGTCGAGTTATTGGGGCAAAGATCTTTGGGTGCTGGAGGTCACCAATTTCGGAAGCGGTTCTGGTGACGAGAAACCCGCCTACTGGGCTGACGGCGGTACCCATCCCGATGAGCCTGTTGGCACGCCGATGGTGATGTTTCTCGCGCAGAAATTGCTACTTGGCTACGGAGAGAATCCGACGGTCACAGATCTTCTCAATACGCGCGCGTTCTATATCATGCCGACCGTGAATCCCGATGCCGTCGACTATTACCTCACCGAACCGGGCATGATTTCCCACGGCCAGCCGTGGGACAGTGACCGCGACGGGTTCGTTGACGAAGACCCACCTGAGGATCTGAACGGCGATGGCGCAATTACCGTCATGCGGTTTAGGGACGAGACGGGACCGTTGAAGACCTCGCACCTCGATCCGCGTCTTCTCACCACTCGGCAAGAATGGGAGAAGGGTGAATTTCGCACATTCAGCGAGGGAATCGACAACGACGGTGACGGAAGGTTTAACGAAGACGATGTCGGCGGAATCAACGTGAACCGCACGTATCCCTTCGAATGGGATCCGGCGCAGCGTGGCTCAGGTCCGTATCCCCTTGCTATACCTGAATCAAAGGCCGTCATTGATTTCTTTGCGAATCATCCGAACATCACGGGCGTTTATTCGATACACGGAGGTGGGTGGCAAACGAACTGGATCGTACGCCCGCCCGCGAACGTACCGGACGCCGCCTTACCGGAGTTTGATGTGGATGTCATGCTTATGATGGGTGCGAAATACGGTGACATCACGGGTGGCGAACAGGTTGTGAGCTTGTGGGCTGACACGATCATGGGAGACAGAAAACCGGGACCGTACGGATGGGGACTGTTTGCATCCTGGGGTTATCACCAATACGGTGTGTTTACCTACTCGCCGGAGATGTCGGGCATCGACGCAGACTACAACGGCGATGGCTATTTGTCTGAAATTGAGACATTACAATGGAGCGATAACGTCAAGGGCGGGCAGTACTACAAGGATTGGACGCTTTACGATCATCCACAGCTGGGACCAGTGGAGATCGGAGGCTGGGTCAAGAAGGTGGTTCCGATTGACGCAGGCCTCGAGGAAATCTGCGAAGAGCACGCAGAGTTCATGATGTACCAGGCTTCGCTCTCGCCGCTCATTCGGTTGAGAGACGTTAAACAGACAGCTGTTGCTAACGGTGTCTTCAAGGTCGAGGCGACCATCTCCAACTATGGATTCCTGCCAACGTACGTGTCGGAAACCGCAAGAGCCAACCGGCGTGACATGCCCGTATTCGTCAATCTCAGTGTGGAACACGGAGAGGTCGTCTCGGGGCAGCAGCGGATCAACCTCGGCCACTTAGAAGGGAATGCGCCGGGGGGGGAAGGCTACTTCCTGTTCTCGGTCAACGCTCGCCAACTGCCTTCGAAGACCGTTGAATGGATTGTAAGAACGGACGATAGTGGCCAGCCATGCAGCGTGCGCATAGAGGCTGCCGCCGCAAAGGCGGGTCGGGACGTAGCTACCGTCCAATTCTGACCCTGGTCTTCAAGCCCGATACCGAGAGGTCGCGCTACGACTGACCCTTGTCGTGCGACTTCTCGTCTGGCAGAAATGCCACGCGGTTGCAGTCGTGACAGTTGACGATGATAAGCCGTTTTCGATCGGCAGGGCCCCGGACCGTTTTCGTATTCTTGAGCATATCTCCGCATCTCGGGCATTCGAGTATTTCGTCGGCCGACATCATGTCGCGGACTCGTTGCGCTTCCTCGGACGAGTAACTCACTGGAGTCTTCTGCATTTCTGGTGATTCGGTCATGATTTGACTCCCAGGACGCCGTTATTGCCTCAGATCAACGGTTTCGTCGCCTATGTCCGAAACGTGAAGCTGTGGGCATGCCCTGAATTGGTGGATGACGAGATCGTTACCTCACCGTCTGTTCTCAGGGTTTCGAAGTCTGCGGCGGTAAAGGTCACGGTGTGAATATGCCCGCCGGAATTTGAGGAGTCGTAGTTCTTGCTGCCCGTGGACGCCACATCGCTGTTCGGAATCTCAGCTCTGTGAGAGTGCCCGGCATTCACCGATGAAATGGATACGATCGCATTGTCCGTATTATCGGTGTCGTCGACTGGTTCGGTACTATTAGCACAAGCGACCACGTATGGTACCCCAATCACAACCGGCACGGTCCTGCCAGCAATTTTTATGAAGCGCCTGCGATCCATGGCGTCCATGATCGACCTCGTTTCTAGCGTCAGAAGTTCAGTGTGCCTTTGTATTGTGAGTGATTCTTTGATGGCGGCTGTTACAGGCCGACGAAAAACACGGCAGACGAGACTCATCCGATATGGAGACAATTACTGGCGGTTCGTGTTGCAGGACTACATCTTAGCACACCGCGAACAATGTGTTTTTAGGTGCGCTCATGACTTGTAGATGGGAGAATGTGGAATCGCACCCGGTCGAGATTCACCAGGCAAGCGTATCACACACATTCCGCAAACGCCGATGCTAGAGATCGCAATCGAAAAAGGGTACACACCGGGTGCGATTGGCCGTGTGGCTGAGCTCCACGGGACTTACTACGCTGAGCATTGGGGCTTCGGCTGCTACTTCGAAGGCAAGGTGGCAACGGCGAT
>JBDHHK010000010.1:0-40216 GCA_039589395.1 Gemmatimonadota bacterium
TGAGAGATAGCGTAAGCCTCTCTGATCTCACCTCTAGCTGGCTGCCAGAAGAAGAGCGGTAGCTCAAAGCCCACCGTCACTTGCCAGGTGTTCTCTTCCCCCTCCAGCCGATGCTGCGCAACGCCCAGATCGATGTCTGGCAGATACGACAAAACCCCGAGCGTCTTGGTGAGAGATGCCCCCTCCAGGGCTGACTCCACACCGGAGATTTCAGGACGGGAGGTGAGGGCCCAGGCCTTGAGCAATTCCAGTTCGTGAGAGATTGGCAATGCCTTCAACTCACCCGCGATTTCCAGTGGTTCCGACCCGGGCCGCGCGAGCAGGAAGTTCATGCGCGCGCGGGCCAGGTCTTCGTCACTTTCGGCGCGGCGCAGCTCTGATACGGCGTTTGCCGCCTGCACGCTTGCACGCACGACTTCGACGCGCGGCACATCTCCAGCGTTGAACTTCAATTCTGTCTTCGCTACAAAATCCTGTGACAGCTCCAGGTTCTGCCTTGCGTAGGCGACTTTTTCACGAGTTAGCAGTAGGGTGTAGAACGACGCGGTCACCTCGTAGGTGAGGTCGAGTTCGAGAGCTGCTACCTCGGCCTCAACCGTCTGCGATTCACGCCTCGCAACCTGACCCCTCAGATATGTCTTGCCCGGGAACGGCACTAACGCACCAATGCCCAAGTAGCTCTCCTGAGAACCACGCACGTTGGTAATACTCGGCTGAAGGTCAGAGTCGTAGCTCAGAGACGGCTGAGGGAGCGCTCTTGCCTGGCTAACCCTCGCCAACGAAGCGCGGTACTCCTGCCTCGCCGAGAGCACGAGCGGGTTCTCATCGAGCGCCAGCGATACACATTCGCGCAGCGTGAGTGCACCTTCTTGTGCAGTCAGAAACCCTAGTGGATGAACGGTGAAATACAGCAGCAATGCCAATGGGACGAGCAGTTGCTGGCACGGCCTAGAATTTGCCACGTCGCAATGGCGAGATTCTTTTTCGCCTTCAAAACACTCGACTAATTCGGA
Organism: Gemmatimonadota bacterium; assembly: GCA_039589395.1. GTDB lineage: Bacteria > Gemmatimonadota > Gemmatimonadetes > Gemmatimonadales > GWC2-71-9 > JBDGYW01. Next base: position 1,014 of record JBDHHK010000010.1, read on the forward strand.
TGCTGTATATGGCCTCGCGGCGTTTGCCGCAAATGCACACAATCTGGTACGCATGTCTCTTGTGCCCTCACAATGGTAGTGCTAGACACGGGTCCCCGGTGAAACGGTGCCGGGTTTACCTGTATGATTCGCTTTTTGGGGCTACCGGATGCTTAGAGAGAGGGCGGTGCTCTGGCTGGATGCGTGGGGATAAAAGACTGAAGCGGGTGCCACTTCGCCGACTGCCGGGTTGGTGGCTGCTTTCGCGCAAGCTCAGCACCCGGAAGGATCCGATACGGCGAAGGCAGTGCGTTTGGAGATACCATGCATGCCACGCACATTGCTTCGCCCAACACGGGCACTTCCTCGCCGGATGTCTGGACGTCCAACGCGGAAACCGGGGTTGAGAGCGTACGATCCGGGTGGATCGTTGGGTGCACTATGGGCACCCAGGTGACCGAGGCTAGCTGAACGACGGCCACCACCAACGACAGGGCTCGAAGCCCACGGGTGTGGTTACTGAGTCCCAACATCAATGGGCAATATAACTCCGCTGACACGCAAAGCTACGCTCTTTCGCGCCATCGGCGCTCACACAGCGGGTCGTTTAGCTCTCGCTTCGGATGGGATCAAACGCTTGACAACAAACGCGACCATCAGCGCTACCGCGAACGCGCACACGACCACGGGCCCGGTAGGCCAGTCGGTCAGATACGATACGCAGAGACCGAGAATCGTCGCTGCCGCGCCCGATGCCCACGCCAAACCGAGGAGTGGCCCCGGCTTGGAGGTAAAGAGAAACGCTATGACGGCCGGGATTACGAGGAAGGCGAATACCACCAGAACTCCGGCAATAGCGACAGACGACGTGACGACGATGCCAAACAGAGCGTAGAACAGGAAATCCCACACCGCGATCGACCAGCCCTTCTTTCGGGCCTGCTCAGGCTGCAGCGATATCGCCAGGAACCTCGCTCTGAGCAGCCAATGTACGACGCCAAGTATGCCGTACATGATTCCCGTTTTGACGATCTGTGGCCAGGTGACCCAGAGCAGACTCCCGGTCAGCAGGTGTTCGACGTGTTCCGACCCTCTCGGAGCCTGAGCTGCAAGAAGGATGGTTCCTGCAGAGGCAACTACGTAAACGATACCGATGATTGCCTCTTGAGGTATCCACTCATGTTCTAGACGGCTCAGGCTAAACAGTGCCGCAGCAATGAGAGTCGCGGCAAGGCCAACCGCATAGCTGGCCTCAACCTCAGGCAAGCCTGTGAGCGCGCTCAACTGATGTCCGAGGCCAAGACCCGCAGCTGCCCAGCCGAACGCGGCAACCTGCGCCAGAGCGAGGTCCACGAAGATCACTCCACGCGCGATTATGTGAATTCCGAGGTATCCGTGAATGCCCACCAGGATGAGAGAGGCGACAAGCGCGGGTAGCATCAGTTGAATCATCTGAGAATCCTGTCGTTCAAAATGCCGCTGCCAGATGCGTAATCCACATGTCCACTAGACTGAAGTAGTCGTCCACGCCAGCCTCCCCTTCAACGTGCTCAGGCACGATTACCGCCTCAGCACCGGTTCGCGAACCCACCTGCTCGACCTGCGACCTGCTGAAGTAGTTTGCCGCAAATAGGACGCTGATGCCCTCAGTTTCGATGAATTCTATCACATTGCGCACGTGGCCCGGAGATGGAGGCATCCCGGGTTGCGGCTCCACATACATGGCACATTCGACGCCGAACCTAGCGGTGAAGTATGTCCAGTTTTTGTGGTAGCAGACCATACGTTTGCCTCTGAAGACTTTTGCCTCTGCCATCCAGCCGCCAAGATATTCTAAGAGTGGCCTGCCCTGGTATTGCTGCGTTTCAACAAAGCTCCAGAACTCGTAGCTCTTTGCTAGCTGAAGGATGGTTTCCGCCCCGAGCATGTCGATTAGCTGCTGGCCGTACAGCCTCACCATCAATCGCTGCTCGAATGCCGCGAGATTCGTTTCGTACGCTGATGCACCTTCCGGGTCGATTCGCTTCAATCCTGCGCTGATGTTCCGTGCGATCTGAATACCGTTGATTGGATCGGTGTGGATGTGTGGATTGCCAAATACATGCACGTCGCCGCCGCTGCGCGAGACGTTTTCGGGGACGTCGAGGAGTGTTATTCCCGCATAGGCTACGACATTGCCGGGACTGCCGTCGGCAACTCTTGCATTGTTGGCTCGGTTCAACACTGCGGGGACCCACAATTCGAGGTCCAGGCCCGTTGCAACGAACATATCGGCACGTTGAATCTTGGCTGCGAAGCTGGGGCGGGGATTCACAAAATGCGGATCTTCATCTCCGCGGGCTATTGCCTCTACCAATGCGCGATCTCCGGCAATCTCGCGGGTTATCGCCGCGTATGTCGGCAGGGTGGTTACAACGCGAACCTCTCTCTGGCCGTTGGCACGGTCAGGGAAGGGCAGTATCGCTACGCCTGCACAGATTAGAATTGCCAATCGCACCACTGAAGTCGATCGAAAAGGTTCTCGAATACTTGTGATAAACATCTTGCCTTCTTGCTGATTCAATAGGTCTCGTGTTTGTGCGGACCGATTGCCCACACAAGTTGCAGCATCAGCGTGTGGTTCACCGCTTCTCCTTCGTGTTTCAGGTGGTTGTACTGCAGTCGAAGGTAAACCCACTCACTTTGCCACCAAGTTAGGCTTGGAACGACCTGGATAATGGCTGGATCCTCTTCCAAGCCCTGCAGATAATCCCCTCGCACGCCGAGAATGAATCTTCGATTGAGTCGATAGTTGGCTTGTGCGTAGCCCCCCTGCCTCCTGACTCTCTCCCCAGGCTCTTCCTTTTCGGAGAAGTACCACTCGCCTTTGAGATGAAAGGCTTGGTATAACGCCCGGTTTGGCGGCGCCCATCGAAACGCGAAATCGAGGCCGAGCAGTCTCGACTCCAGGGACTCATCTCGGTTTTCGCCGTATACCCCGGTTGCGCCCACCTGGAAATAGGCGCTGGAACTCACATCCCAAAAGCTCTGCAGACGACCCAGCAAGCTGAAGTCGCCACCGTGTTCGAACAGCGCTTCGTTTGTCGCTGAGGTTGCCTCGAAAAACAATGTCTGAGTTCCGGGGCCTGTGATCAAAGTTGGGAGTGTGAGGCCAACGCCTGTCTGTATGAGGCCATCGTGCCCCAGAAAGACCACTGACGCCAGTGGTCGGTCGACCTCCCAGAGCGCATGAGTGTGCCAGCGGTTATAGAGACCGATCTCTTGTCGAAACCTACCTGCCTTCAAACCGAATGATCCGGGAAGTCTCACCCAATACGCATAAGCCTCTTCAATATGGAACTCTCCGTGTCCATGCCCTCCTTCTTCACCCTCATCCGATTCTTCTGCTCCGTGCTCGTCGTGTCCTTCTTCCGGAAATCCGGCAATCGGCACCTCCTCCTCATACGCTGCAAAGATCTTTGTACGCGTATGGGGGTCGAGCGCCGACTGGAAGGAGAATTCCAGTTCGCGCGCGGTCGCCCCAACTCGGTTGCGGTCTTCGTTCGGCGCCGTGAAGTGTGCGACGACATCCCCTGTGACTGAGATCTCGGGGTTGAGTGCTGAGAGATTCTGAGTTCGGCTATGTTGGGTCGCGGTTGAGTCTACATCGCTTCGTGTCTCGTCGGCGGCGGCACGAGCCGCTGCTCTCAACGCCGCCAGCTCGTCGACAACTTCTGCGGTGTCGCGTGATTCGCGGATCAACTGCAAAAGCAGTTGCTGAAGTGAGTCGACGCGTGTCTTTAACAGTCGAATCTCGCGCTCCAAAGAATCGGCACGAGTGCCAACCTCCTGCCCCAACAACTGTGTGGGTGTGAACACGCAGCCGAGGATCGCGAAAGCCAACAGTCTCATTCAGCCTCCAACGAGAAAAAAGAGCTTTGACGTGGACACCGGAAGATGTGAAAGAATGCAGCTCGATTCCAGTTCAATTCTCTCGGCCAACGATCTCTAGTAGCAGTTGCCCAATTCTGTGATTGTCGATAACTCCGCCGAATCGCGTTGATTCCGGGCCAATCGCAAACAGCGGCACCAGGTTTGCCGTGTGGCTTCCAGTCGTGTAGCGTGCTACGAGAGTTGTTTCATCGGTCAGTGCTACAGATTTCTGTCTGAGCATGTTCGACGCTCGGTGCATGAACGTTCTGGTGCTGTCCAGCAGCGCCAGTTCGGCACCTTCCAGCAGGCTCTGAGTTTCCCCGAGCCGTACGCTTGTTGTGTCGAGACGCTGCGCTGTGTTGGTCAGAATCCGCTTTGAATTCGCAGACTGAATAGCAAGGCCGCCAGTATCGTGATCACCGAGCAGAATAAAGAGTGTTTCGGGATTTGAGCGCTGGTATTCGAGCACGAGCTCCACTGCGTCTGCCACGTCAGACATCTCACCGGAGAGGACTTCGTACTCGACATTGTCGTGCCCTTCGGTGTCTGGGCTCTCTGTCTCGAGCAACAGGAAGAAACCGCTCGGGTCGCTGTCCAGGACTTCGAGCGCCGCAGATGTCATTTGCGCCAGTGAGGGCGAACGTTCTGGGTACACCGGCATATGCAACCAGTTGAATAACCCGTACAACGTGGCAACTGAGTCTAGGTTCAGGGCACTGAGTTCCTCGCCGGTTTCGACGTACGTGTGATTCTCCCGGATTCGGCCGATGAGGTCCATGGAGTCAGGCCGACCGCGGGCGTCGAAGTGTTTGCGACCGCCGCCCATAAATACAGTGATGTTTTTCTCCATTTGCTGCAACGCGATACCTGGTTCATCTATGCGGTAGGCAGTGTGAGCGGAAAAGGAAGCGGGGGTAGCATCAGTTGTTCTAGCTGTGGTGACAACACCGGTGGCCAGACCGACTTCCGTCGCTAGCTCGAGAACTGTTTCTCTGGGTTGGCTATCGGGCCCTACCCCGATTGCTCGGACGAAACTGCGCTCGCCGGTAGCGAAGCTGGTTGCCGACGATGCGCTTCCAGGGTAGTAGCCTGTCGAAGCGCGCGTATCCACCAATCCCACGACGGGGAATTGACGTAGTTGCTGGCCGTCGTCTCTCATGTTGGCGATGCTCCAGATTCCCATGCCCGCCCCGTCCACAACGAAGAGGACCACCCGGTTCGGGGTATCTTGCCCCGTGAGTGGCACCGCCGCAAAAAGCAAGACACACAAGAACAATGGGAACGCAACAATCTGCGCCCGGGAGCACTTTCTCATTCATCTCTCCTTGAATCAACGCCGTTCGCGAGGCGTTACGGCGCGAGGCGCCGCCGAACCGGCCATTTATGGCCGGATGAGGGGCTCTAGTCTTCCTGAACCAAGTACCCGGGAGAACTCTCCGTCTTCCCACAGAAGCGCCTGCAAACCGCCAAGTTCCGGAACCGGGACATCAACACCGTAAACGCGTCCCTGGTACCAGCTCGTCACCTGGCCGACTTCGTGATGCCCCACTACAATCGCCTCCGCATCGTAGAACCCTAGGATCGTATCGAGCTGGGCCTCCGACGCGCGAGAGTAGCCGCTGCGCGCTTGGTGGTATCCCCTGTACCAAAGTGGACCTGCGCTGCTCAAAAGGAACCATTCCAGATCGCTGAACAGGAGTTCGTAGGATCGATAATCCAGGCTCTTACGCACTGCCTCGTTGATACTGTCGAGCGTTAGGCCTCGCTCCACCACCTCTGGTGAAAAACCCCCGTGAACGAACAGAATGTCATTCAACCGAAGGGCGGTGTGTTTGGTGCGCAGCCATCGCCCGAGCTCCGTATGAGGTCCGAATAGGTCGTCGTACGGGATGTCTGTGCGATCCGCTATACCCAACATGTATTTCATGTTCACGTACCGAAGGTCACCGCGCAGTGCCATCTTCTCGTGGTTTCCGAGCGTGAAGTGCACTCTCCCACCACTCGATCGCGCCTCTCGTTCCAGTCGATGAATTAACCAGAGGCATTCCGTGACCCTTGCGCCCCGGTCGAATACATCGCCGAGCACTACGAGGTGCCCTTCGTCCCAGCTCCAGTGCAGACGTTTGTCGATTACTCCGGCATTTTTCAGCAGGTCGACCAGAGCATCGTATTCACCGTGGATGTCACTCACCGTGAGAATTCTCTCCACGTCGTCAAATACGTGAGGTTCGACTGATGGCGGCGATGAAGCGAATGCATATCGGGTTTCCGAGTCGTCGCAGAAGCCATCGAAAACAAGGGAGTCCGCGACACGTTGTCCTCGATACTGCGGATTTCCATCGCACAGATAAAACACGAATGCGGTCGATTCGTCCCTCCAGTAGATGTGCGGTCCCTCATCGGTGGAGTCGATAGCGAACGCCAACGCCCGATCGTAGGCGACGGAATCGGGCATTGCCGTCTGCCTTGTTTTAGCCTGCAATTGCACAGTCGCTGTGGAAGACAGCACGACAGCCAAACATCCTGGCAGCAAGATGCTGGTTTGGATCGCTGTCCTGGATGTCGCCCGTGCTGGTCTCACTTTGACCTCCGCCTGTTCTTCTCGCGGCTTTGAGCCTGTCGGCCATACGCTCGGAGTCGTCGAAGCATACGCCGATCGTGCCTGGTCGCATCATCTGCCTTCGGAGTTTCTATCAACTTGATGATACCCCGGAACCGAGGATCTTGCATCAATCGTCTGAACGGTTCAGCTCCGAGTGTTCCCTCCGCGATCCACTCGTGCCGGTCCTTGTGCGATCCAAAAGGAGTCTTCGAGTCGTTTAAGTGCATACATTTTAGGTATTTCAGCCCGAGGGTCTTATCCCAGTCTGCCCAAACTCCATCCCAGTTCAAAACAATATCGTAACCCGCCGCGTAGATATGGCAGGTGTCGGCGCAGAACCCAACCCGTCTGCGCAAGCGGGAAGGTATCCGCGCGCGGAGTTCGGCGAGTTCCGTAAATGTCGATCCCAGTGCGGTCCCCGATCCCGCCGTCGTCTCGATGAGGATCGTGGGGCCTCTCACGGCCTCCAGACATTCCGCATACGCCTCAGCATTTCTGAGAATCCCGGTCTCTCGATCGTCCATAAAATTGCCGGGATGCGTAACTACATAGGGAATGCCGAGAGCACTGCAGCGCTCCAGTTCGTGCTTGAACGAACGAATCGACTTTTCACGGAGCGAAACGTCTGGAGAGGCGAGGTTGATGAGATATGAGTCGTGGGACACGACAGCACAGAGTCCGGTTCTCTTGACCTCGTTCTTGAAACGGCGCACTTCATCTACTGTCAAAGTTGGCTCGGCCCATTGATTCGGTGTTTTCGTGAACACTTGAATAGTTGTTGCGCCAATCTCCGCTCCGCGCGCGGGTGCAGATGAGATGCCGCCAGCTATTGAAACGTGTGCGCCAAGCAAGACCGTGTCGGTCAATTCAGCTCCTGAACGCCTCTGGTGAAATGAGGGGGACGAAACGACATGATCCCGCGTATTGTTCGGCATATCCCTGCGCAGTACGCTCGACGATACTCAATTCTTGAAATGATCGATCGCCCAAAGGAATCACGAGAACTCCACCCATTGCGAGTTGTTCCAGGAGCGGTCTGGGCGCGGATGGAGCGGCAGCTGCCACAATGATCGCGTCGAAAGGCGCTGCGGCCGGGTAGCCAGATCCGCCGTCTCCAACAACAGTAGTGATATTGTCGATCTTTAGATCTTCAAAGCGTCGCTCCGCGCTTTTCGCTAGCTCTCCAAGGCGTTCCACGGTCCAGACATGATTCGCGATTTTGGCGAATACCGCCGCGGCATAACCCGAGCCTGTGCCGATCTCGAGGACTCTTGAACGCCGAGTGAGCCGCGCGTGATCTGCCATGAGTGCAACGATATACGGCTGCGAAATGGTCTGGCCGAGGCCGATGGGGAGGGGTTGATCCGCATACGCTAAATGCGCTTGATCGTTGGGAACAAAAAACTCGCGCGGAACCGACCCCATTGCACCGAGGACACGTCGATTCGATATGCCGCGCCTGGCAATTTGCTTTTTGACCATTGAACGCCGTGCCTGCCGCTCGCTTCGCGACAACATCGGCGCTACCTACAGACCGCGGTTGCGATCGAAAATACGGCGCAACAGGCTTGGTTCCTGCTCCTGCGCATACTCCAACTCCGCCTCTGCCGCCGCCGCCCTACGTTCGAGGTCGAGCTTCGATTGCCGCAACCTCTCCACCAAATCCCGCTCGGCTTCCAGCGCCTGCCTGAGTGCTTCCACGTCTGCCTGGGGTGATGGCGGTTCCTGGTCGACTGTTTCCGACACGATGTCGGCATCAACCACGGTCTCGATCGGGTCGCCGTTCCCTGCCGATGGCAGTTGGCGGTCGGCACCGTGAAACACGCGCTCCACCAACTCGGACAATATGTAGTGCTGTCGTTCGATAGCGTCACCAAATCGCGAGAGTTCCCGTATCATCTGCCACATCAACTCCCGCTGCTCACGCTCTCCATCGATCAGTGATGTCATAACCTGATCGGCTCTCACATGCGGTGTAGTGAAGCTGGAGCTGGTATCGGCGGTGTCGGCGGCCTCGGCCTGAGGTGCGCCTCCCTCCGCCAAAACCCGTGCGATCTCATCCCTTGTACGACCTTCCGCAAATGCTTGCGCGATGAACCGAAGGGTAGCGAGAGCTTCTTCCGGGTAGCGTCTCCTCCTGCCCAGTCCAACACTAGGGACAAACGGAGCGAAAACGTCGCGGTAGTACCGCGTGGTGGATTCGGGGAGCCCTAACTCCCTCGCAAGTTCACAGAGGCCGTATAGAATTGTGTCGCTCATGAGTTAGCAAGATAAAGGCCGCAATGATCGTTCACCACTATCGTCACGAGACAACGGTCGCTCGGAACCGAACGATCGCGAACCGCAGAGCCAATGCCGCAATGACGGCGAGCAGTAGGAATTGCCGCCACAGCGTCAGGATACCTTCTCCTTTCAAGAAGACTGCCCGCACAATCTCCAAGAAATGCCGGATCGGATTGGCGTATGTGAGCCACTGAAAGCCGATGGGCATGCTCGATATGGGATAGAAGAAGCCCGACAGAATCATCATTGGAAAGAACAGCAGGAATACTGACATAAATGCTTCCTGCTGAGTCTTGGAGATCGAAGAAAAGAACAACCCGAACGACAGACCGGCGAGAATGTAGAGGAGCGCTGCAGCGAGTAGTACGAATGCCGAGCCTTGCATGGGGATTCCGAACCAGAGAATCGTTATTCCGGTCACCAGTGCCAGATCGATCAGGCCGACTCCCAAAACGGGCAGCGTCTTGCCGAGAATGAACTCAGTGGCCGTCAAGGGACTCACCATCAATTGGTCGAGAGTGCCGATCTCCCGTTCTCGGACTACCGACAACGCGGTGAGAAGTAGGCACATGAGCATGACGATCACGCCCATCACGGCGGGAACGTTGTAGACTCGGCTCGCGAGCTCGGGGTTGTACCATGCACGCGTTCTGGGATCGACACCTCCAGCCGGCTGAATGCCCAGGTCCGACGCCTTCTCCATCGCATAGCGGCGCACAATCCGTGTTGCGTATCCCTGTGCAACTGTTCCGGTGTTCGAATTCGTGCCGTCGACGACTATCTGGACCCTGGCATCTTTGTTTGCGACGTCACCTGCGAATCCCGCAGGGATTTCGATGCCCACGACTGCGTCGCCTCTGTCCAATGCGGTCACTAGATCACTGGATCGCGATGACCGGCCCACGATTTCGAAATAGTCGGTTGCCGTGAACGCGTTGATAAGCTCGCGCGAAGCCACGCTGCCGTCGTGATCAACCACGTATGTGTCGGTGTACTTGATGTCCATGTTGACTGCATAACCGAATGCGATCAGCTGGATTATTGGCGCAACGAACATCATCGCACGCATCCGGGGATCGCGCAGCATCTGCCGTCTTTCCTTTTTCAACATTGGAAAGACACGCGAAGGCGAGATCCGGCTCATGCGATCTCCTTCTTGAAAACTCTCGTCGCCAACAGGAGTCCGACGGCGGCGAACGCAATCATCGCCACTCCCTCGATCCAGAGCGTTTGCACGCCGACGCCCTTTAGCAGGATCCCTCTCGTCACCGTAACGAAGTAGCGGGCAGGAACCGCGTACGTGATGCCCTGCAATACGAGCGGCATGTTCGGTATCGCAAAGACGAACCCCGATAGCAGCAATGCCGGGAGAAACGTGGAGATCATCGCGGTTTGAGTGGCCAGAACCTGAGACTTCACTGCGGCTGAAAGAAATATCCCAAACCCGAGCGCTCCGCAGAGAAACATCAATGTCAAAACAAACAGGAGAATGGTGCTCCCTCTGAATGGGACACCGAAAACGAGTATGCCGGCGATTACGGCGAGCGTGACGTCTATGAGTCCGATGACCACATAAGGGAGAAGTTTGCCCAATATCACCTCAATGCGGTGCACCGGTGTGGCGGCGAGCTGTTCCATTGTGCCGCGCTCCCATTCACGTGCGATCGTCAGTGCCGTAAGCATTGCCGCAATGACCGACATTATTACGGCGATCAACCCGGGAACGATCATGTTGGTGCTCTCGAGGGTTTCGTTGTACCAGATTCGGGTCTCCGCCTGTACCGGAATGATGATTTCGGCTCCACCGCTCAGTGCCCCGACCGAGAAACGTGCAACGATGGCCTCCGCATAGTTCTTGGCAATGGTGGCGGTGTTGGCGTCTCCGCCGTCCAACAACAGCTGGATCGGCGCAGGCCTGCGTGACAGCAAGTTGCGACTGAAGTCAGGGGGAATCACCAGCGCCAGAAGTGCAACACCGCGGCCCAAGCTGCGGTCTACCTGCTCATACCTAGACAGATGCTCCGTGATCGCGAAGTAGCCTGAACTCGAGAAGGCATCGATGAGACTTCGGCTCGTCGATGTTCCGTTCAGATCGAGCACGACGGTCTTGATGTCCTTCACGTCGTACGATATGGCATAGCCAAAGAAGACGATGAGTGCCATGGGCAGTAGAAAGCCCAACATCATGCTGCGAGGGTCACGTCGAAGCTGAATCACTTCCTTGCGGCTCATTGCGAGCAGTCTGGTGAGATTCATCCGAGCAGTGCTCCCCCCTCACGACGGATCAGTGACACGAAGACGTCCTCCAGTGAGGGGATTATGCGTCGTAGGGACTCACATGACCGTCCCGCCGCCTCGAGTGTTGTCGGGATATCCCTCGCACCGGCGGGTTCGTCTTCAACGGTCACGTGGAGTGCCCGACCGAACATCGCGGCATCGATGACCCCCGGGGCTTGCTTCAAAACCTCGACAGCTTCGGGTGCGTTGTCAGTTTCGACTTCGAAGATCGGCTCGTCCATCAACAATTTCAGCGCTGCTGGCGTATCAAGGGCTATCAGCCGGCCGCGGTTCATGAGTGCCAGGCGCGAACAGTACTCGGCTTCCTCCATGTAGTGTGTGCTCACGAAGACGGTGGTACCCGACTCGGCGAGATCATAGATGAGATCCCAGAACCTTCTTCGCGCCAAGGGGTCCACTCCTGACGTCGGTTCATCGAGGAATAGGATCTGCGGTTCGTGCAGCACCGCGCAGCCCAAGGCGAGGCGCTGTTTCCAGCCAAGTGGCAGTTCCGCCGTTCGCCGCGCTCCGTATGATGTCAAACCAGCCATTTCCAGCACCCACGCGTGTCTTTCGTCGAGCTGTGGCCCAGACACACCGTAGAGTCCGGCGAAGAGCTGGATGTTCTCGTCGACAGTAAGGTCGGCGTAGAGTGAGAAGAGTTGAGACATGTAGCCGATGTTGAGCTTGATCGACGCCGAGTCTGTCATAACGTCGAAGCCCGCGACGCTTGCCGAGCCGGAGCTGGGTCGGAGGAGCCCAGTGAGCATCTTGATGGTAGTGGTTTTGCCGGCTCCGTTCGGCCCGAGAAACCCGAATATCTCTCCGCGCGCGACATCGAATGTGACACCGTCGACTGCGATGAAGTCACCGAATCTTCGCGTGAGATTGACAACGTGCACAGCGTCAGACACGCTCATGTTCCCGAGTACGGACCAGGTCGATGAACACGTCCTCCATCGAGGGAGCCGACGGACCGTGAGATAGGATGGCGATATTCATAGATTCCAGGTGGTGTTGCACTGGAGGCCAGTCTCGCTCCCAGTGCTCGATCGACACATGAATCGTGTCGCCAAACAAGGCTGCCTGGCGGACTCCGGGGAACTCGGCGATCAGACCACAGGCTCGGCGAGGGTCGTTGGTCGACACCTTGTAGATTTGTCCCTGAAGCGGATCTTGGAGCGCCTCCGGCGTGTCGAGCGCAACCACCCGACCTTCGTGCAGTAGTGCGATGCGATCGCACCGCTCGGCCTCATCCATGTATGCAGTGGACAATATGACGGTTGTGCCACGCGCAACCATTTCGTGAACGATTAGCCACAGGTCCCGCCGCGAAATCGGATCCACCCCGAAGGTCGGCTCGTCCAACAGCATTATTTCGGGCTCGTGGATGAGGGCGCAGGAGAGCCCCAACTTCTGTTTCATGCCTCCCGAGAGTTGCCCGGCAAGACGATTCTCAAAGGGCTTCAATGCCGAGAACTGATAAAGCCGCTCGAGACGAGGCGGGCGTTCGCCTTTCGGCACCTCGTACAAGTCCGCGTAGAACTCGAGGTTCTCGCGAACCGTGAGATCCGCGTAAAGGCCGAAACGCTGCGACATGTACGCGATGTGCGGCTTCACGCGTTCGGGAAAACGCGAAACGCTGATACCGGCCAGCTCAGCGTCGCCGCTGGTCGGCCCCAATACTCCAGCGAGCATTCTCAGGGTTGTCGTTTTCCCCGCACCGTCAGGCCCCACTATTCCGAACAACTCCCCTGAGAAAACGTCGAAGTCGAGCCCTCGTACGGCGCGGACTTCACCGAAATCGCGAGTCAGTCCGGTCAGCCGCACCACCGGATCGGGAGGCAAGGTCACCTGCCCTCGGTCTCGATGCGCACGTCAGCGGCCAGGCCGGGTTTGAGATCGTACGATGGATCTTCGGTAATCTGCACCTTCACTCGGTAAACTAGCTTCACACGCTCCGCAGCGGTCTGGACGTTGCGGGGAGTAAACTCCGCCTCGCTGGCGATGAAGATTACGCGCCCTCGATACGTGCGATCCTCATACGAGTCCGCCGTGACGGCAACCTCCTGGCCGACCGATATCCGCCCCACCTGGTCTTCCCTCACGTAGATCCGTACCCATCGATCGTCCGGGTTGAGGACCGACAGCACTGGGAGCCCCGGCTGTACGATCTCGCCCGGCTCACGGTGCTTCACGGAAACGGTTCCGGCGAACGGTGCGCGCACCAAGGCGTTCTCCAACGCCGCTTCGATCTGTTTTACCTGTGCTTCCGCACCAAGCAGCTGAGCGCGCTGTACGGCGATGCGCTCTGAACGAGGACCTGTTTCGAGAATCTGCAGCCTTTCCGTGGCGCTCTCTTGCTCGGCTTCGGCCATCTGAAATGCGGTTCTTTGGTGGTCGAGAGCCTGCCGACTGACGGCCCCACCCTCGAACAGACGCTCAGCGCGTTCCAGGTCGCGTTTGGCGCTTGCCAATCGGTCGTCGGCCACGCTCAGTGCGGCGCGACCTTGAGCGATTTCTTCAGAGCGGAAACCGGTCTGAACCTCGGACAGAGCGGCGCGAGCCGCCGCCACCGATGCTTCCGCCGCTTCCAGACGCGCGTTCAGCTCGGTGCGATCCAGCGATGCCAGCACAGCCGAGCTATCGACTGCGTCACCTTCCCGCACGGCTATGGACTCAATGCGTCCGGGAATCTGAAACCCTAGGTCGGCCTCTGCGGCCTCAACGGTGCCCGATGCAACAATCACACTGTCGCCATGCCCGTCGCTGAAGAGAGTCAGCCTCAATACGACAGCCACAACGAGCAGCAACACTACGCCCAATATGATTCTCTGCTTCTTGCTCATGGGTTGTTCTCCAGTTCACGATCGATCCAGGACGTGTCCAGTTGACCGACTATTCGGGCCAACTCGATTCTGGCTGCGATTTCGGTGTTGCGAGCATCGATGAGGGTTGCCTTGGAGCGAAGTAACTCAGCCTCAGACCTGAGATACTCTGTCTGCGTCCCTGCTCCGGTCTCCAGCGCGAGGCGCTCAATGCGAACGACCTCTGTCAGATGTACGACAGCCTCTTCAACGGCATCGAGTCGTGCTCGGGATTCGCGAACGGCGCTGATGCCTCTGTCGACACCGTTCCGCACGGAGAGTTCAGCCAAACGGACTTCCTGAAAAGCTCGCTCGACCAGTGAGCTTGCACGAGCACTCGTCTTCGACCGCGCACCGCCTGTGAAGATCGGGTAGGAGACCTTTGCACCTCCCTGCCACTCGGTTACCAGATCTCCGCTCCCGCTTCCAAAGCCCAGATATCCGCCGAATAGGCTGATGTTCGGGAGCCACATGGCGGCGGCGGCTCTTTTTGAAGACAACGCTGCCTCGTGCTTTTCGCGCGCGCGCTGCAGTTCTGGGTTAAAGGTCGTTGCGTGCGAGAGTAGCGCGTCCCTGTCCAGCGGACCGGTTTCGCTATGTAGTTGGACCGGAACGAGGTTTTCGGCCGCAGCTCTCTCAGGGCTCACTCCGGTGAGGCGCGCCAGATTCTGTACTGCCAACTCCAGTGCCGCCGAAGTCGCGACGCGTTCTGCCTGGGCCTGCGCAATTGCGGCCTCAGCTCTGAGTACGGCAACGCGTGCGGTGGTTCCTTCAGCAAAAAACTGCTGAGTGCGGTCGAGTTCCGCCTCCAATGCCGTTAAGCGGGTATCGTGGGCAGCGAGGATGTCTCTGGCCGTGAGGACCCTCAGGTACGTCTCGGCAACCAAAGAGATCAACGATGTTTGCGCCGACTCTTGCAGGGATTCAGCCGCACCCAGCTCGGCTCTAGCGCCTCTGATGCGCGAGCCGCGAACGCCCCCGTCGAAAAGGGTATACGCGACGGATGCGGTGCCACGGAGAAGAGTTCGGTCGAACTCCGGAGCCTGGGTTATGTCGAGTGCGTGTAACGGGGCTACGATCATCGGCTCTTGGTAGCGGATGGCGGATCCTTCAAACGCCAGTTGCGGGAGCCTCAGAGCGGAGACCTCTCCCACAGAAGCAGCGGCAGCTTCGACTCCAGCGACTGCTGCAAGAGCATTCGGATGGTGCTCCAGCGCCCGGTCGACGGCAAACGCAATGGTCATCCTATCCCCGGGCTCTGTTCCCTGACCGCTGAGGGGCAAAGACCAGGCTGCAATGAGTATCGAGACGAGCCAACAAGCCGGTCCGGCTCTTATCGACGAGTTCTTCACAAAGTTCATGGCTTGCCTTCCGGGTGCTTTGTCAAACCTGCTCTGACGAATTGGACGACGCTCTCCACTATCAGCTCGTGTGTACTCGGATCATCCTGGTCCAGTCCGGCTCCCTCCATTAGAACTCGGCGCGCGAGCGTGAGCCACATAGGCTGGGATGCTACGCTCAGCGCCAAGTCACGAGGGTTGCCGCTGCGGATCGAACCGTCCTTCTGACCTTCCGCAATCACGGCAGTGAGCGTGCGGAGATTGTGCTGTAACGTTTCCCGTGTGACTGCGGGCATTGCACGAGATCCCGCGAGCTGTTGAGAGATCAGATTGGGTAATTCGGGAAAGTCGTTGAGGTAATGGAAGAAGACTCTGACTATGCGCTCGATACGGAGCAGAGGATCGCCAGGACCGTTCGCGGTCTTTACGATCAACTCTCTGAATGGTTCGGTCACAGATGCAAGCGCTGCTTCGTAAAGCGTTTCCTTGGACCCAAAATGGTATGTGATGGCTCCGAGATTTGCCCCAGCGTTGGCAGTGATCGCCCTGACAGAAGTCCCGTCGTATCCGTGCCGGCCAAAGAGTTCCACAGCCGCGGCCACGAGTTCGTTGGCTGTATCTTTTTGATCATTCATACGTTTGACTTTCTTCATACGAATGTATTAATACCCTGAGTTGGTAGGGATGGCAAGGGGGGTGGGAGCGGGAGGGGCGGGAGGTGGGCTATGGATGCCGCACATGCCGCGTTGGGAAGGGAAGTAGGCTGTGAATGCCGCCGATGCCGCTGACGGGGAAGGGCGTGGTTGGGAATTACCTCCGCGGCCGCAGCCAGTGTCTGGGGTTCAGTGTGAGTTGCCCTTCTCTGATCTGGAATTCGATGTGCGGGCCCTCGTCGGAACGCGCCCCTCCAGACCGCCCAATGATTTGGCCGCCTTGCACGAGTTGGCCGCGTTGAACCTCGAATCCAGAAAGGTACAGGTACAGTGTGTAATACCCGCCGCCGTGGTTGAGAATCACGGTGGGACCCCATGTCAGGAGCGCTGTAGCCGATTCCACGGTACCGGTGGCAACGGCCCGTACTGGCGTGCCGACCGGCACACCGATTCCCATCCCAAGCCTCCTGAGGCGGGTTCCATCGGGTCCCGAGTATCTCCCGAATTCATAGACGACCTCGCCCCCATCCACAGGCCACTCGAGGCGGGAAAGATCATCTGTCGATATCGTTCCAACGGTGCGGTCGCCTCGGGCTATCGCTCGGGTGCGCGCGTCCTCGAGGGAGCTGATGATCGATGCCAGCTGTCCTTCCGCTCGTTCCAACGAATCGAGCCGCGAGGCGGTTGCGGCGGTGGACCGTCTCGTTTGCACCAATGTGCTCTGTCGTTGCCGCTCGAGGTTTCTGTAACGGCGGAGCTCAGTGCCACGGTCATTGAGTTGCTGTGACAGTTCGTTGCGGACGCTGACATGTTGCCCGCGCTGCACTTCAATGCGTTCCGCCAGTTCCTGGATTTCCTGGGCCAATGCCCGATCCTGGCGGCTGACCAGGTACAAGTACTTGTATCGGGAAAGCAGATCGCCGAACGACTCTGCTGAAAGGAGAACTTGGAACGCATACAGGGCGCCTCGTTTGTAAATCTCCGTGAGGCGGCGTTCGAGAACGGCATGGGTCTCCGCTAATGCGTCCTGTGCGAGCATCAGGTCCATCGTGACTGTGTCGAGTTGGCTAGTCATCGACGCCATCTGCCGATCGAGCTCGTTCACCACTCGCTCGGTCACATCTCGCTGCCGTTCGATGTTGCGGATTTCGCTGGCTAGGTCGCGCGCTCGGTCCCTCAGTCGGTCCAGCTCGTTTTCGAGTGACTCCCGTTCCCGGCGGATGGAGTCGAGCCGAGCACGGTTATCCCGGATACGGCGGTCGATGTTTTCTTGGGCGTGAGTGTCTTGTGGTAGAACTAACAGGAGGGTGCCTGCGACAACGGCGATACTCAGTTGCATCGCCACGGTCGCCCTCAGACTCATCCCGCTGTCACCCTGCGCAGATGTCGGGCCACGCTCACTGCGCTGGCGAGGAAACCCAATGCGGTGCCAAACAGAACGAGAAGCATTGCCTGTGCGATGTTGAAGAACGACGCCGCATATATCTGGTTGATTGCAATATACGCTGTATAGTTGAGTCCAATTGCCGCGCACCCACCGAGAACGCCTTTTACTATGCCGTCGAGCAGGAACGGTCTGCGGATGAACCCGTTGGTAGCGCCCACGAGCCGCATGATTGCAATCTCCCGGCTGCGGTGGAGCACCGCCATGCGTACCGTGGTTCCGATGATAATCACCGAGGCGACTGCAAACGCCCCGCCGATCACCAAGCCAACCACCGCGGCAATTCTCTGCAGTCGGTCGATTCGCTCAACCCACTCGCGCCCGAACCGGACATCTTCTGCGAATCTGAAAGAACCCAACCACTCGGCGACCTGCTCCACCGAAGTGGCGTCGCGGTATCCCGGCGACAACCGCACTTCAATTGATGCGGGCAGGGGGTTGTCAGCCAGGTCGTCGAACACCTCTTGAAACTCCGTTAGCTCCGCCTGTGCTCTTGCGAGAGCATCTTCTTCGGTCACATACGTGACAGATTCCACCCCGGGGAACGCTTCGATATCGCCGATTGCCACAGTCACGATCTCGACAGGAGTGCCCCGCATGAGATAGGCGACTATTTCGACTCGTTCTTCCACATCGGACAAGGCGATCCGTAGGTTGAGGGCCACGAGTCCGAAGAGCCCGACCACGAACAGCGCAAATGCGATAGTGGTTATCGAAAGGCCAGACAGTACAGGGGCGCGTCGGAACGATAGCAGAGTTTCCCGTACTAACAGTCTCATGATGCCGCACCACCCGCGGCTGCGTCGTCTACCGTGGAATCGTAAACGATCGCTCCATTCTGGAGTTCTATGCTGCGGGCCGACTCGTGGCGAACTATGCTCAGATCGTGCGTGGCCATTAGTACAGCTGTCCCATTGGCGTTGATGTCGCGCAGTAGTTGAACGACACCTCGCGTGGCACGGTCATCCAGGTTGCCAGTAGGTTCGTCGGCTAAGACCACCAATGGGTCGTTGACCAGAGCACGCGCGATCGCAACGCGTTGTTGCTCACCACCCGACAACTCACGTGGATAGGCGGTAGCTTTCCCGGCCAGCCCCACCTGAGTCAGGACACGTATGACCTTTGGTTGGATCAAACCCTTGCGTACGCCGGTCACTTCGAGCGCGAATGCCACGTTTTCCTCGGCCGTCCGATCTTCCAAGAGCCGAAAGTCTTGAAACACGATGCCCAATCGACGGCGGAGTTTGGGAATGTCCGAGCGGCGCATACGCTCTGTGCTGAATCCGGACACGCGCACCTCTCCCGAACTAGGGAGCGCGTCCGCGTAGATGAGGCGCAGCACCGTCGATTTCCCGGCACCAGAGTGTCCGGTGAGGAATACAAACTCACCCTTGGCAATGTGGAAATTGATGTCGGTCAGCGCGAGCGAACCCGACTGAAACGACATAAATACTCTCTTGAAGCGGATCACGAATCGGTCAAGCTGAGAGAGCCTTGAACTGGTCGGCTTCCCGGGTGACCAGCCGTCGCGTCAGCAGCTCATCGAGAAGCGGCTGGGCTGCCTCCGTTGTCAGGGCCAGGCGGTCAGCGACCTCCGACACTGCAGAAGCATCGGATTGTTGTATAGCAACGAAGGCCCGTCGTACCGGTTCGTCGAGAGGTCCCAACACTTGGAGCGATCCGTCGCGGCTCTGAGCCACCACCGTCATTCCGTGGCGCTCCAGCACTAGATCGATTGACTCGCAATGCGCTTCACTCACTCCGCTGAGCACGAAGTATTTACCCTGGCCGTATTGCAGCAGCAGCTTGCCGACCACTTCATCAGCGCACGAGATATCGAGACAGCGGACCGCACTGAAGTCGATAACGACCGTATGGCCGTCTTCGTGTTCCGGCAACATTTCCTCGACGCTCGACCTCACTGCGCGGCCGGTTGGGCGTGTCACGAGATCGCCATACCCGTAGCTTACCGCGTCTTGCAGGATAATCCCTAGATCAAATCTTGGCACGTCGTACTCACTCGGGTTGTTGAGCAGGTATTATTTGAAGCATCTGACTTCCCGGGAAATCTGGAAGTCCGTCGGCCAAGGGGACCTCATCGTCCCAACTTGGCACGATCGAGATGCGTGCGGTGCCG
Source organism: Gemmatimonadota bacterium (assembly GCA_039589395.1). Taxonomy (GTDB): domain Bacteria; phylum Gemmatimonadota; class Gemmatimonadetes; order Gemmatimonadales; family GWC2-71-9; genus JBDGYW01. The sequence goes on from JBDHHK010000010.1 coordinate 20,508, forward strand.
CTTCGTATGCTGATTCTCCCATCCCATCGGTTCACATATCTCCTGATTCCACCGAGACCCTGGCCGCGGCCCGGATCGCGAAACCTGCTGACTCCCTGAATCAGCGCAGCCTCCAGTGCTGTAGCATCACCCCATCTATCACCATATCGTCCGGCCTGGGTCGATTCGAGGGAACGACGGAACCCAATGCCGGCGTCCGCAACTGCGATGACAACAACACGACGCCCGAGTCGGCGGCGCCACTCGTATGTCTGCACGGCCACCCACCCAGACGTACCAGCATGCTCTACAATATTCTGACAAGCTTCCGAAAGCGCCATACCGAATCCCAAAGTCGCGCTCGTCTCGAGACCCAATTCCCCTGCGAGAATCGCTGCGGCCCGCTCTTGGATGGTACTCACAACGCCATGCACGTCGTCGGACCCACGGACCGGTGTGATTTCCAGCAGCACGTCGGATGGCCCTCGCGACTTCACGTGGGGCACTTTGCCGTGTATTTCAAACCATTCACTAGCGTATTCGAAGAAACCGGTGCGGCTCCAATAGTGGAGTACGTCTCGGTCAGTCGGCACTGCTAGTTGAGGCTGTTGACCTTTAAGTTCGACAACTGCCTGTCCAGCGACCAGAATCCCGAGCAGACCGTATGGAGATGCCCATTTTGCGGAGTGGGCGTCGAATAGAAGACGTTCGTCACCCGGTTTGCCATAATCGGTGGCGAACTGATCGAATGTACGCTCGTCGAAGCTCGTTGGTACGTCGATCACTCTCGTCATTGACGATTCATTTCTCTGCGTAGATGATGGTGAAGCTCGGTCGCACCGCGAAAAGAAAGGTTTGCGGCTGCGAGTGCATTGGCTTCAGACAATGCCTCTTCCACTGTGACACCGCGTAAAAGATACGACACAGTGGCTGCGCCGAAAACGTCTCCACAGCCCGTCGGGTCCAGAGGCTCTTCCACATGCAAGGCTGGAATTCGTGCTGTTCGAATCGGCCCAGATGCTGTTTTGCATTCATTCGAACTTCGCCCGAGGAAATAATCACCTGCCGAATAGTAAACGGCGCCGAGCTGGCCTAAGGTGACTATGAAGAGCCGCACACCCGACGCGAGTGCTCGTGCGGCAACTTCGACTGGGTTATCTCCTACGAGACGCATTTCATCTTCGTTCAGTTGCACTATGTCGAAGCACGAGAACCAGCCGGTCACATCCGCTAGTGCCTCAGGAACGCGCATCCCGGCACCATCGACGCCAAGGAAGAGGCTGTGAAGGTCCACGTAAATTGGCCCTGGGAAGCCATGCCTCAGTTGCCGAGCGGTCTCGAGCGGCATCTCGAAGCCTGAAATGAAATTGACGTAGAGAGCGTCTAGGTCCCTGACCATTGGCCCCAGTTGGGACCAGGTCCATGCCGGTACACCGCCACTCAGTTGCTCGGTGCATCGATCGAGGTTGTTGTAGTGCAGTGTGACTCGGTTCGTTGACTCTGGAGCTTCGATGAAGCGGCAGGCACCCGCTCGGCGCGTCAATGCGCTCAAGAATTCGTTCGCACGCGGTGCGAGGTCAGTTCCGACCTTCACGAGTGGCACTATACTCCAGTCGGGCGGCAGCGCTGCCTCCAGCGCCGCCAAAGCATAGCTGATACCGCCCCATTCCTCAGCCGGTTCGATCTCTGCACCGCGTCCGTATATGGTGTCCCAGACCATTGTGCCTAACACGCCAAGTCGCTTCAACCTGTACCTTCCATCTGTGCCATGAACGACTTCGCGGCACCGATGACACCTTCTGTACCAGTAAGAGCGCCAGGCACGATCGTACAGGCGGCAACGGAGGGCTCGAACGCGCGGCGCACGACCTGGTGCCGGAGCGGCTCGAACAAATAGTCGCCAGTGAGCGTCACCCCTCCGCTAATGACGACTATGTCGGGGTTAAAGATGTTCACGAGGTTTGCGGTCGCGCTGCCGAGAAAGTGTGCGGTCTCTCGAATCACATCCACGCAGTAGTTGTCACCGTTCAGAGCCGCCTGGGAAACCGTTTTTGCGGTAATAGCCGAAAGGTCGCCATCAACGAGGTCGGACAAACTGGAACTGGCGCCAGCTTCGATTCCCTCAGCCGCCCGCGCCGCTATCGCCGGCCCAGCCGCATATGCCTCGAGACAACCATAGTTCCCACACTTGCAGCGTCTGCCGGTGGTGTCGATACTGGCGTGGCCAATCTCTCCCGCCGCATCACTCACGCCGTGAAAGATGCGGCCGTCAATCACTATTCCGCCGCCTACTCCGGTGCCGATGGTGAGCCCCACGACAACCCGACCTCCCTGAGCGGCGCCGCGCCACCATTCGCCGTAGATGGCACAATTTGCGTCGTTCTCCAGAGTTGCCGGCAGACCCAGAGCCCTTGCGGTGCCGTCGCGCAGCGGCATGTTGACCCATCCCAGGTTAGGCGAGACCAGCACCGTCCCGGTTTGCCTGTTGAGAGGTCCTGGTGCACCTACGCCGACCCCGACCACCTCGAAGTTGCCCTCGCCTAGCTCCTTGGTCGTGTTTTCAATAGACCTATCGAACAAACGTTTGATTTGGTCGAAGGTGCCAGCGGGATCGTCCGAGACATGAGTCCGCTCGGTGACTACTCCGTGAATCGACTTGCCATCCTCAGGTATGGTGCCCACCACCACGTTCGTACCGCCGATATCGACTCCAGCGACGAGGCGGATCATCGTGGTAAGGTCCCGTGCGCCATACGCGAAAACACTCTAATCAACTTGTAGTACGGCAAGGAACGCCTCCTGGGGGATCTCCACAGTTCCCACCTGTTTCATGCGTCGTTTGCCCTCCTTTTGCTTCTCCAGCAGCTTCCTTTTTCTCGTCACATCACCGCCGTAACACTTTGCTGTCACGTTCTTTCGGAGTGGTCTGACAGTGGTGCGCGCAATCACTCTCGAACCTATCGAGGCCTGTATCACAACCTCGAACAGCTGACGGGGGATCAGCTCTTTCAGCTTGCTGGCCATTTTTCGTCCCCACGCCTGCGCTTTCTCACGATGAATGATGATACTAAATGCGTCGACAGGGTCGCCATTAATCAGCATGTCCAGCTTGACGAGTTCGCTGCGTCGATACTCGGCGAACTCGTAATCCATGCCCGCATATCCGCGTGACTTTGTCTTGAGACGATCGTAGAAATCGATGATGATCTCCGCAAGCGGGAAGTCCCATTCGAGCTGAACGCGAACGGTGTCGAGGTACTTCATCCCTACGTAGTCACCCCGCCGCTCTTGCCCGAGGTTCATGATTGCGCCGATGTACTCGGATGGAGTGGTGATGTGTGTCTTTACGTACGGTTCGGTTACGTAATCGACTTTGGTCCCGGTCAACATCTTCGAGGGATTCTCGATCAACTCTGTCGTGCCGTCGATCAAATGCACGTGGTACTCCACGTTCGGCACCGTTGTGATGAGGTCTAGGTCGAATTCCCGCTCTAGCCGCTCCTGCACGATGTCCATGTGAAGCAGGCCGAGGAATCCGCATCGAAAACCGAACCCGAGCGCCACCGAAGTCTCCGGTTCATAGTGAAGAGACGCGTCATTCAACTGAAGTCTCTCCAGTGCGTCGCGGAGCTCCTCGTACTGGTTCGAATCGGTTGGGTAGAGCCCCGCGAAGACCATTGGATGGGATTCGCGATACCCGGGCAGCATAGAGCTGGCCGGTCGGCGTGCGTCCAACACCGTATCGCCCACTCGTGTCTCACGAACACCTCTCACGTTGGCGACGAAATAACCGACCTGCCCAGCCCCCAACTCATCCGTCCGCACCTGGTCGAGCTGCATGAATCCGACCTCGGCGACTTCATAGCGGTCGTTTGGATGCGAACCGAACGAGATTACGTCTCCCCGCGCGATCCGACCGTCAACGACGCGAATCGATGGGATTGCTCCACGGTATCGATCGTAATAGGTGTCGAATATGAGCGCCCGAAGGGGTGCCTCGGGATTGCCGGCTGGAGGAGGCACACGTTCGACGAGCGTGGTGAGCAGTGTCTGCATGCCAGTACCTTCCTTTGCCGACACGCGCAGTATCTCATCGTCCCCCACACCTAGTAGATCCTGCAGCTCCTCAGATCTGCGGTCCGGCTCTGCGGCCGGAAGGTCGATCTTGTTCAAGACGGGGATGATTTCCAGTCCCGCTTCCATCGCAAGGAACAGATTGCTCACAGTCTGCGCTTGGATGCCTTGGCTCGCATCCACAACCAACAACGCCCCTTCGCACGCGTTCAACGAGCGGGAGACCTCATAGGTGAAATCGACGTGTCCCGGCGTGTCGATCAAGCAGAGCTCGAATTCCGAACCGTTGATGTCGTGCAGCATGCGGACCGCATTCAGCTTGATCGTGATTCCGCGCTCGCGCTCCAGGTCCATGGTGTCGAGAACCTGAGCACGCATGCGACGCTGCTCCAGCGACCCAGTCAGCTCAATGAGCCTGTCCGCAATCGTGGACTTGCCGTGATCTATGTGAGCAACGATGCAAAAGTTACGGATGTGTTGTTGGTGCATGGGAGGAATATAAGGGGGCTGGGAACTGAGGCCGGAAAGGTCTGGATTAGTGAGAGAGAAGTCTGAATGTCCAACACGGAATATCCAATATCCAAGTGTAGTTACTTGGATATTGAACATTCGTCCCTGTCGCCTCTACCCCGTCTGCTTCCATTTCGGCCTTTCGGGATTGTTCGCGATCTCGAGGCTCAGGTAGAACATCAGTTTTACGATGCGAGTGGCCTTCTCGGTGTCTACCTTTTCAATTTCGTCATCCACGCCGTGATAGTCTTCGTGAACGCCATTGAAGAAGAAGAGCACGGGCACGCCCTTCTCGGCGAAGTTGTAATGGTCGGACCGGTAGTAGAACCGTTCCTCCGGCCAGATGTCGTCGATCGCAGTCATGTCGAGCTCAGGGTGTTCTGAGTTCACTTTGTCCAACGTCTCGCCGAGGTCCGAGAACTCCTTGCCGATGGCCACGATCGTATCGGTCCAGTTCCGACCAATCATGTCGGTGTTGACGTCGGCCACGATCTGGGAGATCGGTACTGAAGGATTATCGGAATAGTACGCACTTCCCCACAGCCCTTTCTCTTCCCCGCTAACTGCCAAGAAGATCATCGAGCGTTTGGGTCCGGGATTCATCGATGCAAATGCTTCGGCTGCTTCGATCACCGCTGCCGTACCGGATGCGTTGTCGTCGGCCCCATTTCTGATACTGTCTCCATCAACGGCATTGCCGTAACCAACGTGATCCATGTGCGCGCTCAGCACGATGTACTCATCCTTGAGTACCGGATCGCTTCCCTCGAGTATTCCCACGACATTTGGGGCAGACTGTGGGTTGGTCTCGAGGGTGGTCCGGATGGTGAACACAACATCGTCCAACGTTCGAACCTTTGCGCCGCCATCCCAGCGGGGCTGAATGCCGTGACTCTCGAGCAGGGTTTGCGCAGTCGCTATCTGAGTATATAGGAGAGGCGGTTCGGTCGAGACTTCCACTCCCGAGCCGAGGCTTACCTGTGATCGATTCTGTCTGCCGCTGAAGTAACCCCAGAACCTGTCGGGCAGATTCGTTGATACGATCACGACGGCGGGATTTCCGTCCTGTACTGCCGCTAAAAGCTGTTGGCTAGGCGCTGCCAGTGCTCTTCCGCCCCACTCGGCGGCCACTAACACTATCGCCCCGTCGACGTGAATCGGCGCTGACGGCTCGCCTGCACCGGTCACCACCACGAGTGGGCCAGACGCTTCGACAGAACCACCGGACCACTGGATCACCTCTACTCCGGGTCGCCAGCCAGATGTACCGGAGATCGCGACAGAAAGGCCACGGCGTATCTCAGTTAGCGGATAACGTTGGATGTAGCTGTTGTCCTCCGCACCAGGTTTCAGTCCGATACGTCGGAATTGGGCTGCCACGTATTCGGCGGTGAGGTCCAGGCCGGGGCTCGGAGTATCCCGTCCGCCCATCGAGTCGTGAGCCATCACCTCGATATGTTTGTACATATCCGCTTGCGTAATCGAATTTGCTGCCTGCTCCAATGTCTGAGCTCCTACCGCTGCGGGCCAAGCAGCGAACACAAGAGCCAACGCGACACGTTTCATATTGCGCGTCTCCACAATTCAAGTCGGGATTCAAGATACACTGATTAGGGATGGGAGAGGGGTCGAGCCGTCAGATCTCTGGCGGTAAAGAGCGGTCTCTTCCTGATCTCAAAGTGTCCGGCTTTACCTTCACCCGCCTATTGACGCTGTCAGGTTTTGTCCGTCTGCGTCGCAGCAGCCGCGGTTGAGCTCGGGGCGTGGAATTGATGCCGCGAATTCGAGACATCGGGTCGTCGCGCACTGATAGATCAGGTGACGTCAACCGACGGAGGTCGTTTTCGGATACGGTGCCACGACGCCCTAGCGGAGCTGGAATCGTGCCGATTCCGCCGACATCAGCGGCGGTAACACCAGCTGATCGTATTGATCGCGACGAATCTCCGACTGGCCGCTCATCCCGCACTGATACAAAGGGGTCACTCGGGCGCCTCTCCGTGAATAGGTACCGAGGCGCGATTTGCAGAGGCCTCGAGAAGACGACCCTCGTGGGTGAGTAGCCGCTGGCCGGATGATATGCTGGTCCGTCGTACCGGACTATCTGGAAGCGAGTACACTCTTGCTGGTACGGGTCCCAGGACGGGAATCGAACGAATGAGTGACATTCGTAGCATAGAAAACGAGGATATTCGAACCGCTGCTCCACATTGTATCTGTGCACGTCGTAAGAGGATCCATTTTCGGTAGTCTGAACCACGGTTTGCTCCATGACTTTTGATAACGCCACGAACGGATCACTCGTTACCCTGCCTCGGTGCGCAATGGCACTGTAGTCCCAATAGTCGCCGTTTGCGTACGCGTCGAACTCAAACGGCGTTACGCTCGCAACTGCGAATACGTATCCCTGCCCCGGATAGTCGTCGATGACGAACGCACAAGCTGATTCGTCACAGGCTGTGTTTTTCACCTCTACCATCCTGCCGGCCTGGACATAGTTGTTTTGCCATGGTCGTTCAGGGAACAGTATTCGGACACGGCCGTCGGTGTCGATCCGGAAGAGAAAAACATGGGCGTTTTGCGCGGTTCCGAACCACACGCGCATCCGATCTCCACGGCTTACTAATTCGTTAGACGTGCTGAGTACGACGAGTGGGGTAGGGTCCGACGCGCGCACCTCCGGTGCGATTCGGGGATTCTGCCCGAACAGACACACAGCGTTGGCTAGCGATAACAATACAGAGACTATCGCTTTGCGCATGATATACCTCCTACCTTACCCGAACTGCCGTCGTTACTGCTACACACTGATGGTTGCAGACAACATGCCAAGATTGCCGTTGTGCTATCTTCTTAAAAGACAACGACTTGCGAGTGCGCGTTTGGTTGACATCTCTCGATGCGCGTCCAATCGGGATGACAGCGTCTACCGTGTTAGACTTAAGTGGCCGGTAACCCGCTGTGGATGTGAGACAGAGATTTGATTGAGACGCGAAGAAAACGTACTGACTTACTCGACCCGTTCGTAGTCGCTCAGCTTGGCGGCATAGAGCTGGTCGCTCGTGGAATCGTAGAGGGTTTTCTCGCCGGCCTTCACAAATCTCCCTTCCCGGGTTTCTCAGTGGAGTTCACGGAAGACCGGCCGTATCAGCCCGGTGACGAACTGCGGTACCTCGATTGGAAGATGTTGGCTCGCTCGGACCGCTTGTTCGTAAAGCAGTTTGAGGAAGAGACGAACCTCAGGTCTATGCTTGTTCTGGATGTCAGCGCATCGATGGACTGGGCGGGGGCTGAGGAGAGGCTCAGCAAGCTGGCATACGCGAAGCGCTTGGTCGCATCCCTCTCACTCGTGTTACTGCGGCAACGCGACGCGACCGGTCTGATCGCCTTCGATGAGGAAGTCCGAACCATGGTGCGAGCAGGAGCGAGATCGAACCACTGGTGGACCTTGGCACGCGCCGTGGAAGAAATCACTGCCGGTGGCGGCACGGCCGCTGAACCCGCATTGCGCAAAGTGACAGATCTGCTGCGACGCCGTGGTCTCGTCGTGTTCGTTTCCGACCTGCTTTTCGATCGACCGCTCGTGCTCAGAACCCTGCATTTCCTGAGGCACCGGGGCCATCAGGTAATCGTGCTCCACATCATGGATCCGGCTGAATTGACGTTGGAAGGTCCGCCCGAAGCGCGCTTCGAAGATCCTGAATCGGGTGTTTTTGTCACGGCTAGGCCACGAGAGCTGCGGTCGGTCTACCAACAGACTGTTCGCAACACGATCGAAACGTGGCGCTCCGCATGTCGCGGCGGCGGGATCCACTACCATCACGTTCTCACGGATACGCCTTTCGGACAGGTACTGCGCCGGCTGGCGGCTCGGCGGTCGCAGCTAGGGTGATCGGATTCCTACAACCGCTTGCGCTGATAGCACTAGTTGCAGCGGCAATACCAGCATTGCTGCACTTACTCGGCAGGCGCATGCCTCCAACGGTTGTTTTTCCTGCGGTGAGATATCTCACGGCGACCGAGCGTGAGCATTCGCGTCAGCTTCGATTCCGCAACCTCCTGCTGCTAATCCTCCGGACCGCTGCTCTGGTCTTCCTGGTGCTGGCTGCTGCGCGGCCAGTTGCCCGAGCCGGTTACGGCGAATCCCACGCGCCCACGGCGCTCGCAGTTGTGGTCGATAATTCACTTTCCTCAGGGGCAGTTGTCGGTGGGCAACGCACACTGGACACCATCGTGGCAACTGCCAGGGAAGTTTTTTCCCGCACCACGGCCGGCGACAGACTTTGGTTGGTGTTTTCAGATGGGATTCCTTTGAGGAAGACCAGACTCGAGGCTATCGAATCACTGGAAAACCTGAGTCCGTCGAACAATCGCCTGGATTTAGGAGCTGCTGTTCGAGCGGCAGCCAGGGCAATCGAAAATGACCCGCTCCACAACGGCCCCGTTGTGATAGTCAGCGACCTGCAGACAACGGCATTGTCGCCAGGGGAACAGTTGAGAGCACGAGTGCTCGTTTGGGAACCGCCTGCGAGGCCCATGAACAGATGGCTTGATTCGGTCTACTCCCAGCCCAACGTGTGGACTCCTGACGGTGGTGTCACGGCGAGCGTGGGCGGTTCGCCCGACCGTCCGGCGGCACTGCGACTCCGAGTTTCTGGTGTAGAACTGGCCAGGACTCTGGCATCGCCGGGAGACAGGGTCGTCTTGTCAGGGAGTCTGCGAAACACGGGCTGGACGGTGGCTTCAGTCGAACTAGATCCTGACGAAATGCGTGCCGATGACCGCAGAGTGCTCGCCTTGTTTCGGGCCGAACCGGCGGAGGTGAGATTCGTACCGGAAATCGGGGGGTTCTTAGAAGAGGCGCTAATGGTGCTTCGAGAAGGCGGACGTGCCGCATTCGGTGATCAGGTGTTCCTGGGCCGTGTTGCGCAGGCAGGCGTGTCCATAGTGTTCCCCCCTTCCGACCCGGCAATGGTGGGTGCACTGAACCGTACGCTCAACGCGCGGGACGTGACTTGGCAGTTCGAGACGCCAGTCTCGGGCGAGTGGTCGCTCTCCGACGAGTCTGGGGTCGCCGAGGGAATCGAGGTGTACAGGCGATACCGACTGAACGGAGCAGGTGATGTTTTTGCCACAACCGGTGGTGAACCTTGGCTCGTTCGCAGTGGTGATGTAGTGCTGGTTGCGAGTCGAATGGAACCGGATTGGACACGCCTTCCAGTGAGCGCTTCGTTCGTGCCGTTTGTGGACTATCTCATCAACAGGATCGCGGCAAAAGAGAGCTGGATAGTCACTGGAAGTCCCGGTGAGGTAGTTGAGTTACCCGTGAGTGCGCGGTCCATGGTCGGCTCGCGGCCCACTGAAGTCACGACTGTGCCGAGTAGTCGCCGACTGCTGGCTCCCCGACAGCCAGGCGTGTATTTCCTCCGCGGTGCCGGCGGCGACACCGTCGGTGCACTGGAAGTGAACGCCGATGTCAGGGAATCCATGTTGCAGGTGGCGGACGAGAATCAACTCCGTGTTGCCTTCGGTGAGGAGTCCCAGCTCCTCGAGTCCTCTCTGTTGCTCAGGGGGCTCTTTGGCGGCGAAGGTCGTTTCAACCTGACTGGCTTGTTTCTGATAGCTACGCTTGCCGCAGCGGTAGGCGAGTTCGTGATTGCCAGCTCCGGAGGGCAGGCGAGGAAAGCCGGATAATGCTGCCCAGGCTGGTGTCAGTTTTCCGATCCATTCCAGCGGTTCGCGTCTTGGAGCGGGCCTTACCAAGACGCCAGGAGGCACTCGACGTCTGTGGTCTGCCGGGCTCGAGTGCTGCGGTTCTGGTAGCGGCTCTCAACGAAGATCTACCGCACCGGGTTCTGCTCGTTGTGGCCTCGAACCCAACCAACGCCGAGCTGTGGTACGCAGATCTGCAAGTCCTGCTCGGAGAGGGCGTTCGGCTCTATCCGCAGCGAGAAGCGCTTGGCGAGGAAGAGCCCCACTTCGAGATTGCCGGTGAACGGGTAGAAACAATCGATGCGGTACTCGGCGGCACTGTAAGGGTGCTGGTCACGACGCTCATTGCCACCGCGGAGCTGACTCGCATGGCGGGGGCAGTCGAGTTGACACGCATCAACTGTGCAAAGGGCACGAAGCTTCGACTGACTGACTTCGTTGACCAGCTAGCGTCGATGGGGTACGAACGCCGTCCATCTACACTCGATGTAGCCCAGTTCGCTGTGCGCGGGGGCATCGTCGATGTATACGGATTTGGAATGGCGGCTCCTGCCCGGATCGAATGGTGGGGCGATGAGATTGTCTCTCTCAGAGGATTTGACTTGGACAGTCAAAGGTCTGAGGGGACTCTCCAGTCGGTGACGATTTTGCCGGTACATCCGAAAGCGGCGGAGGCGGGAGGAGCGGGAGGAGCGGGAGAGGCGGGAAGGCAGGGCTACCGCCCTACCGCCCTACCGCCCTACCGCCGCGAGGGGAGTGGGAGGGTAGGGAAAAGCCGACAGTCTCTCCTCGATCTCCTACCGCCGGACACTCTCCTCCTGCTGACACCCGACATCGATATCTCTGAAGTGAAACGTTTCTGGGACGATGCCGAGCACCATCTGCAAATCGCGCGTAGGCGCGGCGAGGATGTTCCAGGCAGAGATGCCGTGTTTCACTCGCCGCCGGCCTGGGCGGAAAGGTGGAGCAGCTTCGGGCGCATCAACCTCGTAGAGTCCGCCGAAATCGACTTTGGTTTGTCTCCCCCGCCTGAGATCCGCCGCGACATGAAGAGCCTCGCCCGTGTCGTGAGAGCTGGGCCGACACTTATTCTCTGCGATAACGAAGGGCAGCTGGAGCGTCTGGAAGAGCTGCTGTCAGAAACCGATGCCCCCGGCGAACGACTCCCAACAAACGTTACACTGGCGCTGGGGTCACTTCACGGAGGGTTTGAACTTCCAGCCCTCTCGGTTCTCACCGATCATGAGATCTTTAGACGTGCCCGTCGGGTACGGCGACTGCGTCGATATCGACAGGCCACCGAGACAGCGGTTGGCGCATTGTCCCCGGGCGACTTTGTTGTGCATCTCGAGCATGGAATTGGCATCTACCGCGGCATTCAAGTGATAACGGTGGGTGAAGGCGCTACGATGGAGGTGATCGTGCTCGAGTACGAGGGTGGTGACAGGCTGAACGTCCCGCTCTACGGACTCGACCAGGTCGAGCCATATCGTCTCGGGCCCGACAGTGATGCGAGTCCACCACCGCGTATCGACAGGCTTGGCGGTGCCAGATGGCGCAAGCAGCGAGCGAATACGGAGCGGTCGATCCGAAAGCTGGCGGCCGATCTACTCGAACTCTACGCGAAACGATCGATTTCAAGCGGCTTTCCTTACCCGCCTGATACGCGCTGGCAGAAGGAGCTTGAGTCGTCGTTCCTTTACGAGGACACGCCCGATCAGGTAAGAGCCACAGACGAATCCAAGCGTGATATGGAACGCCCACAGCCGGCTGACCGTTTGGTCGTAGGTGATGTCGGATACGGCAAGACGGAGGTAGCTGTTCGCTGTGCGTTCAAGGCGGTTCAGGCAGGCAAACAGGTGGCGGTATTGGTTCCTACCACGATCCTTGCCGAACAACACGGGCGTACCTTTGGCGAGAGGCTAGCGGAATACCCCGTTCGAGTGGAGGTGCTATCCCGATTCAGGACTCCGGCCGAGCAGAAGCAGGTGCTAAAGGGCCTGAGTGAAGGCCGGGTCGACATCGTCATTGGGACACATCGAGTTCTCTCCAAAGACGTCGTCTTCAAGGAATTGGGCCTATTGATCGTCGACGAAGAACATCGCTTTGGCGTCAGGCACAAGGAACGGTTGAAGGTAATCAGGTTGGAGGTCGACGTGATCACCATGACTGCCACGCCGATCCCGCGCACCCTGCATTTGGCCCTTTCCGGTCTGCGGGATCTCACGGTCATGGAAACCGCACCGCGCGATCGGTCTCCCGTCCTCACCTTCGTGGAACCGTGGGACGACGGTCTGCTGGAGGAGGTGTTGGCACGCGAACTCGATCGCGGAGGTCAGGCGTTTTTCGTCCACAACCGTGTGGAGACGATCGATACGATTGCGGAACGGGTGAGGCGTCTTGTACCGACCTCGAGGGCAACCGTAGGGGTAGCCCATGGCCAGATGCGCGAGCGCGCTCTCGACTCGGTGATGCGAAGATTCGTGAACGGCGACATCAACGTATTGGTGTCGACGATGATCGTTGAATCTGGGCTGGATGTGCCAAACGCGAACACCATGATCGTTCATCAAGCGCAAAACTTCGGACTCGCACAGCTCTATCAGCTCAGGGGTCGCGTCGGACGAGGACACCGCCGCGCATACTGCTACCTCATCGTGCCGGACAACATCCATCCGGATGGCGAACGACGTCTCAAGGTGCTGGAGCACCACACGGAGCTCGGGTCCGGATACCGAATCGCGTTGAGGGATCTCGAGCTCCGTGGAGCGGGTAACCTGTTGGGTGCTGAACAATCGGGCTACGCGCATGCCGTGGGGTTCGATCTGTTCCTGCGCTGGCTCAACGAGACTGTTCAGGCAATGAAGGGCGAGAATCGGGTCGAGGAGCCTCCGGCGCCGGAGGTGATCTTGGATTCGCCGGCGTACCTACCCGACTCATATGTGCCCGATGACGATGCCAAGCTCGACTTCTACAGACGGCTAGCGCGCGCAAGCGTGGTTGGCGAGATTGGGGCGTTGCGCGAAGAACTGAAGGATCGATTCGGGCCGTTACCGGAACAGGCAAACCGAATGCTGGTCGTGTCAGAGCTTCGGGCGCTGGGTGCCAGGCTGGGACTCGAGACGATTATCGTCCGTGGCGACAATGCGCGTTTGCGATTTCGAGCTGGGGCAGCGCCGCGTCTAATGCGGCTTTCGGCTGCGACGGACGAGGTCCAGTTCGCCGCTGACGTGAGGCGCACTGTGCCACTTTCGCTGAAGCTGACTCGCCTCGGCGGTGTCCCGATCGATTCGGGATTGGTGCGAGTACTTTCTACGGCGCTCGGAGATGAAGACGCTGGGTCGGGGGAGCTCGCGGTGGAACCAGAGTAGGCGCGCGTTTGTACAATGCCAAGAGGAAAGTAGGAGAGGTTCTAGATGGTTCACAGACGACTGTTAGCGACTGCCGCGATGTACATCGCGCTCTATTCTCCAGCGTTCGCCCAGGACATACCGCGGGTGCCGGTTGACGGGATAGCTGCCATAGTGGGTGATGTCCCGATCCCGATTTCACGTATCAGCGAGCAATTGCAGACGTTTCGCGCTCAAGGTGGAGAAGTACCAACGGATCCCGAAGGCTTGGCGGCGCTCAGGCTGCAGCTTCTCCAGAGCCTCGTCGACGATGAGTTGATGGTGCAGGCGGCTGAACGCGACACGATGGTGATCGTGACCGATGAGGACGTGCAGGGTGTTGTTGACGAAGCAATCTCAAGGATAAGGAGTGGCTTCAACACACAGGCCGACTTGGAGAGAGATCTTCGCGTCGCCGGTTTTAGGTCGCTAGACGACTACCGGTCGTACAGAACCGAACAGCAGCGACGCGAGTTGCTGCGGTCATCGTTGCTGCAGCAGCTCAGACAGATGGGGGAGCTGAGGCCGCTACCCCCAACTGAAGAAGAGCTACGTGCGGCGTTCGAGGCTTCACGCGACCGACATCCACTCAGGCCGGCTACGGTCTCGTTTCGGCAGGTAGTAGTTGCCACGATTCCCGACAGCATGGCACTGCGTGAAGCGTTTGCTCGAGCCGACTCGTTGCGGGAGCGGTTACTGGAAGGTGAAGACTTCGCGGCTCTTGCGCAGGCGCACTCCGATGACGTTGGGACGAGGGAACAGGGAGGCAATCTCGGCTGGGTGAGGCGTGGACAGGGGCTGGTTCGCGAATTCGAGAACGCTGCCTTCAGGCTTCAGCCGGGCGCGTATTCCCTGCCACTGTTAACCCCTTTCGGATTCCATATCATACAGGTGCAGCGCGCCGAGCCGGCATCTGTTCAAGTGCGCCACATTCTGGTTTCTCCGGGGTTCACTGACGATAATCGCGCGATAGCTCGAGTTCGAGCTGACTCGGTTATCACTATGCTTCGGGACGGGGTACCGTTCGACTCCCTTGCGAGTTTGTACCACGACCGCACCGAGGAGCGTCTCCTTGAGGATCTCCCTCGTGAGCGTTTACCGGAACCTTATCAGCAACCTCTCTCCGGTGCCCAGCCGGGGGAAATAATTGGACCGGTCGCACTAGACCGAGGAAACGGCCGTACACTCTACGCTGCGATCATATTCCTAGAGGAACGCCCGGAGGGTCCGGCCGAATTTGAGGATCTCCGCGATCAGTTGCGCGAGGCACTTGCCGAGGAGAACGCAATCCGGCGATACATCGAAACGCTGCGCGCGGCAACGTACGTCGATATCCGGATTGGAGGGTTGTGAGCCCACGGGTCCTGGTTACGGTGGGTGATCCACGAGGTATCGGACCGGAGGTGGTCTCAAAGGTCTTGGGTGATCCGCCGGGCGGGGCGGAATACGTCGTGGTAGGGCCAGAAGATCTCATCGCCGGGTTGTCCTGTGAGCAGGTCGTCATCGGTGAGCAGGTATCACATACTCCAACATCCATCGAGGCCGGCCGCCTTGTCGGCCTTCAGGTCGAAAAGGCTGCTTTCTTGGCCCTTTCAGGTTACGTCGATGCAATTGTTACGGGGCCGGCCGAGAAGAAGGCGTTCCAGGAAGCCGGCTACCTGTACCCCGGGCACACCGAATGGCTCGGTGCGCTCGCGGGTGGCGTCGAAACGTCGATGATGCTCGTTGCAGGCGGTCTGAGGGTAGTGCTGATCACTACGCACATCGCACTCCGCGATGTGCCAGCGTCGGTGACACCAGAACAGATCGTACGTGCGGCCCAACACACAGACCGTGCGCTGCGGGATTGGTGGGGCCTGCGGGATCCCCGTATCGCTCTCTGTGCGTTGAACCCTCATGTCGGAGACGGGGGGCTCTTTGGGGCGGAGGACGACGAGGTGCTGAGACCCGTGGCGCGGGAAATCGGCGTTTCGGGCCCGATGCCTGCGGACACGGTCTTCGTCAAGGCGCTACGGGGTGACTTCGATGCGGTGCTCGTGCCCTATCATGATGTAGGTATGACTGCGGTGAAAATGGCCGGATTTGGCAGTGGGGTGAACGTAACACTCGGGCTCCCGTTCATCCGTACCGCGCCCGATCATGGAACTGCCTTGGATATTGCAGGTAAGGGTATTGCCGATTCAGGCTCTATGCGTCAGGCTGTCGCGTTGGCTGCAGAACTCGCACAGCTGAATACTGGTTAACTGTCTGAAGGCTTTTCCTCTAGAACGACCAGCTTTACCGTCTCCACTCGCAGCTTGTCCATCTCGAGTACTTCCAACACGACACTGCCCCGCTGAACCCGGTCTCCTGCTTGGGGTAGTCGACCTAGCGCTCCGAACACCAGACCGCCGATTGTCTGATGGTCACCTCCTTCTATCGACAGATCGAGCTGCTTGTTCAGCGCTTCGATCTCAGTGTCTCCGGGAACCGTTGCCCCGTCCTTTGCGGCTACAGGTAGCGGGTCGACCTCGTCGTATTCGTCGTAGATCTCACCCACGATCTCCTCGATCATGTCTTCCATGGTCACTACGCCCGCAGTGCCCCCGAACTCATCTAGCACGATCGCCATCTGGGCCTTCAAGCGCTGCATGTCGGTCAGCACGTCTTCAACCTCTCGAGTGCCGGGAAGGAAGATCGGCTGGCGCATGAGCGTCGAGACGGAATCGGAGCCACGTTCGCGTAAAGCGCCAAGAATCTCCTTGGCGTGCACGATGCCGAGTATATCGTCTAACGACTCTCCGTAGATCGGGTACCGCGAACGGCCAGACTCGGCCACTTGGTCTGCTGCGTCTTGGATTGACAGGTCAACGTGCAACCCGATCACCTCGGTACGTGGCGTCATCACATCGCGAGCGTTTTTTTCCGTGAACTCGAACACACCCTCGATAAGGCGAACATCTTCGTCCTCGAGTTGCCCGGATTCCTTGCTATGCTTGACGATCATCATGATTTCACCGGGTGAGTGGATTGCCTCCAGCCCAGTGGCAGGGGCATCGACGCCAAGCAGTCGGACCAATTGGTTGGCACACCAATTGAGGAAATTCGTCGCGGGCGCGGTCACCCACGTGAAGAACATCAGTGGTGCCGCGATCCACCGACTCGTTGATTCCGGGTAGGTGATGGCCCAGGCCTTCGGAGCGAGCTCACCGACAACCACATGCAGAAACGATATTGTCCCAATCGCGACGATCGACACCACCGCCGCGCGCCCCAGGAACGAGAGAGCGGCGGGCAATCCCGCGACCCAGTCGTGAAGTAGCACGGAAACGGTTTCTTCAGCGACATAGCCGAGGAGAATCGATGCCAGTGTGATACCGAGCTGACAGGCGGAGAGCAGGCGGTTCAGATCTTCCTGAGCCGACTGAACCGTCCTTGCCCTGCGGTCACCCTCTTTCACCATCTCGTCTATTCGAGTCCGGCGTGCGGCAACGAGGGCAAACTCGGCGGCTACGAAGAAAGCGTTTGCGGCGATCAGGATGGCAACGATTGCGCCGCGGAAAAAGATCGATCCGAGAGTGAGTTCTTCCATGGGATTCACTTCATCAAAGGTAAGAACACCAGGGGTGTTTTTGGAGCCTTTGGCCACGGCGCTTGTCGTGCTACATTATGTTCTTCGGTTCGGGCCAGTAGCTCAGTTGGTTAGAGCGCACGCCTGATAAGCGTGAGGTCGGAGGTTCAATTCCCCCCTGGCCCATCAGACGGAACTCCAAGTCCCGTATAGCGTTACGACGTTAGGCGGGATTCGTTTTCCGTTCCTCGGAGGGCGGGTGTGTCGATTCACTGTGTCGATTCGGCGCGACCACGCCCTCAGGGGCGAGCCTCCCGCGCAGGGCTAGTGCGGCACGTTGGCTCTCTTCATCGGGCAGTTGGTAGCAGGTCACCACAGTCTGCGGCTGCTTCCAGCCGCCGAGATACGTCAGGTCGCGGAGCGGTGCGTGCTTGAGTTCGGTCGCAAACTTCCTCCGCAAGCTGTGCCAGCCACGTCCGGCAACGTGGGGAAGCTCTGCGAGCTCCTCCATTTGCTCCCACCAGTCGCGGAATAAATGCCGCGAACACGGGACCGATGGATTTCGAGGTGCCGGAAAGATCCACGCATCCCCGATGGCAAGTTGTGCGCTGCGGTTCTGTTCGAGGGCGGCAACGGCTGTCTCATTGAGTGGCGTGTCGTGCAGGAACCCGATCTTGTCGTTCTCGGGCCGCCAGTGTACGGTTTGCCGCTCGAAATCGACATCTGACCAACGGAGCTTGAGAATGGCGCTGATTCGGTGCCCGGTCTCGTGTGCTAGAATGAGCGCGAGCTCGCACATCGGATGCACCATGCGGCTCACCGCGAGCATCGCTCGATACTCACTGTCGGTGAGGATCGGACGCCTGGGGCTTCGTTCTTTCGGCCAGGGCATCCCTTTCAGGGGATTGCGGTCAAGAAGACCCGCGATGACTGCCCAGTTGAGCACGGCCTGCAAGAACTTGAGGTCGTACTCGATGACGCGTGCACGCACCGGCCGTCCCTTGACGTGTCCCGTTCGTTCATCGCCACTCCGGCGTCGCCAGCGGACGAAGGAGTCCCAGTCGCGGCGGTTGAGCGTCGAAGCCTTGCGGTTCGGTCCGAACAACCTCCGGAACCTCTGGGCAGCCCGACGGTCGTGGCGCTGCTTACTTGGTCCTTTCTCCGGTGTCACTTCACCTTCGTAGATGTCAAAGAGCGTTTGGAGCGTGGGTGCGAGCACCGGCTGGGCTTCACCCCGTCGCAGTGCCATGGCCAGTTCCTCTGCCTTCGCCTTGGCAGCATCGCGGCGGCGGTGCCCAAGGGCGACGCGCCTCCGCTTACCACAATCGGTGAACTCGAGGAACATGCCGCCGGTATCCGGGTGCTCAAAAGCACGCACCCGGTTCCGGCCACGCTCGCCGGCAGAATAACTCCACCGTTTCTTCGTGTGGGTCATCGTTGCTCTCCTTCGGAGTCAACGACAGCCCGCGCGATCTGCACAGGTGTAGCATCCAAAAGAATGAGTGGTGAGTCCTGGGTGCGCAAGCGCGATGCTTTCCTCGGAAGGTCGCGGCGCCGGATCTTGGGGGCGTTCGTTCGGCCGGCGTTGGGGATCGTGCCTTCCCGCACTAGGCGACCAAGGTGGTCCGCGGAGTAGCCCGACGCGCTTTCCGCCTGCTTCAGATTGAGGAACTCGTCTTCGCAGGTCGAGAGGATTTGATCGAGTTCGTCGGCAGCCTGCCGGTATGCTGCCGCCAACTCATCACAGTGGTGGGTATTGTCAACTTAGTGAGTCGTGGGTGAAGTAGTAACAGGAGTCGACCCGGATTCATCAAGCACCCGTGGCCACACTCCATTCTTTGAAAGAGCGAGCACGTAGTAGTCGGTAGTGCTCTGAGCGCATCTGGTGGCGTGCGAATCTGAAGAAGTTCAGGATGACCCCGTGGACCGACAGAAAACGTTGTGCTTGACCAGCCGACTTGAATCCCCGCATCAAACGCTCACGTTGTCGCGTCGGTTGATGCGACACTTCAGCCCGATTGTTCTCGTACCGTTCCGTGATGTGATCCACGCACGGCATCGTCGACCGGTGAGCTGCGCCGTAGCTTTTCAACTTGTCCGTCACCAGCCGCCACGGTGTGCTTCGCTGCCCCTTCAGCAGTTTGCGAAAGAACCGTTTTGCCGCACGGGCGCTGCGATATCGCTGAACCAGGATGTCGATCACGTCCCCATCCTGGTCGACAGCCCGCCAAAGATAATGGCGCTGACCTTGGATGTTCACAAACACCTCGTCCAGGTGCCACACATCGCCCAGCCGCCCTTGTCGACGCTTGAGCTTTTGTGCGTACTCGGGACCGAACTTCAGGCACCACTGTCTGACAGTCTCATAGGTGACGACAATCCCCCGCTTCGCAAGCAGTTCCTCCACATCACGGAAGCTCAGGGAAAACCGATGGTACAGCCAAACGCTGTGGCTGATGATCTCACGAGGGAACCGGTAGCCGCGGTAGCCATTC
>JBDHHK010000011.1:0-40015 GCA_039589395.1 Gemmatimonadota bacterium
TTGGGTTCTCGGCGTCGCGGCCGGGATACCCGCCGCTGGTTTCCAGACCGACAGCGGGCGATCTGTGGTCTCACGCACCATCCTGGATGTCACCAATGACGCAATCAATGGCTCGGTGACCGTCGACGCGATCGACGGCTCATTCATTGCTGGCCTCGTGATGCAAGACGTCCAGATACGTGGAATCGACGGCGTTCTCTTTGCCCAGATACCTGAACTCCAGCTCGGTTACGGCCTCCGAGATCTGCTGGGCGGGCGCGTCGTACTGGGACGGCTTCGGCTGACCTCCCCTCGCATCGACCTGATACAGCCACGTGGTAGGCCCATGAACGTCGAGGAGATCTTCGGGTCGGGCGGTGACGACCCCGACAGCACGGACGCTATCGAAAACACTGGCGGACCGGGCCCGTTGATCGCATTCAGGGACGTCGAACTCACAGACGCCCAGGTCACCATACGCACTCCACTCGATTCGAATCGCGCGAGCGGCCGCGAGGCTGAAGATGGAGTTGGGGGGCTCATGTGGGTGCGACGCTTCTCCA
This sequence comes from Gemmatimonadota bacterium, assembly GCA_039589395.1. Taxonomy (GTDB): domain Bacteria; phylum Gemmatimonadota; class Gemmatimonadetes; order Gemmatimonadales; family GWC2-71-9; genus JBDGYW01. Next base: position 543 of record JBDHHK010000011.1, read on the forward strand.
ACTTCAATGCGTCGCTGCCCTATGTGAGAATCACCTCTCCGGAGCCCGACGAGAAGGGCGTTCGTTTTGACGTTGCATCAATCAGTGCGCTGATATCGCACCCGGCGATGGAGCTGGTCGATGCAAGCGGCACGGTCGAGGTGCGCAATGACTCGGTGTTGCTGAATCTCGCCGATGTCAGACTTCCAGAATCGGAAGCAGAGGTATACGGGGCAATCGACCTGAGCGGAGAGGGAGAACAGTACGATCTGGACGTGCGAGCGCACGGGGTGGCGACCGACCAAATCCGAGGTCTCGTTGACGAGATCCCAGCTGGAATGTCCGGAAGTGGAACTTTTTTCGTCCGCTCGCTCCCGAATGCGGTTGAGTTTGTCGGCACCGACGTGACGTTCAATGGTTTGGACAACGGTGGTTCGGCGTCCGGCGTTCTATCAATGTTGGTTGGTCCGGGGCCGAACTGGGCGTTTCGGAACACGGGCTTGGACCTCGACAACCTCGACCTGGAGTTCATAAGAGCGTTCTTCGATACGCTTCCGGTTGCAGGCCGTGTCACTGGACGGTTCGAGGCCGACGGTCCACGAGAAGCGATGAACCTCGGACTAGATATAGTTCTTCGCGACTCACTTGTGCCTGACTGGCCGATCTCTGTGATAGACGCTCGCGGTATAGTGTCATTGGGTGTGCCCGGTGATCTGGTATTCCGTGACTACGCCATTTCCCACGCTGATTTCGACCTCGCCACCGTTCAGCTCATTCTGGAGGGTGTAGATCTCAACGGCCGGCTGAGCGGATCTGGGGTGGTGAACGGGCCTTGGTTGGAACTCGAGTTCGATGGAGATCTCACACATTTCGACGATCCCACGCACGTCACCCAGGCAAGCGGATCAGTTCGCATAGACGCTCGGGGTGATACGCTCGGCGTGTGGTCTGACCTCATGTTCGAGGCGCTCGCGCTGGATGGGATAAGGCCGAGCTACCCCAGTATTAGAATCGGCGGGACGTTCGCAGGGCGTGTCGTCACTGACGGATACCTGGATTCGCTTTTTGTCGATGCAGACGTGGCGGGATCGGGTGGCGCCATCTTCCTCGAAGGGTATGTCTCCCCACTCTCGATTCGTCGTGCGGCCTACGGCATGGACGTGAGGGTTTCCCGTCTCAATCTCGCCGCGTTGCACCCGCGACTACCGGAAACTGTGCTTTTCGGGCGCAGCCAAGGCACCTGGGTAGATGACAGCCTCCAGGGTGAGTCGGCCGAGATGCGTGCGGAACTGCGCGGGTCGACAGTGGAAGGAGTATCGCTGGATAGTGTGTCTTGGGGGTTGGCTGTCGATGACAGTTTGCTGTTTTTCGATTCACTGCGTGCATCGGGTCGTGGGATCACTGCGTACGCCGAAGGCGCCTTAGGACTTGGTGGAGATCGAGACAGCACCATCTACGGTTTCTTGACGACGGACTCTCTCGGAGTACTCGAGCCGTTCTTAGCGTCCCTGTTCGGATCGTTACCCGATGAGCGGGTCTTTGGTGCCAAGCGTCCGTCGGGTTCAATCGATTCCTATTTCGAAGTGACAGGCGCGACAGCCGACTATCGTGCCACGGTGGATTTCGAGGGGCGCCGTATTGACAGAGGCTCCGTATTCGTAGATAGCGTGCAGGCTAGAGGCAGCTGGGTTAGCGCTACGCGTGAGGTGCGCCTCGAGACATCGTTGGATTCGCTCGAGCTGGGGCGCTGGAAGTTTGCGGACATCGAAGTCGTTCTGGCTGGTCCGACCGATTCGCTCGAGTGGCGCGCACGCTCCAGATTCGGCGCCGACGGGTGGGGCGCCACGATTGCAGAGGGTCGCCTACTCTCGGAATCGGGTAAACGATCCGTTCCACTAGATCTGATGGCATTCCAGCTGGAGAGCGGACAGTGGTTCGTCGACCTACCGGCGGTCGTCGAGTTTTCCGACAGCGGAATCGATTTCAGAAACAACACCATTGCACGTCGCGGTAGCGCCGGTCGGGTTACTCTCGAAGGGCGGCTTCCGTTTGCCGGCCCCGGTTCGCTCGCGGCCTCGATCGAAGCGCTTCCTGCTGAAGATCTGTGGATGTTGATGCAGCGAACATACCGAGATGTCAGTGGCGAGGTTGGTGGGAATTTCAGTCTGTACGGCACTGCCCAAGCTCCCCAAATGACACTTTTCGCCGGGCTCCGTCAAGGCGTTTTCGGCGACTTCCAGGCACCGCATATGCTGGCAGAATTCCAGTACGAGAACCGCCGTGTGGACGGTGATGTGAGACTGATGCGTACGGGCGAGGAGATTCTCGCCATAGATGTTGGATTGCCAATCGACCTCGCTCTGACTGCAGTCGAGAGTCGCCGCCTGCCCGGGCAAATATCGATTCGCGCGGCTGCTGATGGGGTCGATCTGTCGTTCATGGATGCGGTCAACCCGCTGGTAAGGGAGACAGGAGGCACTCTCTTCGCGGATGTCGGCATCACTGGAACCTGGGAGAATCCTGAACTCGCCGGGTCGCTATCAATTGTTGATGGAACTGTCCTCTACCCGGCACTGGGTGTTCGGCACGAAGGCTTGGACGGTACGTTCATCATGTCGGGCGACACCATTCTCATCGAGAACCTTTCGGTATCGAGCGGAGAGGGGACTGCCGAAGTATTCGGATTCATGAGGCTGGAAGAGCTCACCAAGCCAGTGTTGAGCGTCCAGCTGAATGCGGAAGACTTCCACGGTGTGAGCGTACGCGACTTCGTCTCCGTTACGGCTTCCGGATCGGCCGAGCTCAACGGCCCGTTCTTTGGCGCAACGCTAACGGGCGAGGGAACGGTGACACATGGAGTCCTTTACTTCGCGGATCTCGTTGAGAAGGAGATAATCGATATCGAGGATACCCTTCTCGCGATGGAAGGATTGGTCGATCCAACCCTCATCCGCCAGCAGGGGCTCGGTGTTGAATTCGAGAACCGCTTCCTCGACTCCTTGCGGGTGGATAGCCTGCGCTTGGAGATGGAGTCTGACGCGTGGATGAGATCGAGCGAGGCGAACATTCAATTGCTCGGCTCGATCATGATCAATAAGGAACTTGATGAGTACCGCTTCAACGGGACGCTTCAAACTCCCCGCGGGACTTACCAACTTTCTCCAGGCCCGTCGCTGGTGCAACTCTTGGCCACCCGCGACTTCGATGTGACTCGCGGTGAAGTGACGTATTTCGGAACGCCCGACTTGAATGCCGCATTGGACATCGAAGCGCGCCACAGGGTCAGGAGTGTGCGCGGTGAAGATATCATGGTCTTCGTTCACATCGGTGGCACCCTATACGAACCAAACCTCTCGTTCACGAGCGACATTAGACCACCGATACCGGGACCCGAGATCCTGTCCTACCTCTTCCTCGGTGCCCCGAGCTTCCACGCGCTCACGGGGGAAGGTGGCTCGGAGAACGGCCGTCTAGTGCGGCGGGGGCTCAGTCAGTTCCTCGGCGCGGTATCGGGTCAGCTAGAAAACCTGGCGATATCCGACCTCAGTCTGCCGCTCGATTACCTTCAGATCAGGCCGCAAATGAGCGGATCGTCCGCCTGGGCAGCCGAGATAGCGGCTGGCAAACGACTAGGCGACAACTGGTTCCTCACGGTCAGTCCGAGGGTGTGCACGGGCGAGCAGAATAACAAACTGGATGTGATGGTCGGTGCCAGCGTGGAGTACCGCCTCAGTAGAGAATGGCTATTCTCGTTGAGTGGTGACCCGGTGCGGAGTTGCGCCGTTGCGCGATCTCATGCTCTGCGTCTGAAGTACCAGTTCGGGGCCGATGTCTTTTGGGAGAAGCGGTATTGATGCAGAGCGTTCTGCTAATTCACAATCCTGTGGCCGCACGCACCAGCGTTGCGGTTTTGGAGTCTATAAAGAGTGTGTTTTCGTCCGCCGGATGGCAGGTGACCGTGGTCGACACGCGCCATGTCGGTGACGCAGAAGGCCTGGCGCGGAAGGGTGTTGAGGCGGGCGTCGATGTGGTTGCCGTTTACGGTGGAGACGGCACGACCATCCAGGCCGTAGGCGGAATGTTGGGAACGGGTACCGCACTGGGTTTGTTGCCAGGCGGCACCGGCAACCTTCTGGCTGGGAATCTCAGGCTACCGCGCAGTCCCGTCAGATGCGCCGAGATCATCGTGAGTGGGAAGCCGAGCCCGATCGACCTGGGCCGCCTCAGTTGCGAAGGTTCGGTTCGGCATTTTTCGGTCGGCTGCGGCGCGGGATTCGATGCAGAGATCATGACAGGCACGACAGAGGCCGCTAAGCGTCGGTTCGGCATGGCAGCGTACGTTGCCAAAACACTGGAGGTGTTGGGAAACCTCGAGGCTGTAAGGCACCGCATCACGATCGATGGCCGCACACGCGAGGTCGATGCAACATCGGTGTTAGTGGTAAACTGCGGTGAGATCATCCCGCCGATTCTGAAGCTCAAGAAAGATATCTCGCTCACGGATGGACTTCTCGACGTGATCCTGTTCAGTCCAACGGGATATGTGGAGAGTATAGGAGTCTTCTGGCAGATGGTGAGTGGACGCACGAACGGTCAAGGCAGGATACAGTACGCGCAGGGAAAGATCGTGGAGGTGGAGACCGATCGACCTCAGCCGGTCGAGATGGATGGTGAAGGCGCTGGGAGGACGCCATTCACTGCGGAGGTGATTCCAAACGGGATTGAGGTTTATCTCCCCCGTTAGCGTGATATTCTTCTATAGGGTCCGCGACAGGCAATCCTAGGAGGCACCGATGCCAGAAGAAATGGAACGCATAAGATGTCGCTACTGCGGCAACGAAGACCGCGCGTCGGAAGGGTACCCCTGCCAAAGTTGCGGAGCGTTCATTTGTATCATTTGCTCCATTCGCGGTATCACGAATTGTCGCTCTTGTGAGCAACAGGGTTCTGTGCAGACGCAGGTTGACGGAGGAGGGAGCGGATGAGTCGCTAGCGGGTCAAAGGACGCTCCTCGCAAAAAGCCTCAAATGTCACCCAAACTCACAGACGTACCAGGCATTCTCGTCGGTCATTCGACAAACCAGCAGTCTAAGACCGGCTGTACGGTCGTGCTCGCGCCCGAACAAGGCATGCGTGGCGCCGTGTTTGTGAGAGGGCGCGCGACCGGTACGCGGGAATTGGACGTACTCTCGCCGAGGCATCTCGTCACCAAAATCCATGCAATTTTGCTGACAGGTGGCTCCGCCTTCGGTCTGGGCGCGGCAGATGGGGTGATGCGATGGCTCGCCGAGCGACGCCGTGGCTTCGATGTGGGAGTCGGTGTAGTTCCTTTGGTTCCCAGCGCAGTCATCTTCGATCTTTCCTTTGGCGAACCCAGATGGCCGGATGCTGCTGCTGGATATGAGGCATGTGATGCTGCTGGGGCGGATGTGGAGGAAGGTACGGTTGGGGTCGGTACTGGGGCGACGGTTGGAAAGGTGCTGGGAGCTGCCGGTATGATGAAGAGCGGCGTTGGCATGTGGGCCGCAGTTCGCGGTGATGTTGTGGTGGGTGCATTGGCTGTCGTGAATGCCTTTGGGGACGTTCGTGACTCGGAAGGTAAAATACTCGCGGGCGCGTGTGGGCCAGACGGATTTGTGGACGCTCGGCGCTACCTGGCCAACGGCGGTGTTCCCGGTGGCGGCTTTTCCCGCGAGGGAACAAACACGACTCTTGTAATTGCTGCAACGAACACCAACACGTCGCGCCTAGAACTGCAGAGCGTTGCTCAGACGGCGGCAGATGCATTGGGGCAGCGGATTACGCCAGTGGGTACCGAATTCGATGGCGACATTGTGTTTGCCGTATCCACTGGTGACACCGTCCCCGCGTCGACACTCGAGGTGGAGTTGCTAGCGCAGCAAGCAACGGCCGCCGCCATAGAGAGAGCCGTATGGCAGTCCAAGGGAACCGAGGATGTACCTGGCTTGGGAGAGAGATGAGAAAGAAACTGATATTGTTTGACTTGGATGGAACCTTGCTCTGGAGCGATGGGGCAGGGCGTGCGGCGATACACCAGGCGCTCGTCGATGAGATGGGCACGGAGGGGCCGTTCAAGGACTTTCCCTTTGCTGGCAAGACCGACTCGGCAATCGCTCGTGAGCTCCTGCGGTCGGCGAATCACCCGGAGGCCGAGAACGACGCACACGTAATGTGGGTGTGTGACCGGTATGTAGAGCTGCTGGAAAGAGAACTGCAGTCTCCCGACCGACATGTCCGCGTGTATGTTGGTGTCCACGAACTGCTGGAGTTGCTGGGTGCACGAAAGGACGCCGTTGTCGGGTTGCTGACTGGCAACGTCGAGGGCGGCGCAATTCTGAAACTCAGAGCTGCGGGAATCGATCCAGGACAGTTTTTGGTCGCTGTGTACGGCTCGGATGCCTTCTCCCGTGATGCGCTACCTCCTATAGCTGTTTCCAGGGCTGCTGCCGTGATGGGATGTGTGCCACGGGGCAAAGAGGTGGTGATTATCGGCGACACACCGGCGGATATGACCTGCGGCAAGGGGATCGGAGCTAGGGCGATTGGGGTCGCTACAGGTCCTTTCGAAGTCGCCGAGTTGGAAGCGGCGGGTGGTTTCGCGGTCTTCGAGGACTTTTCGATGCCGGACATGGTAATGACCGCCATCTTCGCATGACCAACTCAAAGGTGCTGCTGCCGCTCCGAGTGCCCGAACTGGGGCCTTCGCTCGGCAAGCTCTTGTCGGTATCGATAGGCGCCGACTACGAGGATTGGTTGGATCCTGTCCGGCACAAGCTGGGAACGCGTATCATCGAGTGTGGCGGAGAAGCCAGGCGCCTTGCGGCAAGCGGTGAACGATCGGCGGCTCTCGCCGCGATCGGTCGAGAGATCTGGAAACAGGCTTGGGACGAGGCGGTTGGCTCCGCCACTGAGCTCTTGGTCGATCGGCTGGATGCGCATCTGGAAGCGGAAGCACTTGCGGTGCGGATGGGTGGTCGGAGACGCACAGCGCTGCGCCATACGTCGCGTGAGAAGCGGGCTCTGACTGCAAGGTTGGGATCAATGGGCGCCGAGTTGATTCCGGTGTTGGACGAACTGGAGAAACGCGCAGAAAGAGCTCTCTCTGCAACGGGATTGGAACCGGGCTCGGTACGTAAATGGCAGGAAACACTTGCTGTGGCCGGCAGAAGACTTGAGGCGGCATGGATGGCGCTGGCACGCACCGTCGAAGACGAAGTCGCGAAGGGCCTCCGAAACGCTGATGAAGTTGCGGAGTGGAGGAAACCTGTCTGGCCGGTGTTGGTTACTGGCGCGTTTGCGGTGCCCGCTGTCGCTTGGTTTGGCCTCGTTCTGGGAGGCTATATAGCTGCGCCTGACTGGTTAATCCGCGTCTGGCAACTGGTGTTTGGCTCATGACGACGGTGGGAGTTGGCATCGACCTGGTCGACGTTGACCGAATTGAACGGCTTTTAGAGCAGTTTGGCGAAAGAGCGCTCGCCCGGCTGCTATTCGACAGCGAACGTGAGTACTGTTTGGCCAAGGCCTCTCCTGCACGCCATGTTGCCGCACGTGTCGCCGCGAAAGAAGCGGGCTACAAAGCATTGTCCCAAGCGGGAGCGGACCAGGTGCTTTGGTGGCATGATATGGAGGTCGTGTTGGATCAGAGAGGCATACCCAGCCTGGTCTTTCACGAACGCGGGCTGGAGGTTTTTGAGGAACTCCAAATCAAGGGTTGTCTACTATCGCTTACGCACTCGAACGATCAAGCGGGGGCTGTTGTGGTGGTCTCGAAATAGCCACAGGCTCTCGCGCGGCCCGAACTACTTGCCGATCTTAATAATAGCAGTCAAATCCGCGACGATTCCCATGGGGAGCAGAATAAAATGCGTGCTACCGTACGTGTCCTTCTTTCGTCACTCTGTGTTTGCTCGACATTGCTAACTCCGGCAGCCGCACAGTATGACGTGGTTATTCGTGGCGCCCGATTTTTAGATGGTGCCGGCAATCCTTGGCGTTATGCAGACGTTGGTATCGCCGGAGATCAAATCACCGCAGTCGGCGACTTGTCTGAGGCTTCCGCTCAAACCGAAATCGACGCCACGGGCTTGTACGTCGCTCCCGGTTTCATCGATGTCCACACCCATCTCGGACCCGGACTGGCCTCTGAGGAGCTGAGTCCCGCATATCCTCAACTTGCGGAGGGAATCACGACTGTGTTCGTGAACCCGGACGGTGGTGGTCCGACCGATCTCGTCGCTCAGCGTGCTCGGCTTCTCGAACACGGGCTCGGGGTCAACGTGGCACAGTTCGTTGCACATGGTTCTATACGCAGTGCCGTGATCGGCGCTGACGCTCGGGCTCCAACGCCAGAAGAGCTCGACCAAATGCGTGCGTTGGCACGCGAGGGTATGGAGGCTGGTGGGTTTGGTCTCTCGAGCGGCCTCTATTACTACCCTGGGATCTTTGCAGAGACGGAGGAGGTTATCGAGTTGGCTAAGGTGGCCGCTGAGTACGGTGGTACGTATCAGAGCCACATTCGCGATGAAGCCGACTACAACATTGGGGTGGTCGCGGCGGTCGACGAGGTCATCAGAGTTGCGCGAGAGGCAGGGCTGCCGGGGATCGTTACGCACATCAAGGCACTCGGCCCGCGTGTTTGGGGCTACTCACACGCGATGGTGCAGCGCATTCAGCGCGCGAGGGATGAGGGAGTTGAGGTGTTTGCCGATCAGTACCCCTATGAAGCTTCCGGTACCAGCATTACCGGCGCCTTGGTTCCGCGTTGGGCTCAGGATGGAGGACGTAGTGCGTTGCTGGCTCGTCTCGATTCTGCCGACACTCGCGCCAAAATACGAGCGGACATCATCTTGAATCTGGACCGCCGCGGCGGAGCGTCGCGCCTGCAGTTCCAAAGGCATGCAACGGATCATGCTATTGAGGGGCGGTCACTTCAGGAAGTTGCGGATGAGAGGGGACTTCACCCGGCAGACCAGGCGATGGAGTTGCTCAAAACTGGTGGTGCGGGCCTTGTTTCGTTCAACATGCACGACGACGATATCGCGAATTTGATGCAGCAGCCATGGACCATGACCTGTTCGGACGGCAGCATCACGGAGATGGGGCAGGGTGTGCCACATCCACGCTGGTACGGATCCTTCCCAAGAAAGATCCGCAAGTACGTCATCGAGGAAGGTGTGATCGATCTGCCCTTGGCCATTCGTAGTATGACTTCACTCTCTGCGGCGGTCATGGGGTTACCTGAAAGAGGCCTCCTGGCGCCCGGGATGGCTGCAGACGTGGTCGTGTTCGACCTCGAACGGATAACTGACAAAGCCACCTACACCGACCCTCATCAATTGTCTGAGGGTATGGTCTATGTACTGGTCAATGGAGAGATAGCGGTGGACAGAGGTGAGTTCACCGAGGTGATGAGCGGGAGGGTGTTGAGTCTAAAGAGATAGGTCCCGCACTAACTTTTCTCTTACCATGCAATCGAATCGCCGACTCGTCCACGGTCTCACCGGTGCTGCGGTTGCCGCGCTTTTTCTAGGTGCTCTAGCTTGCGGCGCAGACCCCCAGCAATACGGCGCTCTAGATCACCTGTTCGGTAGCCCGTCGGGTCGTTTTCTCCAGGTTTCGTCTTACGACACGACCGGAGGCAATGCAGACCGCTTGGAGATTGGGGCCGGTGAGAGTGCAGTCCTAGTTGATGCCGACGGGCCCGGGATCATTCAGCGCATCTGGATCACTGTGTCCAGCCACGATCCGCACTATCTGCGGCGTATAGCCCTCAAAATGTACTGGGATGATGAGACTGAGCCTTCGGTAGCCGTGCCAATTGGCGACTTCTTTGGCAACGGGTTCGACAAGCGCCACTACTCGTCCTTGCCCATGGGCGTATCAAGCGGAGGCTTCTACTGCTACCTCCCGATGCCGTTCAGGAGCAGAGCACGGATAGTAGTAGAAAACGGCACCGGCAGAGAGGTTGACGCCTTCTACTACCAGATCGGCATGATGGAAGTCGATGGCTTGCCGAGCGATGTGCCTACGTTCCACGCGTGGTGGCACCGCGATGTTCGCACAGAAGAACCGGCCCCGCACCTGGTGCTAGATGCAGCTGGCAGCGGACGGTTCGTTGGACTGTCGCTCAACGCCGAGAGTTACCTCAACGGGCTCGTCTATCTGGAAGGTGATGAGGTGTTCCATGTGGATGGTGAGTTCCGCGGCCAGGGTACGGGCACCGAGGATTATTTCAACGGCGGCTGGTACTTTCAGCACGGAACCTTTTCTGCGCCTTATCACGGTCTGGTGGTCAAGGACGAAAACCGCGGCCGCATCGCAGCATATCGTTGGCACATACCCGACCCCATCGTTTTTCAGGACTCGATTCGAATCACGCTAGAGCACGGCCACGACAATGCTGAAGTGGCAGACTATGCAACGACGGCTTATTGGTATCAGTCAGAACCGCATTCGAGATTGGCCACGCTGCCGCCAGCCAACGAGCGTCGTGTGCTCGGAGTAAAGATCCCCCCCGGCGCGGTGCTGTCTGAAGGTTTGATTGCGCCGGCCATGGATTCGGCAAACATCGGAGTGAGAGTGCCGGTGCCGAGACCGGACCGATACGAAGTAATCCTGTACCCGATGGGTGGGCCGGGCTACGGAACTGCGAGGTACCAGCTCGTTGGTGGGCCGATACGCAGTGTAGCTCTCGACACCCCGGACGCGAACACCCTACTCAATCCTGTGGCGCTGGGCGTTGTGTCGACTGAGGATTGGGTGAGCATCGATGTCGCCGAGGACTCGATAGCCCACCTCCCGGCTGCGGTCGACGTACAGCCGGTGCGTGAGTGGGCGAGTGAATGGAATATCGTGGGACCGTTCCAGAATCCACGACTACTCGGTACCGAGACTAGCCTGGCAATGGATAGCGTTTATGGACCCGAAATCGACCCTTCGTTGAGTGCCACTTATCCGACTCCGCTGGGTGGCGAAGCGTACTGGAGCAGGGCGAGGATCAGTTCTGATGGACAAGTTCGGCTGAACCCTCATTTCAGGCCGAATGATTGGGTGGTTGCATATGCGCAGGCCTTTCTCTACTCACCTGACTCCCGCGAAGTGACGCTGTTGTTCGGTGTGGACGACGCCCATACGCTATGGGTAAACGATGAGCGGATTTCTGATAGGCAAGGCCGCCACATATCTCGACCCGACGAGCTCGAGGTGTCAGTGCGGCTCCAGGAAGGGTGGAACCGCGTTCTGCTCAAGGTCGCCGACCTCGATGGCGGCTGGGCGTTTCAAATGCGGGTTGCGGATCCGGATGGAGTACATAGGTGGTCGGCGAGGCGAGAGTAGCTATCGAACGCCCAACACCCAACGTCCAAGTTAAGCTCACCCTCCCTTCCGTTGGATGCTCATTAGGACCATGCCGCCTATGCCGCCCTGCACCTCTGCATCGCCCTTGCGCAGCACTGTCCAGCCGGCCACATATTAACCGTCCCTAAACTGGAGCCTCCACATTCCCAGAGACATGTTGCCGATTGTGCAGAACGCCTTAGAAGGCAGATACACCATACATCGCCAGATTGCCCGCGGTGGTGCGGCACGAGTATTTCTGGCTAGGGACGCCGACGGTACTTCGGTAGCGCTGAAGGTGTTGCATCCCGAATTGGCGGTCAGCGTTACCGCGGACCGGTTTCTCCGCGAGATCTCGTTCCTGTCCAATATCGAGCACCCTAAGATCTCGAAGCTGATCGATTACGGAGAGACGGATTGGCTAGTGTACTACGTGATGCCCTATGTGGAAGGCCCTACTCTGCGTCAGCACCTCACAGAGGTCGTCAAGGCATCAGTCAACGACACCCAACTCATTGCCGCTGACTTATTGACTGCGCTCGAATACGCGCACGGCCTGGAGATAGTGCATCGCGACGTGAAGCCCGAGAACATTGTCCTTTCGTCAGATGGGCCGATCCTCGTCGACTTCGGAATCGCACGCGCCATCGCTTCATCGGGGCAGGATCGACTCACGCGCTCGGGTTTCGCGGTCGGGACGTCAACCTATATGAGCCCGGAACAGGTGCTTGGCGCAAACGACATCGATCATCGCAGCGACATCTATTCTTTGGGTTGCGTACTGTACGAGTGTCTGGCTGGGCGTCCGCCGTTCCTGGCCTCCCGTGAAGAAATCGTCCTCAGCATGCACCAGCAGGCTGTACCTCAGAACATCGCGGAGCTGCGAGCGGACACACCCGCGTCTCTAGCCGAAGCTGTCAGCACTGCGCTGGAAAAGGAGCCTGAGGATCGTTGGCAGTCGGCCGCCGAGATGTTGAAGGTCGTCTGCAGGGGCTAGCCTGAGGACGGGCTCTGCGCCGGTTCTCGTAACACGGTCGCCTTGCTGGGAATTTCGAAGTCGTCCTTTTTCCACCAAAGCGCTGCCAGCGTTGCACCAATAGCCAGCAAGATTATGCTCGTGATCTGGGCAATCGTGAAAATGCCCATCATGCGGTCGTCTTTCGCCCTGATGAACTCAACCAAAAACCGCTCGATACCGACCGCCATGAGGTACACGGCAGCTAGCCATCCCACTGCGTGAGCGTGATTGCGCAGCCGCCACAAGAACCAGAAGACGAACAGCATCGCTGCCACTTCGTAGAGTTGCGTCGGATGAACCGCGAGTACCTCATGAGGTGGCAAATCCGCAGTTACCTCGATGCCCCATGCTCTCAGGTTTCCAGCAGTCGACGGCGGTACTCCCTCTGGAAAACGCATTCCCCATGGAAGCGATGTCGGCACACCGTAATCATCTTGCACAACGAAGCAGCCCACTCGACCAATCGCGTGCCCAACCGCGACCGCCGGCGCGCATAGCTCCATTGTCAGCCGCGTCGGGACATGCAGCCGCCATCCGTTCAGAACTATCGCGGCCGTTCCACCGACGAAACCACCGTACCACACGAGTCCCCCACGACTCAACAAAGCGCCCGTGTTGGGATGAAGTGCTACGTACCAGAGTTTGGCGCCGAGTATACCACCCACCACACCCGCGATTATGATGTACTCGGCATACGCGTCGTTCAGGGCTTGGGCTACGAGTGCCTTTTGTATCACCCATCCGGCGGTAAAGAAACCGAGCATCATCATTATTCCAAACCCGGTTACCTCGAGTGGGCCGATGTTGAACACCAACGGGTATACCGTCATCCCACGAATCTCCTTTTGCCCGACCCTGCGGGCGAGCGAACCAGGCCGGGCCACGGCATCCGGGAGTCGGCATCGAGGCTGAGGTCACTCGACCGCCCCAAATCAAGGTGAAACCACCCCGCGCGCGCGATCATGGCGGCGTTGTCAGCGTTCAAGCGAGGTGACGCTACGGCAACGCGAGCAGAACCTCCCAGCGAATCGGCTGCCGCTGACGTGAGTGATTTGCTGCACGCCACCCCACCGCCGATCACGAGCGTCGAGTAACCAGTGGCTGCAAGGGCGGCTCCGGCCTTATCCAAGAGCACGTCGAACACCGCAGCTTGAAAGGAAGCCGCGAGATCGGCGCGGTCAGCATCCAAGTGCTTCGAGGCCTTGACCGCGTATAACACGGCCGTCTTGAGCCCACTAAACGAGAAATCGAGCCCGGCACCCATCATTGGCCGCGTGAATTCGAACCGGTCCATTCCCACCTTCGCTAATCGCTCGATCTCCGGTCCTCCGGGATACCCGAGTCCCAGCATGCTCGAGACCTTGTCAAATGCTTCACCGGCAGCATCGTCGCGAGTTTCCCCCAGAAGGATGTAACGGCCCCATTCGGGGACATCGAGCAGCAATGTATGCCCACCGGACACAATCAACGCGACGAACGGTGGTTGTACCGAGGGATCTTCGAGCAGGCTGGCAAAGACATGGCCCTCGAGATGATGCACGCCGATCAGCGAGCGATTCCCGATAGCGGCAAGAGCTTTCGCGTAACACACCCCTACCATCAGCGATCCCACGAGGCCGGGTCCTGCCGTCACCGCGATTGCATCGACCGCCCCCAGCGAGACATCGGCGTCGTCGAGGGCTTGCCTCACAACCGGATCGATTGCCGTGAGGTGTGCGCGGCTGGCGAGTTCGGGAACAACACCGCCATAGATCTTGTGAACGTCTTGGGAGAGGATAACCAGGCTGGCTAACTTTTGTCCTTTTCCGTTTCGCTCGCGCACGAGAACGGCTGCTGATGTCTCATCACAAGAGGTTTCGATGCCCAGTAAGACATCAGCCACCAGGTGGTCTCCGGATGACGACGCTGTCCGGGGTGGCTGTTCCGGTTACACCTGCTGGGGGTAGCACTTCCAGAGGTACGAGTTCCTCGTCACTGGCTCCACTGGGGCGGGCAACGACCCTGACGCTGTCACGCGTGAACCTTCTGACACGTGCGGCTGGTCCTCGCACGGTCACGGATACCGCTGATGTCGCGCTCTGCCAAGGTCCCCCGGTTCCCTCAACACGAACCGCGACTCCCATGAGCACCTGCGTTGACACAGCACCGATGTCAGCCATAACCCTCACAGATTGGGGACTCACTGTGACGAGACCGTACCCAGACGTGTCGATTGGTACTGAGTAGTCGACGGGGCCGGTCAACCCTGTTCGCAGCATTTCTCTGGTTGACGCAGTCCTAAGGGGCGTCACCAGAGCCTCGGGTCCTTGCACGGTAACTGTACTGGGAGAGATCCTGATGTTGCCGAACACCTCGTATCCCGAATCCGGGCGGAATACGACACGCGATACCACGGCAACCGTTTTGCGGAGAATATCGTCCAGAACCACCATAATCGAACCCGGCAGTACCTCGAGTGCCACCACATCCGCGTCTCCTACACCTTCGAGATCCTCCGGCGAGAGTTGGATTGCTCGCGTCGTGCCAGTGGTTGCGGGTACGTCCTTGCGAATAACCGGTGGGCTTGGTAGGAGTTTGAGCAGTTCTCGCTGGGTACCACGGTAGCGTGCCTGAACAGCCGGCAGTTCGCCAATCACGGTGCGTCCCTCAGGCGCCTGAACGTCAAGCGCCACGTCCACGAGCTGGGTGGTGGTTTCCTCAGCGGTCACAACGGCCCAGAGCACGACTGCCAACACCAATGCCGTGAGTTTGATCGGCCAATTGGCCAGCACCAATCCTCCTGCCTTCAGGAGGATCGCCATGTGGGAATCAGCGTGCGTCATTGTCCCTCGCCGCCATCCTCCTGGAGCCCGAGTAGACGCCGGAACACGTCAACTTCAGCCTGGTCATCCCATTCAGCCGGTCCCCAGATCTTTCTGACGATTACTCCATCCCTGTCGATGATAAAACTTTCAGGCCATCCTGTCGCCTGGTAGTCTGTCATTATTGAACCGTTTCTATCGTGCAACACGTCGAAGGTGAGCCCTCTGTCCTCCGCCCAGCGCGCTACAAGGGCCGATTCCTGAGTATCCACGCTCACCGCCACGATCTTCAGACCGCTGGGGCCGAGCAAATCGTGGAGCCTCTGCATCGATGGCATCTCGACCTCGCACGGTGCGCACCACGTGGCCCATAGGTTCAGCAACATCACGTCCCCACCGTAGTCCCGCAGCGTCACCGTATCGCCGTTTGTCACGTTGACCGCAGTGAAATTTGGTGCTGTACTCCCGGGGCGCACCGGTCTCACGTCCTCAATCAGCGCTCTTCCGGCGAAAATGGCACCCACGATCGCTAATGAGCTGCCGACGATAACCAACAACTTCACACGAGTCTTGGAGTTCATCACGAACTGCCTACGCAAGCCTCCCTCAGTGCTTGGACTGCAAAACCAGGGTCTTCGGCTTTGAAGATTGCCGAACCGACGACGAATGTGTCTGCCCCGGCCTGGAACGCCGTGTTGATTGTTTCGCGATTGATGCCACCGTCAACTTCGAGGCGCGCAGCGCTCCCTGCGTTATCGAGGATCCCACGGGCACGGGCGATCTTCTTCGTGGCGGCCGGGATGTATCGCTGAGCGGCAAACCCAGGGTTTACCGTCATCAGGAGAACCATGTCGAGGTCGTCGATCACCTCTTCGATGTAGCTCAGAGGCGTGCCTGGGTTTAGCGCTATTCCGGCGCGCATACCACACGCACGCACTTGCTCGAGCTGCCGTTGTGCGTGATTGGTTGCTTCGGGGTGAAAGGTGAACAACGCCGTGCCCGCGTCAGCGAACGGGGCGATGTACCACTCGGGACGCTCTACCATCAAATGTACGTCCAACGGTAGGTCGGTAATGCGCCTGAGGGCCGCAATGATATCTGCCCCATATGTGAGGTTGGGAACGAAATGCCCGTCCATGACGTCAACATGGATCCAGTCCGCCCCGCCCGCTTCCACCGCCGCGACCTCCTCCGCGAGCCTCCCGAAATCTGCACTCAATACGCTGGGTGCGATGCAAACATCTCGACTCACAATCAGCCTCCTCGCGCAACTGTCACGTTTACTGCCGCCCCCGAAGCACTCAAAGTTCCTGCCGCTGGGGATTGCTCGAATATCAGGTCCGGTTCGTGATTATTGGTGGTTCTGGTTCGGGTGGTGCCGAGCGCCAAGCCCGCCTCTTCCAGCAGCTCGGTGGCTTCGTCCACGGTCAGTCCAATCACATTTGGAATTCTGATTGTCGCCATGCCGACACTCACGAAAAGGCCGACTCCTGATCCCGGATTGAGACTCCGTCCGGCAGTCGGGTTAGAACTCACGACAACGCCTCGCTCCGCTGGAGCGAGGCCTGTGTCGACACGTGCCACAGTGAGACCAGCGGCAACTATCAGCTGGATCGCGACGTCCCTTTCGTAACCGGTCACATCCGGTACCTGTACTGGGCGCGGTCCGCGGCTTACCGATAAGGTTACGCGTGCTCCCTCTGTGACCGCCACCGCGGGTGGAGGATCTTGCCACACAACGCGACCCTGTTCCATCTCCGGGTGACTCACGTACTCGGTATCTGCAACGGCCAGTCCGATACCCTCGAGTTCTTCAAGAGCATCAGAAAGGGGCGTTCCGAGGAGCCGTGGTACATGCTGAGAACGCGGAAAAATTGGCGCTGGAAACAGGATCGTTATTGCGACAACATATCCGACGAGAAATGCTGCGATCAGTGCCGCTGCGGTCACAATTCGCGAGAGGCGCTTTCCTCCAACCGGACCGATCCAATCGCTCAGGTTCTCGCCAAGTCTCGAGACGCCCATTCGCCTCGGGATATCGCGGAGCAAGCTGGCCACCGACGTCCACCGAAAGCCCTGAGAGCCATGACGGCGAAACTTCATGCTACGCGTCTCAAGCGGGCAACGTAGCCACCGTCTGTTCCCGAATCAGGCGGGAACAGAAACAGATCTTCGCCGTCACGTCTAAATTCCGACTGCTCTTCGAGGAACTGGTATATCAACTCTGAGTTCTCCTCCGGTTCCAACGAACATGTCATATACACCAACAATGCACCCTTGTGCACCGCCTCGGCCGCACCGTGCAACAGCTCGGCCTGAGTCCGCGCGGCCGCCTTCACCATCTCCTCTGACAATCGCCAGCGTCCATCAGGATGCCTCTGCAGTGTCCCGGTTGCGGAACAAGGCGCGTCGATCAAGGTCACGTCGATTTTTTTTGCTGCAATGGGCGGGTGGCGCGCGTCAGCCCGGAGCAGCCGCACACTGGAAGCAACGCGATTCAACGTTTCACGCAAGCGCCCGACCCGGTCAGCACGAAGTTCTGTGGCTACCACTGGTCCTCTGCGGCTGAGTATTGCCGCCTTTCCACCGGGGGAAGCACAAGCATCCCACACGAACGCGCCGTCCGGTATGCTCGCGTGTTTGAGCAGCTGACCCTGAGCGGCGTCCTGAACGATAAACGCACCTTCATGATATCCCGGCAGGTCTTCGACACGCACGTCAACCACTACGATTCCATTGCCGAAAGGTGCCCCAGACCAGGAAACCCCCTCTTCGGTCAACTGCTTGGCAAGCCGTTCAGTGCTCCACGTCACCGGCCGAATCACCAGTTGCGGCCGGCGATTGTTGTGTTCGAGCAAAGCGCGCGTGCGCTCAACTCCGTGATTGTCTACCCACCTCCTCACGAGCCACTCGGGGTGTGAAAACGCGTCGGCGAGCAAATCGGGACGATTCCCGGGCTCGGGCTGCCGTTCAGTCAGATCTCCGTTGGCCGCACGCCGGAGCACTGCGTTCACAAGACCGGCGCCGCCTCTCCCATATGCGCCTTTCGCCACTTCAACTGTTGCCTGTACGGCCGCGAAAGCGGGAACCCGCTCGAGGTGTGTCAACTGGTAAATACCGATCCGTAGCAGATCCTGGAGGTCTGGGGCCGTTCTTTCCCATTTCCCCGAGACAAGCCTACGCAAGCGGGAGTCCAGCTCCGTTCTGCTGCGCAAAACACCGGCAGATATCTCATGCGCCAGTCGTCGATCGGGGTCTTGGAGTCCCTCTGTCGCAGCCGAAAGCGCCAGCTCGAACGTTGCACCGGAGCGTACACGGCGAAGAATATCCAGTGCCGCTTTGCGAGCATTCGTTCCTTGAACCACCTAGTCGAGCATACCAGATGTAGGTGATGACGGTATCGCTATCTCTCGGGCCTCCATGCGGCCGGCCAGGTAAGCCAACCGACCCGCTTGTACTGCATGTCTCATCGCGTGGCCCATGGCCACCGGATCGTCTGCGGCGGCAAGTGCGGTGTTCATCAAGATCCCATCGACACCCTGCTCCATGGTCACGCAAGCATCCGACGCAGTGCCGACACCCGCATCGACGATCACCGGCACAGAAAGACGCCTCTTTATTGTCCGAATGTTGTATGGGTTGATCAGCCCCAGCCCACTTCCAATCGGAGAAGCGAGCGGCATTACGGCGACGCAACCCGCATCCTCGAGGCGACAAGCTGTGATCAAGTCGTCATTCGTGTAGGCCATGACCTTGAAGCCATCACTGGCGAGTATCTCAGTGGCTTCGAGCAATCCGGTTACATCTGGGAGAAGCGTCTCCTCGTCGCCCAGCACTTCGAGCTTGATGAACTCGTTGAATCCGGCTTCTCGTGCAAGCCTCGAATACCGCACCGCATCTTCGGCGGTGTAGCAGCCAGCGGTGTTGGCGAGCAGGAAATATCGTTCCGGGTCCAGGTGGAAGAGGATCCCTTCCTCCTTGCGCCTATCGAGGTCGACTCTGCGCACCGCCACGGTCACCACTTCGCTACCAGACGCAGCGATTGCGTTTACCATCGTCTCATTATCTTTGTACTTCCCAGTTCCAACCATGAGCCTCGATTGGAATTCCCTGCCGCCGATCACGAGCGGAGCTTGGGTAGGTTCGGAAACTGCAGCTGTCATTGGATGTCCTTTGCGGGGCTCAGCCTCCACCCACGAAGTGTACCAGCTCCACCTCATCGCCGTTCTTCAAGGGTGTCTCTGCTAGGGCCGGCCTACGCACGATGTTCCTGTTCAGTTCGACGACCACGAAACGAGGGTCGAGATCGAGCTGTTGGAGCAGATCGAGCAGTGACGAGCCGCCTTCGATCTGCCTCTCTTCGCCGTTGGTCTTGATCGTCAGATTGTCACTCACGGTGGGAAAGATAGCGACAAATCTCGAGCGGCCGAAGTAACGTCCTGGGCGTACCAGATGGCAGAGATCAACGCCACACCGTAAGCTCCCGACTGAATACACTCCGGTACCCGTTCCGGTGTAATTCCTCCGATGGCTATGACGGGCAGATCGTAACCAAATGATAGGGCGTCGAGGCCCAGCGGCTCGGTGCCGGGGTGTGAAACGGTCGGCCATATCGGGCCCAAGACCACGTAGTCTGCACCCTCATCGTCTGCACGTTGCACCTCCACAGCATTATGAACCGATCTGCCAACCCAGCACTCTGGGCCGATAATCGATCTAGCGGAAGTCACTGAAAGCCCGGCCGATGGGAGATGTACACCGTCCGCTCCGACGATTCGAGCGACGTCTACTCGATCGTTGACGAAGGTGCAACCTGCTTCGAGCGTTTGCTTTGTGAATTCGGCCAATTCGGTCAATCTGCGACCACCTAGAGATCCTGACCGTATGTGCACGGCAGTTCCAGGCGCCGATTTGGCGATCGCGGCCGTCCGTTCGTGGAAATCAGGTAGTGCGAGGACCTCGTCGTTCGTTACCGCATGCAGGCGGGGCAGCTGCCGTTTCACTCGAAGCGATCGCCCTTTACTGCACCTCTACCACGGATCCAAGAGGCCGCGGCCATGCGTTGCCTACCCTCCGGCTGCACATCGAGGAACTGTAGAGCCCCCGAACCGGTCGCAACAACTAGTGCAGGGTCGGTTTCGATGATCTCACCGGGGTGGTCGTGCTCCGCCCACTCGTCTGCCGGACGAGGTCCGAACAGCTTGATCAAATGCCCGCCGTGTGAAGTTCTGGCTCCCACCCTGGGATCGAGCGCGCGAACCTGCCGCGAGATGGCCTCAGCAGAATTGGTCCACTCGATGCGGGCCATCTCCGGCGTGAGCTTTGGAGCGTATGAAGCGACAGCATGGTCCTGAGGCTCACGCTCTGCTGCTCCAGTGGCGATCAAGGTGAGTGCTTCGATGAGTGCCAAGGCGCCGAGTTCGGCAAGGCGGGTGGTCAACTCACCGGCGTTCTCGTCAGGTGCGATCGGGGTCGGCACACGCAGGTATACCGGTCCTGTATCCATCCCCTCGTCGAGCTGCATTATGGATACACCTGTCTCGTCCAACCCATTCAGGATCGCATGCTCGATCGGTGCGGCACCGCGGAATTGCGGGAGCAGCGAAGCGTGAACGTTGATCATCCCTTGGGGCGGCAGCTGGAGCAAGGCGGGTTTGAAGATGTGTCCGTAACCTACGACCACCCCGAGGTCGGGCTGGAGTTCCCGCAGCTCGCTCAGGAACTCTTGATCGTTGGGTCGTGCGGGCTGCAGAACCGGGAGCTTCTCCTCCAGCGCCTCGACTTTGACGGCCGACGGAATGAGCTGATTGTGGTGTCGACCTTTTGGCTTGTCTGGTTGGGTTACCACTGCTGCCACATCGAAGCCTTCTTCGCTGAGCGACCTCAAAGATGGTACCGCAAAATCAGGAGTCCCGAAAAAGACCAACCGCATGCTCACTTTGCGGACTCTGCCGGAGTGAGGTGTTTGAGGTAGCCCACCTTGCCCTTGCGGAGCTTCTTCCACTTCTTCAACAACAGCCGCCTCTTGAAGGGGCTCAGGTGGTCGATGAACATCACTCCGTTGAGATGATCGACCTCGTGCAGTATAGCGCGAGCCTTAATGCCATCTGCGTCGACCCGAACCGTATTGCCCTCCAGGTCCAACGTCTCGACCACGACATGTGCGGGTCGAGTCACGTCGGCAAATAAGTCCGGAAGTGAAAGGCACCCTTCCTCTTCCCTCTCCTCCCCCTCGCTTTCCACAACCTTGGGGTTGATCAGAAACAGCAATGGTTCGTCGCCGTGTACGACCACAGCCACCTGCCTGGCAACTCCAATCTGATTCGCGGCGAGCCCGAGCCCGTCGTCGGCGAACGTCGTATCGAGCAGGTCCTGAATCAGCTCCTTGACGCTGTCGTCGATCTCTTCGACATCCTCAGCCCGCTCTCGAAGCACGGGAGATCCGAGGAGATGGATCGACCTAATCGTCATTTCTTGTTTTCCTCTTCCCGCTCGCCGGGCGAGCGCACGACAGCAACTCGGTCGCGCTGAATGATCAGCCGAGATTCGCCGCTCTTTACAGTCAATTCGTCGTCTTTCACATGCACGACCTCACCCATGATTCCGCCTGCGGTGACAATTTGATCACGGGCCTTGATGGTCTCCAAACGTGCCCTGTGTTTCTTCTCCTGCTGCATCTTGGGTCGAATGATCAAGAAATAGAAGATCGCGACAATTACGATCATCTGAATGAAGACGATGCTCATGCCGCCACCGCCTGACCCACCAGATGTTGCGCCCAGTGCAATTGATGCAGTTATCACGAAGACCCTCGTCTGTTATAGCGATTCTTCCATTCGCCGCTCCAGCTCTCGAACTGGCCGGCCTCGATCTGCCTGCGCGCTTCTCCAACCAGCCGAGTCAGGAACCGCACGTTGTGCAATGACAAAGCTCTGAGACCCAGTAGTTCATCGGCTGCAAAGAGGTGCCTCAGGTAACCACGACTAAATGTCCTACACGTTTCGCAGTCACACGCATCGTCGAGCGGGTTCGTGTCGCGTCGGAGAGCTGCGTTTCTAATCTGCAGTGGCCCATCCGGCGTATACGCGCTGCCGTTACGCCCTATTCGGGTTGGAGCGACGCAGTCGAATAGGTCCATTCCCCGCGCGATGGATCTCAACAGGTCCACTGGGAACCCTACGCCCATAAGATAACGCGGAACCTCGGTGGGAAGGGAAGCGGCAAGGCCGTCGAGAACGTCAAACATGGCCTCCTTGGGCTCGCCCACCGCCAACCCTCCGACTGCGATGCCCGTCCATTCTCCGATAGATAGCACCTGCTCGAGTGACCTCTGTCTGAGGTCGGCAAAGGTTGCGCCCTGAAGGATGGGCCACAGCGTCTGACGGTCGATAGTGTTTGCCGATAATGCGTTGTGGTGTTGCGCGCAGCGCTCGAGCCAACGAAGCGTTCGCTCCAGGGCATCTTCCGCTGCTGCCCTCTCTGCCTGTCCTGGAACAACGTGGTCCAGCGCCATCGCGATATCGGCACCAAGCGTCCACTGAATGTCGACGGCTCGCTCCGGTGTGAGCTTTCGGCGGCTTCCATCAACGTGGGACTGAAATTCGACGCCGTCCTCGTCCACCTTGCGGAAGCCCTCGAGCGAAAATACCTGAAAGCCTCCTGAATCAGTTAGGAGCGGGTGCGGCCACGCCATGAACTCGTGCAGTCCACCCAGCTCCGCAACAACATCCTCACCAGGGCGGACGTGGAGGTGATAGGTGTTCGACAGGACGATTCTAGCGCCGGCTGTTTCGAGGTCGTGCGGCGAAAGTGTACGCACCGAAGCCTGTGTGCCGACAGGCATGAAGGCAGGCGTTTCTACCTTTCCATGCGGCAACGTTAGCATGCCTGCTCGGGCGTAACCGTCCGTTTCGATCAGTTCGAAGTCAAACATTTTCAGACTATAGCCATTGCATCGCCGTAGCTGTAGAGCCGGTACCCAAGTTCAACAGCCTCGCGGTAGGTGTTCATCATCAAATCAAAACCGCTGAAGGCCGCAACCAGCATCAAAAGGGTGGATCTAGGTAGATGAAAGTTGGTGAGCATCGCATCCACCATCTTGAATTCGTACGGCGGAAGAATGAAGAGTTCGGTCCAACCGGATTCTCCGCGGAGAATTCCGTCTACTGCGACCGATTCCAGCACTCGCGCCGATGTGGTACCGACCGCCCACACACGCTGGCCAGCGGCCTTGGTTTCATTTATCAATTCTGCTGTTTCGTTCGTCACCGAATACCATTCGGCGTGCATCTTGTGTAACGAAGGATCTTCGTCCCGAACGGGCTTGAAGGTGCCCGGACCCACATGGAGCAGCACTTCTGCGATCTTCACTCCACGCGATTTCAGTTCGTCGAGTGTTTCCTCCGTGAAGTGAAGCCCTGCGGTAGGTGCGGCAACACTGCCGTCTTCCGTTGCGTAAACCGTCTGGTAACGATCGGAGTCATCCGTGTCGGGGGGGCGGGTTATGTACGGGGGTAGCGGAACTGCTCCGAACTCCTCCATCAGCTCTGATGCACCGAGCGCACCGTGAAATCGAATCCGTCTCAACCCTCCACCTAGTACGTCGATGACTTCTGCGGTGGTGTTTTCGCCAAAAAACACCTTTCGCCCCACCTTGAGTTTGCCACCCGGATGAGCCAGACAGGTCCAAGAACCGTCTTCATCAGCATGCACCAGCAAGATCTCCGCGTCTCGCCCGTTTTCCCGCCTTCCAGTGAGACGCGCCGGAACGACACGGCTGACGTTCAAAACCAATACGTCTCCCGGATCGGGTAGGTCGGAGAATGACTTGAATGTCGTGTGGCGTATCTCACCCGATCCGCGGTTCAACACGAGTAGCCGGCTGGCGCTGCGGTCTGCGAGCGGTCGCTGCGCAACGGCTTCCAAAGGGTACTCGTAGTCGAAGTCGTCGGTGTGGTAGCGGTTAGGTTCCTGCGCCATTGTCGAAGAAGCTTTCCTGCGGCCCGCTTTCGGAGCGCGGAGTATAGCCGAAATGCCTGTACGCCGCCGGCGTAGCGGCTCGACCGCGCGGGGTGCGTTGGAGATATCCCTGCTGTATCAAGTAAGGTTCGTACACTTCCTCGAGTGTGCCGGCGTCTTCGCCCACCGCTACCGCAATCGTGTTGAGCCCGACGGGACCTCCGTCGAACTTCTCGATGATCATCTTGAGGATCTGAGCGTCCATGTTATCGAGCCCGTACTCATCGACATTGAGTCTCTGTAGTGCGGCCTCAGCTACCGATTGAGTGATCCTTCCGTCGGCTCGGACCTGCGCATAATCCCTCACTCGACGCAGCAGCCGGTTTGCCACCCGCGGAGTACCGCGGCTTCGCTTGGCGATCTCGTTTGCACCATCGGGGTCGATGCCGATGTCGAGTATACCTGCCGATCGCGTCACGATGATGTGAAGGTCTTCGGTCGGGTAGTAACCCAACCGTTCTATCAAACCGAACCGCGCTCGCATCGGCGGAGTCAACATTCCGAAGCGGGTGGAAGCGCCTATCAGAGTGAACGGCTCGATGCTCATAGGGATGGTCTGGGCGTTCGGACCTTCAGCTATGCGCACGTCCACCCTGTAGTCTTCCATGGCTGGATAGAGAAACTCCTCGAGCGTTGGCTTGAGGCGGTGGATCTCGTCGATGAAAAGAACGTCTCCCCGTTGAAGCGTCGTGAGCAGTCCCACGAGATCGCCGGATTTCTCCAGTACCGGTCCACTCGTAGTTCGGATGTTGACCCCCAGCTCTTTTGAAACCAGCATCGCGAGCGTCGTCTTACCGAGCCCGGGTGGGCCAAAGAAGAGAGCGTGATCGAGCGGATCTCCGCGTTGTTTCGCCGCTTCGATCGCGATCTGAAGGCTTTCCTTTACCTCTTCCTGCCCGGTGAACTCTTCCAGGCGCGACGGCCTGAGAGTGGTCTCCGAAGAGGAGTCGTCCGGGAGTGCCTCCGGGGTGGTGATCTCGGGTCGGTTCACGACTTGGCTTTTGCTCGCCAGCGTACGGGTCGATCGTCTTCTTCAACCACGTGTTTCTTCTTGCAGGTCATACACCGATCCTCGGCTCGAGTCTCGTTGTCGTTCACCAGCCTTCTGTTGGTGACCCCGCACGAGGTACACAACCACTCAGCAGTCTTCATCTTCTCTTGACCATTAGTTTCAGGGCGCCGCGGATCAGGTTGGCCGGTTGGTCTCCTCCACCGTCTGAGAGGACCTGCCTCACGGCCTTCTCTGCTTCAACGCTCGCATAGCCCAGGTTGATTAGGGCCTGGACGGCTTGTTCGGCCGGGACTACAGCAGCCCCGGTGAGTTCCGAAGCGCCCAGGTCACGCAGCTTGTCCTTCAATTCCAGTGAAATCCGGTCCGCCGTCTTCTTGCCCACGCCAGGTACCGTGCAGAGCGCCGCTGTATCCCCCTCTTTCAGCACCTTCACCGCCCTGGGGCCACCCAGGGTAGAGACGATTGCAAGAGCCAGGCGAGGCCCAACGCCGTTGACGCCCAACAGCCGCTCGAACAATGTCCGTTCGTCTAGTTCATCGAAACCGTACAGGGACCATCCATCATCCCTGACCACCAGTGCGGTGTTCAATTCGACCTCGTTTCCACTGGCCGGTAGACGCTCCAGTACGCCAAGCGGAACCGAAATCTCGTAGCTGACGCCGCCCGACGTGGTAATCACCACGCGGTCGCCGGATTTGGCGGCTAGCATTCCTCTTATTGCGGCGATCATCGTCTCCGTCCTGACGTGATGAGATACGTCAACGCGATCGCACAGGCGTCTGCGGCATCATCAGGTTTTGGCGGATCTTTCAGCCGCAAGAGGCGCTGCACCATATATGCTACCTGTCCTTTGCCCGCCCCTCCGGCACCAGAGACACTCTTCTTTACGGTCGCAGGTGGGAATTCTGCGATCTCCGTTTTCGCTTTCGCGGCGGCCAAAAGCACCATACCTCTGGCCTGTCCCAATGTAACGGTTGTTCGGACGTTGGATTTCAGGAACGCCGTCTCGACAGCAACTGTAGCGGGCTCGTGCCGGTCGATCAACTCCGTTACGCCGTCAAAGATAGTCTCGAGCCGACTGCTCATAGCGTGTTTGGCCTTGGTGCGGATGACACCACACTCTATGAGGCGCCCCGGAGTACCACGCTCGGGTTCGAGGACCGCGTATCCCGTTACGGCAGTGCCGGGATCGATGCCCAGCACTCGTTCACTCACCCGCTGACCGCCGCAAGGGTATCCTGATCGATGTCGAAATTGCTGAATACCTTCGAGACGTCGTCGTCATCCTCGAGAGCATCGGTGAGCTTCAAAAGCTGCTCTGCGTCTTTGCCCTCAACCATCACGCTGTTTTGCGGTATCATGCCGATCTCGGCGTCGGCGACCGTTAGACCGTTGGCCTCGAGTGCATCGCGGACCGATTGAAGCAGAGTGGGGTCTGTGGTGATTACGTGCTGGTTGCCTTCGGTGGTCAGATCGTCTGCACCCCCCTCGAGCGCTGCCTCGAGCACCTCGTCTTCCTGAAAGCGCTCTGCGTCGAGATACAACAACCCTCGCTTGTCGAACATCCACGCGACGGAGTTGGGTGTACCTAGGTTGCCCCCGTTCTTGGAGAACAGATGTCTGATGTGCGCAACAGTGCGGTTGAGGTTATCGCTAGTCACCTGGATCAGTATTGCCGCTCCGCCTGGGCCATAACCTTCGTAGGTCGCCTCTTCATAGACGACTCCCTCGAGCTCTCCAGTTCCCTTCTTTATCGCGCGTTCGATGTTCTCGGCAGGCATGTTGCCGGATTTGGCGGTCTCGATCGCCGTGCGCAGCCGCGCGTTTCCTTCGGGGTCACCGCCGCCCTGCCGCGCTGCAACGGTGATCTCCTTGATCATCTTGGTGAATTTTACGCCGCGCTTCGCGTCGGTGACGGCTTTCTGCCGTTTGATCTGTTTCCACTTACTATGTCCGGCCATGCATCCTCCGCCGGAGAAAGCTCTTCAATCGATATCAGACGTGAATATATCGGGCTCTCTCGTCGCCCTGCAACGCGGGGCAAAATATCTCAGCGGTCGGGATCGAGCATGTCCTCGAATCTCATCCACTTCTGGTAGAAATAGAGGTCAACGAATCCGGTTGGCCCGTTTCGGTTCTTCACGATTATCAACTCGGTCGCGCCTTCCAAGCCTGCCCCGGGATCGTACATCTCCTCGCGGTAAAGTCCAAATACGATGTCGGAATGCTGTTTGATAGAACCGAGCGCACCAAAATCGTCGAGGTTTGGTCTTCGGTCTGACCTGACGGTCCTGAGCTGCGGCAGCTGGGCTACGACTAAGCATGCCACAGTTCGGTCGAGAGCAACTGCCTTCAAGGCGCGCGTAGATGCTGCACACTCCTCGTCGAGCGTATTGCGCGGGTCGGGCGGCGGCAGCAGTTGGAGAAAATCGATGACGACGAGAGCAGGGTCGAACTCCCACGCCGGTGCCAGCGCCTTTTCCATCCCCAACCCGATGAGTGGAAAAATCTTGAGAGGGAGATCCCGTATCCTGAGTGCTGCCGCACCGAGTGCCGATCGTGTTGTCTCGGCAATTTCAGCGGCACGAATCTCGTCTACCGAAACTCTCGCTTCGATCGCCAGGGCTCGTTCCATCAGACGTTCCTCGTTCATCTCGCCTGAGAAATACGCAACCCTAAAACCAGCCGCTGCCGCCCGGAGCGCGATCCCGAACGCTAGTGCCGATTTGCCGGCTCCGACATCTCCGCCGAGCATCACGAGATCCTGCCGCCTGATTCCGCCGCCCAGCGCTTTGTCTACCGACGGAAATCCGGTCGGAACGGTGTCGTGAGGAATCTCTCCTTCCTTCAGATTGTCTACCTGCACAATCAGGTTGGTGAGAGAGTCACGAGGAATTCGATGCGGATCTTTCCTCATGCGTTCGTTGCCGCCTTCGCGGTCGCTTCTTCTGCGGATCGCGCCGCCTGCAGTACGGAGTCTGCGAGTTTGGAGCCCAGAACATCGCGGACTGGAGCTACCATCTGATGTAATCCGAAGGCGGCAGCCTCGCCGGTTCCGGATTCGAGTTCGCGCAGACCCCCGGTCAAGGCTCGCCTGAGTGACGGTTGCAGCGAGAGACTGCTCAGCCTCCGCTTTAGTCCCTCCAAACGGCGACGATTAGCCTTTTCGCTCAGCGAATCCGGAGGCAGCATACCGTCACAGAAGCGTACGAAAAGCCACAGAGCGAAGAGTCCGTTTCGTTTGGGTCCCCTCGCGGCGACTTGGAGGTCGCTTATCAACAGCTGCTGGGTTTGAGCGAGAAAACCGTTCATGCGGGAACACCCGGTGTTTGAGCTCTTCCACACGTCGAGGCTACGCCTGAATGTAGAGGAGGAAAACACGGGTCGCCAGAGGCCGCGTTGAGCCCACTACACGCTGGAGCTATGTTCCTATCATGCCTCGACCAAAGACTGTACTCTGGGTGGACGACGAGTTCGAATCGCTCGGCGCGCACGTGCTGTTCCTGAAAGAGAACGGATACGAAGTGGAACAGGCGGCTCACGGTGACGACGCGCTTGCGCTGCTCAGGCGTCAGCCGTACGGGCTCATCCTTTTAGACGAGCAGCTCCCCGGAAAACGCGGGCTGGAACTCGTAGGAGAGATCCGCTCAATTGACCCTGCCGTGCCAGTGGTCATGGTCACAAAGAGTGAAGAAGCCGACACGATGCACGAGGCCATAGGCATCGAATTGGAAGACTATCTGGTGAAGCCAGTGAACCCCCGCCAGGTACTCACGGTCGTGACCAGGCTGCTCGAGGGAAACAGAATTCGTCAACAGCGTTTATCGAGGGACTTCGTTACTCGATTTCGTGAGATGGAAATGCGCCGTGGTTCCGATCTCGGTTGGCGCGAATGGACAGATCTAGTGGTCGAGATGGCTCAATGGGACGTGCGCTTGTCGATGACTGACGAGTCCGGCCTCAAGGAGGCGCTGAGCACCTTCCAGACGAGTCTCCACGGCGATTTTGCAGAGTTCATAGAACTACAGTACCCAAGATGGCTAGCCAATCCGCAAGGAGACCGTCCACCGCTATCTGTCGACGTTTGTAGTGAATTTGTGGTTCCGCTCCTGCAGGAACGCGGTTCGGTGATGTTTGTCGTGGTCGATTGCCTGCGGCTCGATCAGTGGGGATCTTTGATGCCGCTCGTGACCGAGCTTTTCGACGTGGAGGAGTCGTACTACTACAGCATTCTCCCGTCAGCCACACCATTTGCGCGCAACTCGATCTTCAGCGGCTTGTTTCCAGTAGAGATCGCGTCGCGACACCCCGATTGGTGGAAGGCGCGTGACGGCGAGAGCTTGAACGCGCACGAGGCGGAACTCCTCACAGAGCAACTTCGAGAGTTGATGGGTGAATCGGTGCCGGTGCGGTACGAGAAGATCACGTCTGGGAAAGACGACGAAGCGCTACTGCCACGGTTGCCGGCCTACTTGTCACAGCCGGGCGTGACGTCTCTGGTGTTCAACTTCGTGGACCAACTGACCCACGGAAGGGCAGAGAACGCCATTCTCTATAGAGTCGCTCGCGATGCCACTGCTCTCCGCAGCCTCACACGCACCTGGTTTCAGGACTCCTCGCTGCTGCGCTCGCTAAAGGAAGCAGAGCGGCGCGGCGTGCCGGTTTTGCTCACGACCGATCACGGCTCGATCCACTGCAACACGCCGGCCACAGTATTCGCCAAGCGCGACGCAACCCCAAATTTGAGGTACAAGTTCGGAGAAGACCTTCGCGCAAAGGATGATGAGGGAGTAATCTCGGTCGAGGATTTGCCAAGTTGGGGATTGCCGGCCGGGGGGTTGGGTGTGAGGATGGTGATAGCGACGCACGATCGCTTCTTCGTGTACCCAACTAAGCTCCGAGAGTATCAGGCGAGGTATCGCGGGGCATTCTTACATGGCGGTGTGACACCGGAGGAAGTCGTGCTGCCCATTGCATTGCTGACTCCACGCGGAGCGTCGTAAGTGCAGCGGTTTCGCCGGCTATTGGACTTTGTGCGTCCATACACCGGTGCTTTGGGACTGACCTTACTTGCAGCAGTGATTGCGTCAGTTCTCGACGGCTTCACTTTTGCCCTGCTGATTCCCTTTCTTCGCCTCCTGTTTGGCGCGACCAGCGCCTTCGTGACCGAAGCACCAACGCTGGTCGAGCGGGTGCTGGAGACACTCGTGGGGTTTGCGCTCGCGGCAGACAGGGTGACCGCTCTCAGAAATGTCGTCTTGATCATACTCGCCGCGTTCGCTGTCAAGAATGTGGCAGTGTACGTGGCAGGCTCACGGTCTGCGTCCATACAGGAGGGTGTGGCGCGCGACCTCCGTGCTGCCCTGTACTCGCACATCCAGAAGCTTGGTCTGGACTTCTTCCAACGGATGAAGGGAGGACAGCTGGTCAGCAGGATGATCGCCGACACCGAGCAGGCGCGTCTGGTGGTGAGCGCAACTCTCGTGTCCGCTATTCAGAACGTCTTTCTGGTCGTTGTCTACCTCGTTGTTCTGGCCTGTCTGTCATGGCGTCTGACCTTGCTCACCCTTCTGCTCGCACCGAGCATAGCGCTCTTCATGCGTCCGATTCTAGGTCGCATCCGTTCCCGAATGTCGCAAGCGCTACACGACAGGGGAGAGGTCACGGCAATCGTGAGCGAGACAGTTGAGGGGGCGCGGTTGGTGAAAGCACACTCGGCTGAGGCGTACGAGCGTGGCCGTTTCGAAGGTGCTCTCGGTCGATATTTCGGGGCAGTCGTGAAGGCCCAGCGCCTAGCGGTTTTGGCGCACCCGGTGAGTGAAACTATGGGAGTTGCGGTAGTGCTCCTTTTGTTGGTGATCGTCACCTCTGTCGGAACTACCGGTGGCGGAGGAATGCGGCCCGAGCTTTTCCTTCCGTTCATGGCGGTCACGCTCAGGCTGCTGTCGCCCGTGAAGGCGCTGTCGCAGTTCCCGGTGAATGCCGAGTTGTCACTCAGTGCAGCTGAGCGGGTGTTTGAGATTCTCGACAAAGAGCCCGACGACGTTGACTCAGGCGATACTCGGGAGTTTCCGGGACTCGAAAAGGAGATCGTTTTTCGAGGCGTTTGGTTCTCGCATGAACCCGGTATTTGGGTATTGAAGGACGTCAACCTCACGGTGCGGCCAGGAGAGGTGGCTGCAATCGTGGGTCCGTCAGGAGCCGGGAAGTCGTCACTGGTCGATCTGCTACCGCGCTTTTACGATCCGCAGCGTGGTGCCGTATTGATCGATGGAGTGCCGATCACCCAATACTCTCGGAGCTCTTTGAGGCGCGCGATGGGCTTCGTGAGTCAGCATACCGTCATCTTCAACGACACGGTGCGGGCGAACATTGCCTACGGAGAACTTGCAGATGCGCCATTCGAATCGGTCGAAGCCGCCGCACGTGCTGCAAACGCTGCTGCCTTCATCGAGAATCTGCCGGAAGGCTACGACACGGTGCTTGGCGAACGCGGCACGCGACTTTCGGGTGGCGAGCGGCAACGGATCGCATTGGCGCGCGTGCTGCTCAAGGACCCGCCGGTCTTGATCCTCGATGAGGCAACGTCGGCGCTCGATACCGAGTCGGAGCGACTCGTGCAGGACGCGATTGGCCGCTTGTTGGAGAATCGGACCGTACTCGTCATCGCCCATCGCCTGTCGACCGTTGCCCGCGCCGACCAGATCGCGGTCTTGGAGGCGGGGCGCTTGGTCGAGTTGGGAAACCACGACGAGTTGGTGTCGGCGGGCGGGCTTTATCAGCGTTTGCACTCGCTGGAGATGGTCGCACAGAGTGGGTGACATGGCGGCTCGCTTTTCCAGCTTATGCCGCGGTGGCCGCAGAAGAGCTGTCGTTGGGTTTTGGCCGCGGAAGGACGCTGAAAACGCGGATGGTTTATTGGGTTGGGCGGGGTACCTAAGGCGCCGCTGTTTTCCGCGTAATTCCGCGTTCATCAGCGGCCAGTCAGTCAGGAATCGGAGGGTTACGCATCTGAGGATTTCATTCGGGAACTAAGATGGCAGTGAACAACGCCCCAATATCTTCGGCCGATCTGCGCGCGCGTTGTCTACAGCTCCGCCAGAGGGAGTTTCCCTGGACGGCGGACGCGATCTATTTCAACAACGCGGGAATCGGACCGCTTCCTGAAAGAACGCGGGTGGTGGTCGACGAGCTCAACGCAGAAAAAATGACGCCGCAAACCATGGATGTTCCCGGGCTCTTCGATCGTCTTGCCGAGACCCGGAGCGCAGTCGCGCGGCTGTTGAACGCCGATACCGATGAGATCGGCCTCACCACGAGCACCACCTTGGGGCTAAACGTCGCTGCGCAAGCATTGCCCGTTCGCTCGGGAGAGATCGTGTTGCTTCCGGACCGCGAGTTTCCGGCGAACGTATATCCCTGGAAGCAGCTCGAGTCGCGCGGAGTGGTGGTAGAGCTGGCAACGCCGACATCTGAAGGATGGCCGGACGAGGATTACCTCTGCGATAAGGTATCCGACCCGAAGGTCCGAGTACTCGCGATCTCCCTAGTCCAGTTTTCGAACGGATATAAGGCGAACATCGGGCGTCTCGGGGAGGCCTGCCGTGCGAACGACTGCTTTCTCGTTGTCGACGGCATTCAGGGCATCGGCCAGACATCGTTCGATGTCAAAGCAACGCCAGTTGATCTGATGGCGTGTGGTGGGCAGAAGTGGCTGCTATCCCCGTTCGGAAGTGGTTTTGTCTACGTACGCCGGGGTCTGTTGCAGCAGCTCGAACCCACCTTCGTGGGGTGGCTCGCGTTCGAGGGAACGGACGATTTCTCTCGGCTGACCGAGTACGAATACAAGCTCCGTTTGGATGCACGGCGGTTTGAGATCAACACGCTACCCTTTCAGGACCTGATCGGCATGAACGAAAGTCTGAATCTGCTGCTCGAGTTCGGGATCAATGATGTCGAAAAATGGCTGCGTGAAGTCAGGCAACCACTGTTGGAACAAGTGCAAGCGGGTAAGCTCCGAGGAGCGTCTGCGCTCGACGTGGAGCACTCTTCGGGGATCGTGTGTGTGGTCCCTGGGAAACTGGCCGAGTGCCATCGGAAACTGGGAGACCAGGAGATTACGGTTGCGCTCCGGGAAGGAGCACTCAGATTGTCGCCTCATTGCTATAATACACCGGACGAAATGGAGAGAGCTGTAGCGATTCTTACGGAGTACGCATGAGCGACTGCCCGTTTTGCGCAATCATGGAGGGCCGGGCACCTGGTGCCATAGTTTACGAAGACGAGCAATCCGCGGCCTTGATGGACATATACCCCGTGTACGCAGGTCACACCCTCGTAATACCTCGAGTGCACTACGAGAATCTGGTTAGCTGCCCCAAGGACTTAGCCGCACATCTCTTCACCGTGGCCGGCCAGCTTGGCCCGGCAATCATGGAGGCCACCGGCGGCACGGCGTTTAATGTCTGGACCGCGAACGGTGAGGATGCGGGACAGAGGGTGTTTCACCTCCACCTCCACGTGCTGCCACGTTTCCCGGATGATAAGTTCGGCCTACGATTCCCCAAGAACTTCCCAGCAGTGGAGGATCAGGACGAACTCGAAGCGATGGCCGCCCGAATCAGGGCCGCGGTTCAAATATGAAGTGGGACTTCTTGCCGCGTTGTATCCAGTAATAACCACCTTCTAGCGGCGGCCCGGCGATCGCGTCCGCTTCCGTGATCCGCCTTCCGTTCACTGAGATTCCGCCCTGAGCTATCTGGCGTCGTGCTTCACCTTTGGACTTGATCAGAACCGATTCACTCACCAGATCGACAACGGAATAGTCAGAAGAAAACCCGTCCGGCAGCATACCGTGAGGCAGTTCACCTGCCAGCATCTGCCAGGTGGATGCTTTCGCCTCGGCAGGGTTTCCATCTCCGAACATGATCGCCGCGGCTTCCGCGGCGCGCGCTGCGATCTCTTCGCCGTGCACGCGTGCCGTTAGGTCGAAAGCGAGAGTATTTTGTGGCTCGCGTTTCCCCGGGGATTCCGCGTGCGCGCTCATCAGGCCTTCAATCTCTTCCCGAGTCTTGAACGTGAAGATCTTGAGATGCGATTCGATATCGCGATCGTCCGCGTTGATCCAATATTGAAAGAACTCATACGGTCGGGTGCGCTCGGGATCGAGCCACACAGTGCCTGCTTCGGACTTGCCGAATTTCGCACCCGTAGCCGACGTCAGCAGTGGCGCGCACACGCCGTGCGCATCACCGCCCTCCGCGCGACGAATCAGTTCGATTCCGGCCGTGATGTTGCCCCACTGGTCCGATCCGCCAAGCTGCAGTTCGCAGTTGACGGTTCGGTACATATGCAGAAAGTCGTAGGCCTGAAGGAGCATGTAGCTGAATTCGGTGTACGAGATACCATCAGCCAAACGTCCTTTGACCGACTCTTTCTGGAGCATGTAGGACAGCGTGAAATGTTTGCCAACGTCGCGTAGAAACGCCACGGTCTGAAGTTTGACCAGCCACTCAGCGTTGTTCAAGAACATTGCGCCAGCCGGCCCCTCGTGGAAATCGAGGAATCGCTCAAACTGGCGGCGTTGTCGTTGGCTGTTCTCTTCGACGGTGTCAAAATCCTGCAGCGGTCTTTCTGAACGTCTTCCACTCGGGTCGCCAATCAGGCCCGTGCCACCGCCGAGCAAAACGATCGGTCTTCCTCCGGCGCGCTGTAGGTGCGCCAGCAACATGACCGGTACGAGGTTGCCCACTTGGAGACTCGGTGCAGTCGGGTCGAATCCGACGTATCCCGTTATGGGTCCCTGCTTCAGCCGCTCCCTGAAGTCGGGTGTCGCATCAAACATCAGGCCGCGCCAGGCCAGTTCGTCTAAAAACTGTTCCATGGCCGCGAAGCTTAGTCTCAGACAGAATCGCTGGCAAGCACGGCCCAGGATCGCTACGTTATTTCCTGATATGGAAGGCGGTTTCAGATGAAGCGACCAGGTGTGCGGCGGCGGTCGACGACGCGACTAAATGTCAACCTGCGCGACAAGATAAAGCGCTGGAAGCGCGCCGGAGTGCTCAAGAAGGTCTGGCTGGGTTTCTGGGTATGTACCGCGCTCGGGCTGGGGTTGGTCTATGGTTCCTGGACGAGGGCTTGCACAGGCACCACCTGTCCGTCGATCGCTATGCTCGAGGGGTACCGCCCGACACAGACCGCAAAAGTCTACGCTGCCGACGGAAGGCTGATAACCGAGCTGGGAGTCGAGCGGCGGTCGGTTCTGTCGTTCGATGAGATCTCGCCGGCTGTTCGGGCCGCCTTCGTTGCCGTGGAAGACCGGCGCTTCTACGAACATGGCGGCATCGATTACATGGGGATCCCGAGGGCAGTTGTAGTGAACCTGAGGGAGATGCGGTTCGCCGAAGGGTTTTCGACCATAACTATGCAGCTTGCCCGCAACGTGTTCCCCAACAGGTTGCCCGCACACAAGGACCCGCGCCGCAAGGTGCGCGAAATGAAAGTGGCGCTCGAGATCGAGCGCACATATGACAAGAACCGGATCCTGGAGCTGTATCTCAACCAACTGTTTCTGGGCGGCAACGCGTACGGCGTCGAGGCCGGGGCTCAGCGTTTCTTCGGAAAATCGGCGCGTGACCTCAACGTAGCGGAAGCCGCCCTGTTGGCCGCCGTGCCGCCCGCCCCCCGGTACTACGATCCTCGGCGCAATCCCGAGCACGCGCTGAGGCGGCGCAATGCAGTCCTGAACCTGTTGCGAGATCAGGGGTTCCTGACGCCGCTCGAGACCGAACAATGGAAGGCGTACCCCATCGAGGTCAGTTCGCGTGAGGACTTCGCCGACGTAGCTCCGTATTTCGTGGAGTGGATAAGGCGGCAGCTCTACGACCGCTACGGCATGCAGTTGTACGAGCGCGGCTATCGGGTCTACACGACTCTCGACCTGGATATGCAGATTGCCGCTGAGCGGGCTGTGATGAACCAGCTCGAGAGAATAGAGAATGGTGATTTCGGACCGTATCGACATCTGACATACCAGCAGTACTTGGAAGGGGAGCACGAGGAGGAGATCTTACCCGGACGCGCACCCTACCTGCAGGGGGCAATGGTGACGCTCGACGCGCAGACCGGGTACGTTAGGGCGATGGTTGGCGGGCGGGACGAAAGCGATTCCGAGTTCAACAGGGTAGTACAGGCCACGAGGCAGGCCGGGTCAACGTTCAAACCATTCGTATACTCGGCAGCGGTTCGGGCCGGCATTCCGTTGAGCCACATCATTGACGACGCGCCGATCAGCCTCCGTGATCCCGGTGACTCGATGCCATGGGAGCCGCAGAACTTCGAGCTGGACTTCCGCGGGCCCATGACGCTGCGCAGGGGATTGTATCAGTCGAGAAATCTGGTTGCGGTGAAGCTGGGCATGGAGTTGGGAACAGCCGCGGTTATTGGAGAGGCGCGTCGCTACGGGATCTCGACTCCGATCTTTCCTGGCCATTCGCTGCACATTGGAGCCGCATCCGTCAGGATGATCGAGATGGCGTCGGCCTACACGGCCTTTGCGACCCTGGGAACGCGCGC
Organism: Gemmatimonadota bacterium; assembly: GCA_039589395.1. GTDB lineage: Bacteria > Gemmatimonadota > Gemmatimonadetes > Gemmatimonadales > GWC2-71-9 > JBDGYW01. The sequence continues at coordinate 37,300 of JBDHHK010000011.1, forward strand.
CGCTCCGATCGGAGTGCTGCGTGTCGAAGACGAAGATGGCAACATCATCTGGGAACCACAGGTTCGCCGTGAGCGGATCCTCGACGAGCAACACATGTGGCTCGTCACTTCGATGATGCAGGATGTGGTGCGGCGCGGGACTGCTGCCCTAGCGGTCCGTTGGAACGGGATGTTCCAGCATCCAGCAGGCGGCAAGACCGGAACGACCAACGATGGAGCAGACGTTTGGTTTCTGGGATACACCTCGGAACTCGTCACCGGCGTGTGGATCGGCTTCGATCAGCCCCGCAAGATCAAATCACGATCGGCGGGAGGTGTGTTGGCGGCTCCAGTCTGGGCAGAGTTCATGAACTATGTGTATGAACGACAATCCCCGCCCACAGGTTGGGACACGCCGGACGGACTCATCACCAGGCGCATCGACCACGACACCGGTTACCTGGCAACCGGCTGGTGCCCTCAAGAATCGACTTCCTACGAGTGGTTCATTCCGGGCACGGAACCGACGGAGTATTGCCCGATACACAATCCGTTTGCGACCGGAGTTCCGTCAGCACCTCACGATCGTGAGGACGACCCGAGCGGGAGTCGGTAGTGTAAGGATACGATGGGCAGAGGGGCAGGGCAGCAGACGTGCAGCAGTACCTCTGCCACTCTGCACCTCCTGCCGCTCTGCCATTAATGCAGGTGTCATGAAGTGGAATCAAAACAAAGAGCGGCGGGAACATTGCGCTCCCACCGCTCTCTCTCAATCGGGCCTTACTGAACCCCGCACCGCGTCAGGCCGGGCTTTGCGTGGTCCCGTTCGTCCCCTCCAGACGAATACACTTGCCTGGCGGCAAGCTGCCCAACACGCTGCGATCAACTCGCTGTGATATCACTACGACTGGTCCGCGTAGGTGGTTTCGCCTGGCAACATCACAGCTACCTCTTAGATGCGCCGGGGGAATGGATGGTTGCAGGCGGTGTGCCCCATACCGGAACCTGGGCATTTCGCGTCCGGCCTGTGTTTGAATGGAGGCGTTCAAGAGGTGTTATGCAGCGCGAGCGGCTTGTGCTGCAGTGCGCCAGGTCTTGCCCAAGAGTGGGGTATGGCTCTAAGTTGTTGTGTGACAAAGTCTTACGACGTTCAACGACTCGAGCTGGTCAATGAAAACCAAGCGATTCGGGCGAGCCCGCGCCCGAGCAACCACCTGCAACTCACCACTCACCACTCACCACTCACCAAAAACCACTCTAGCGGTCGGCATTAGGGAAGGATAGTATGCCTAAGGTACGTGACCCGCATCACTGCCCGCACTGTGGGGACTTGCGATCTACGTTGCATAACGCCACGAAATGTAGGCCGCAAGAGCTCGTGAGTCGCCGCAGAGCACGAGGTAAGAAGTCGGCACAGAGTTTGCCCCTTAAAGGGGCTCAGGATTGGTGCGGATTGAGGGCTGTCGGTTCCCCTCTTCCGCGCGGCCCACGACCGGGAAATGAGTGAGTTCGGCCGCATTCAATATGTGAACTGCGACACGGACTGAGTGGCTGATTTTCCGTATATTTGTGCAAGGCATAGTAGTGGGCTGATCCTGGTCTTAGCAAAAAAACGCAAGCGGTAGGAGTACGACCATGCAAAGACGGCCCTATGGCTTCACTCTAATCGAGCTTCTCGTGGCCATCACGCTCGTGGGCATCATGACTGCGTTTGCCATGCCAAGGATCAGGAACGGAATGGCGGGGGAGTCGGTTCGGAATGCCCGAAGGGAGGTGGTCAGCCACCTCTCGACGGCTCGGAGTGCTGCCGCATCGAGAGGGTGCCGGTCGGTGTTCCATATTGTGGCAGCGGCCGATCCGCGAGTCTGGGTGACAAGCTGCCCGCTCAACGGTGCAGGTGTGGACACCGTAGGGGCCGTCACGCGTCTGGGGGAGGAGTTCGGGGTGACAATATCGTTGGCGGGTGATTCGCTGACGTTCGCGCCGAATGGGCTGGGTATGGGAACGAACTGGATGATAGTGAAATTCGCGAAGGCGTCCCATTCGGACACTATGGCAGTATCGCCGCTTGGCCAGGCACGTTGGTGAGGGAATACACATGACCAAGAACATGTCCGGCTTCACGATCATAGAGGTACTCATCGCGATCACTATGCTCTCCATTGGGCTTCTGGGGATGCTCGGTGCAAGCGCTGCGACCATCAGAGTGCTCGGAGAAACCGATCGAATGGTTACCGCGGCGTTCCAGGCCAACCGGCAGCTGGAGCGAATCGAAGCGCTCGGCTGCGATGCCGCTGCAAGTGGCAGCGCCACCGAACAGCGGGTCGATCTGAGGTGGACCGTGGCTGGCGCTACCACGGACCGAACACGACCGGTGACGCTATTGGCCAGGTATCAAATGGGGCGAGGGCGAGTGCGAGTCGATACCTTCGAGAAGGCAATACAATGCGTGCGCTGAACCGGAGCGGCTTTACGCTCATAGAGCTCCTGATTGCGCTGGTCATCGGTGCGATCGTTGGGACTGCGACGGTTAGGGTGATAGTAGGCACGCAGCGCACGACAGAGGCTGGCATGGAGCGGGTGGGGGTGCAGCAGACGCTGCGCGCAGGGGTCGGGTATATGACTAGCGTTTTGAGAGAGCTGGATGCCGCAGAAGGTGACATAGGAGTCGCAACTGCGACTCAGCTGCGATTCCGCAGCATGAGGTGGGCGTCTGCTCTTTGTGGAATCGTTGCCG